>CAZVPK010000055.1:6265-13662 GCA_964628505.1 uncultured Chthoniobacter sp.
GCAGGACGCCTATCCGGTCACGGGAACGCCTGTGACGGCGCAAACGCTCGACGGGCGCGCGATGGCGGCCGGGAGTGCGATCACGGTCGGAACCGTCTCGTCGGCGCGGTTGTCGGGGGTGCGCTGGGAACCGGATCCGTTGTTGACCCTGCGCACGCCGCCGAATTTCGAGTTGGCGGGCGGGCTGGGGACGGGGGGACGCGAGATGGGTGCGGTGGTGGTGTTTCCAGATGCACCCGAGAGTTTGGCGGGGATCAACACCGAGCCGATCGCCTTCGAGGGGGACTTGCGGGAGGCCTATCGGCCGAAGTCCGGCACCCTGTCTCTGCAGCGCGGCGGGGTGTCCGCGGCGCTCGGTTCGAATGTGACGGCGGCGGGATTGAAAGCGGCGCTGGACGCGATGAACGGCGGCGCGGGATTGTTCGGTTCGGGGGCTTCGACAGTCACGGGCGCGATGCCGAGGTTCGTGGTGCGCGCGCCGGCTCCGGCGGGACGGTCCACGGCGAATGTCACGGCGATCAGCTCGTTTTCCACTCCCGCGAGTGTGGTTCATCTGGTTCCGCGCCGGGACACGCTCGCCGGGGGGGCGACGGTGGAGTTTGATTTGCTGGTCTCGCCCGCGCCGGTCACGGCCACTGCGAATGTGACGGTGGAAGAAACCCTGGCTGCGCTGCTGGTCGAGGCGAAACTCGGGTCGATGCTCGGGATCGAGAAGCCCACGGTGTTCCCGGCGCGTCCGGCGGATGCGGGGAGGACTCCGTTCACGCGCGAGGCGCTGGCGGCGTTGGAAGCCCCGTTCGACGGGGAAACGCCGAAGGCCGCGTATTCGGTGGCGGATGTGGTGGCGGAAGTGCGCGAGGCGGTTTTCGCGGATTCGCCCGCGCCGGGAGTGGCGGACCTTCTTTCCGTGGCGGAGTATTTTTACGAGTTCGCGAGTTCTGTGACCGCGCCGCCGACTCCGGATGCGGCGGTGATCGAGGCGTTCGCTTCGGGGAACCTCACGGAGATTCCCGCCACGATGCCGATGCCCATCGATGCGATCCGGCAATTTCTCGCGGAGGGGACGATCGGGGCGCTTTATGAAAGCGCGCCGTCGGCGTCCGTTTTGGATTCGGCCCGCACGGCGGCGGCGAGCCTGGTCTCCGCGCCCGCGCCCCGGCCCACGCTGCTGGTGGACCTGACGGTCGGCCACGGAGGGCGGCTCGGGATTCCCGGCGAATACGGGATGATGGACGAATACGAACTCTACGACGCCAACGGGTCGAGGTATGTCTTCGACTCCGCGATCGCACTGGGCGAAGGCGCGCAGGTGCGGGTGCTGGGTTTCAACGATCTGGTTTTCGAGGGGGGCTACTCGTTTGCGACACCGCTCGAGGTCATTTCGGTTTCGCTCCTCTCGCTGCCGGAGCAGTTGGATGACGATTTCGACAACAACCTTCTGGCCGATGTGTGGGAGGAGTATTTCTTTGGAACGAAGGGCAACAACCCCTTTGCGACCGGATTGGGTGGAAAATCGCTGGTGCAATTGTATCTCGACGGCGCGGATCCCGAGCGCGGCTCGGACACGGCGATCGCGGATCTTTTCCCGCGCCGGCTCTCGCTGCGGCCGGTGAGTTTCGTTCCGCGCTACGGAGGGCCGACTCCGCAGCCCGGATGGGAGCTGGGTTGGAAATTTCCCGCCGCGTATTCGCAACACTTCCGCTTCGGGTTGGAGTCGACGGATTCGCTGACCAATCCGTTTTTCCAGGCGATGGCGGACAGCGACCAGACGAGGATTGGCGACGACCATGCGGTGAACCTGCTGGACTACGGGGCCGGGCGGAAATTCTGGCGCCTCAAGCTCGAGCTGAACCGCGGGTATTCGATGTATTACTGAGGCTCGGGAGTCGGTGCGGGGCGGGGGAGCAGGGCGCGCCGGTTCGGATAGCGCATGACCGGCACTTCCCGCAGGGCCTGGATTTGGACCTTGGCGATGCCGCGGTCGTAGGTGCCGAGTTTTTTCGCCGCGTCCACGCTGAGGTCGATGATGCGGCCCCGAATGAACGGGCCGCGGTTGTTGATGCGGACGATGATGGATTTTCCGGTTTTGAGATCGGTCACGCGGACCGGTGTGTGGAAGGGGAGTCGCTTGTGGGCGGCGGTGATGTCGCCCTGCCGGTAGGTTTCGCCGTTGGCGGTGAGGCGGCCGATCCAGCGTCCGCCATACCACGAGGCGATGCCGGTCTCGGGAGGGATGGGGGCGTTCACGTAGACATGCGTTTCCTTGCCGGGGACCCGGGTGAGGCTTTCCTTCACGGATTGGCAGCCGGAGAGGGTCAGAACGACGACGATTCCCGCGAGGTGGAGGAGGGTTCTCATCTGGGGAAATTCTCGCCTTGGCGGGCGTCGATTTCAAACACCAACCCGGGTGGAATATTTCGGAGGGCCCGGACCAACCGCTCCTCCGCGACGGGGCCGTTCTCGCCCGGCGGCGCGATGGTCCAGATCCATTCGGCATCGGCTTCCGGGAGGCGCGCGTTTCCCGACAGGGATGTCCATTCGTTTTCACCCGAAGCCCGTTTCGCGACGTCGGTGATGAGAATCGAGCGCGGGGCTGTGGCGAGCAGCTCCAGATGCCGCGAGAGGATGGCGCGGGCCCCGTCCGTCTCCGCGAACAGCGGAAGTTGAGAGAGCAAGCAACTCGAAATGGTCCAATCCGATCTCGAAACGAGGTCGGCGACGGGTTTCGATGGTTCGCAGAGATCGGCTGTGACGGAATTCAGGCGGCCTTTGGAAAACTTGGCGCGGATTTGGATTTCGAGCGGATGCACGGCATCGACCAGCGTGATTCTTTCAAAGCGCGAGAGCAGAAAGCGGAGGTCGAGATCGTTGAGGTGTCCGCTTCCGAGGATGACCAGATTTTCCAGGCGCGGACCGGAGCCAAGGGTATCCGCAACAAATTGCCGGCAGGCGTCGAGGTGGGGTTTCCAGGCGGCTCGGCAGCGGTTGGCGCGATGGCGGATCGCGATTTGCGCCGCGAGCAACCCGCGGCGTCTTGCGAACCATGGGCACGGTGTAGCGCACCATTCCAGGGTCTCGAGGATCATGGTCCGGCGGGGGCGTCGCGGAATTCGCCGGGGCGGGTCCGGCCGTGGCCGAGATATTCGATGTTTCCATCCCGTCCGGTGATCGGGGAGGGGATGTGGCCGAACCATTCGTGGCCGGATGCCAGAACAAACGCGCGGATTTTTTCCACGCATTCCCGGCGGACCGACTCGTCGCGGACGATGCCGCCGCGGCCCACCATGTCGCGGGGGGCCTCGAATTGGGGTTTGATGAGGATCGCCAGGTCCGCTCCGGGCGCGGCGACGCGGAAGACCGCGGGCAGAACGGCGGTGAGGGAAATGAAACTCACATCGCCAACGGCCAGTTGGGGCGCGGGTTGGAAATCCGAGGGGTCCAGGAAGCGCGCGTTGAGGCCCTCGAGGCTTCGCACGCGGGGATCGTTGCGGAGGCGCCAGTCGAGTTGGCCCTTGCCGACATCGACCGCATGGACAAAGGCCGCGCCGCGTTGAAGGAGGCAATCGGTGAAGCCGCCGGTGGAGGCTCCCACGTCGAGGCAAACCTTGGCTGAGGGGTCGATGCCGAAGGCGTCGAGGGCCGCTTCCAGCTTGTATCCGCCGCGGCCGACGTATTTTTCCCTCGGGGCCAGGGCGAGGGTGTCCTTGTCGCGGACCGGGGTGCCGGGTTTTGTCTCGGTGCGGCCGTTGAGGAGGACCTGCCCGGCCATCACGGCGCGGGCGGCCGCCGCGGTGGAATCGAAGTGGCCCGCCGCCACCAAAGCCCCGTCGAGGCGTCGCGAGCGGGTGGTCATCCGGGAAAAGCGCTCAGGGTTCCTTCGGGAAGGCGTCGTTGGAGATGACGGAGCCGTTGGTGGCGAGGAATTGCATCTGTCCGAAGTAGGTTCCGTTCGGCGCGTAGCACCAGACCGACCAGATCGGAGCGGCGCCCCCGCCCTGCTGGGTGAGGACCATGCTGGCGGATGCGATGGTTTTCGAGTTCGCATTGGCGTAGCGTTGCGCGAGGTCGAACGCGTCACGCGAATCGAATTGGACCTTGTCGATGGAAACCGTTTTTGAGGATCCCAACGAGCGGAAGAGGCCGAAGGCGGATTTGTTGGAAAGAACCTGGCCGGAGGCCATCTCGAGGTTGTGGTAGCCGCCGTCCTTGGAGTTGGATTTCGCGGCCACATACCACCGTTCCGGGGCGGGGTCGCAATCGTCCGCGGAGAGTTTCAGAACACCGTTTTGGAATTCGGGCGGGAGGGCGAGGAGGTTTTCGAGCGCCCCGTTGTCGGCGAGTGCGG
Source organism: uncultured Chthoniobacter sp. (assembly GCA_964628505.1). Taxonomy (GTDB): domain Bacteria; phylum Verrucomicrobiota; class Verrucomicrobiia; order Chthoniobacterales; family Terrimicrobiaceae; genus UBA967. Next base: position 10,611 of record CAZVPK010000055.1, read on the forward strand.
TCCAGAACGGGATCGTTCCCGTCACAAGGGCGGCGAGGATTTTTTTCATGGTTTGGAAGCGGGGCGGGGGGACAGGGCGGCGGCGCGGACCATTTCGTCGAAACGCGGGCGGGCGGCGTGAACCACCGCGGCGGGTCCGGTCATTTTCACGAACACATTGCCGCCTTCCGCATTCTCGAGGATCGCCCCCCGGAGCGCGTAGCCGTCGAGCGGCGTGGTCGGACCGCCCGGCATTCCGCTTTGGAAGGTTCCTTCCGCGCCGACATGGATGATGCGGGTCGGGCCGGCGACCGTCTCCTCCTGCGAGGTGTTGGAATTCCCGAATTGGGCGAACCAGCGGTCCACATTCTGTTGGATTCCGCCGCCCTGGCCGGGCCCGAAGTGAAAAAACGTCACCTCCGCCGATCCGCCGTCGGCGCCGGGAACAGCCAGCTGGGCCTTGCGCATCGGCGAGACGGGCGGCACCCATCGCCATTCGGCGGGACGCTCGAAGGAAAAATTCCCGACGGAAAACTCCAGAGGATCCTGGGCCAGGGACAGCCCGGCCATCGAGGCCAGAAGAAGCAATGCCAAGGCGATTCTCACAACCCGCTCGGAACCGGGGTGGGAGTGGGACGGGGAGGAGGCGGCGGAGGCGCGGGAGGATTGGTATCGGGTTGCGGGCGGCTGTCGCCCCCTTCGCCGGTAGCCACCGGGGCATCTCCGAAGCTGCCCAGGGTTTCATTGTTTTCCAGCAACCGTTGGATGATCTCCTGAATGATGGCGGTCTCCTCCGGTGCGAGCCGTTCCTCGACGGGTGGCGGGATTTGAATGATGCCGTCCTCGCCCACATTCACAGCAACGGTGAGGCTGTTGCCGGGGGTGATCTGGGTCGGTTCCCCGCCGCCCTGCGGGGTGAAATTGACGCGGCCTTCCACGAGTTGCACCGTGACCGATCTTGGAGACCCATCGGGATTCCTGACGACGCGCACCCGGAATGTCGTGCCGCGAATGCCCGCCACGCCCAGCGGAGTGGAAACCTGCATGGACGAACCGGCGTCGAGTTTTTTCACCTTCACCACCAATTCGCCGTATTCCACGAAAACCTTCGTGCGCGATGTCGTCGGCTCGTTTTCGAGGGCCTTCCACTCCTCGACGGAGAATTTCCACGGTTCCTGAAGGAACTCCTGAACCGAAAAGCGGCTGTTTTCCGAGACTTCGAAGAGCGATCCGTTGGAAAAAGCCAGACCCACCCTGCCGCCGGTGCCCGTGACCACCGTGTCGCCGATCCGCAAGTTCATTCCTTTGGCGGGGACCGCCCCGTCCGGTTGGTCGGGGGTCAGGATTTTGGCATCGCCCGCCGCGTCGATCACCGAAATGTAGCCGGGTTCCAGTCCGGCCCCGTTCGCCGCGGAATCCTGGGCCGATGCGAGGGAGATTGTCAGGATCGAAACGACGGCCGCCGACAGGGCGATCGCGATTGTTTTGAAAAAGCGGATGTTCGGGGTGCTCATGGGAAATTGACGGATCTTCAAACCCGTAGGCCAGAAGCGCCCTGATGGCAAATTCTTTCCCCCGGCGGGCCGGACGTCACTCGACGCGGAAATCCGCGTAGACCTTCGCCGCGCGGGGCGACACCCGCACGCGCAGCCGCACATCGTTGCCCTCGTAGTCGGAATGCCGGATGTCGGCGTCCCGGTGCAACCGGGCGATCAAATCCGACCTCGCCTGCGGAATGCGAAGCTCCAGGGTCAACAAATCGTCGGCGACAAACTCGGCGATCCGCTCCACCAGCGCCTCGAGGCCCGCTCCGGTTTTTACGGAAATAAAAACCGCCTCGGGAAATTTTGCCCGCAGTGCGGGGATCGTGTCGGGATCGGCGATGCGGTCGATCTTGTTGAAAACCACAAGCGTCCTTCGCGCATCCGCGCCGAGTTCGGCCAGGACGCTCCGCGTGGTTTCATAAAATTCCAAAACCTCCGGTTGGCTCGCATCGAGCACATGCACGAGAAAATCGCTGAGCACCGCTTCTTCCAGCGTGGCGTTGAACGCCTCGACGAGCCCGTGCGGGAGCTTGCGCACAAACCCCACGGTGTCGGTGAGCAGCAGCGGCTGGTGGTTCGGCAGGGAAATTTTGCGCGTCGTCGTGTCGAGGGTGGCGAAGAGTTTGTCCTCGACCAAAACCTGCGCGCCGGTGAGCGCGCGGAGCAGCGAGGATTTCCCGGCGTTCGTGTATCCGACGATGGCGGCGTTCGGAACCGGCGCCCGTTTGCGGTCCTTGCGCTGCGTCGCGCGTTGGCGCTTCACCGCGGCGAGGTCGCGCTTGAGGCGGTCGATCTGGCCCCGGATTTTGCGTTTGTCCTGTTCGAGCTGGGATTCGCCCTCGCCCTTCGCGCCGATGCCGCCGCCTTGTTTTCCGAGGTGCGTCCAGGCCCGCACCAGCCGCGGCAGGGAATACTCCATGCGGGCGAGATCGACCTGCAGCCGCGCCTCGCGGGTGTGCGCCCGCTTCGCGAAAATGTCGAGGATCACCTCCTGCCGGTCGATGACCAGCATGCCCGCGAGCCGCTCCCAATTCCGCTGCTGCGAGGGCGTGAGTTCGTTGTCGAAAATGATCACATCGGCCTCCAGAGCCTTCGCGCGCTCGGCGACCTCCTCCGCCTTGCCCGTTCCCATCAAAAACCGCGCGTGGTTTTCGCGGTGATGAACCAGTTCGCGTCCGACGATCGGAATCCCGAGCGTGTTCACCAACTCGGCCAACTCCTCGAGCAAGCTCGCGCTTTCCGCCCGCTCCTCCTCCCGCGTGTAGGCCCCGACCAGCAGGGCGCGCTCCACCATCTTCGGCTTTTCTTTGATCTCGAACATCGACTCCCGCCAGACTCGCATCCCGCGCCCCGCGCATCAAGCGGCGCGCTTTCCCGGAGGTTTCTCACGGCGGCGCAGCGACCGCAGCGAAAAGACGGGTTTTGCTTTTGTGGAGGAGGGGCATGCTTGTCATGACCGGAATTGTCATTGCAAACACGCCGCCCCGGTCCCGACAAGCGGTCCCCTCCTGCGAACCGGTTTGAAAAAC
>CAZVPK010000056.1:0-13639 GCA_964628505.1 uncultured Chthoniobacter sp.
CCCGTGTTTGCAGCACCCAATCGCAAAGGGTCCAAGCAACATTCGAATTCGGTATGACAATCAGGGCCTTCCCGGGCGTTTTGTGGGAATCGAGGCTTTTGAAAAAAAACTCTGATCCCCCTTAAAAGTCGAAAAGCCAACAGCCGTCGGTGTGGGCCGCGGCCGCTACAGCTCCTTTTCAAGCCGCTCGCCGAGCCACTGCTTGATCATGCTCTGGTAGTTCAGATAGCGCGAGCGGGCGAGGCGTTTGATGCGGGCGAGCATGCGGGGATCGAACCGGAGGGTGACGGTGCTGGATTCCCGAGTGTCCGACTTCAGGATGGAGGAGTTCATCAACCGCGCATCGAGCGTGGCCGAGGCCCAGAACCCGCGCTCGGCGTCGTCCGACTCGAATTCGGGAATCGCGTCCCATTTGGAAACGACGCGCATGGTCAGGCCGTGGCCTCCTGGGCCTTGCGTTCCAGGAACGCCTCCTCGTCGACGGTGGCGGGGCGGGAGAAAACGATGCGGTGGTTTTTTCCGTCCGTCCAAAAAACCGAAAAGAGGGCGCGGCCCGAGACCGTCCTGCCGAGGCAGAAGTAGCGGGCCTCGCGGCCGGGGGAGAGGTCGGTTTCCGGCAGGATTCGCAGGCTGAAGGGGTCCTCGAACGACTCTTCGATTTCGGAGCGCGAGGGACCCGGCGGGCCGGACCAGCCATTGGCCCAATCGAATTCCATCAGGCTCGGGGGGCGGGCTGGATGAGTTCGATCTCGTAGCCCTCGGGGGCGTCGATGAAGGCGATCACGGAGCCGCTGGAGGTTTTGTGCGGGCCGTCGCTGAGCGGGTAGCCGTGGGCGGCGGCGTGGACGGCGAAGGCCTCGAGGTCGTCCACTTCGAAGGCGAGGTGGGTGAGGTCCGGGCCGACGACGACGGGGCCGCTTTCGTCGAACTTGCAGATTTCGATTTCCTCGTCGCTTTCGGGGGCCTGGAAGAAAACCAGCTCCGAGCCGCGTCCGCTGCGGCTTCGGCGGGTTTCCCTCAACCCGAGGACGTCGCGGTAGAAGGCGACGGTCCTGTCGAGGTCGGCGACGCGGTATCGGGTGTGGAGAAGGCGCTTGATCATTTTTTTGGAGGTTGGGTGTGGGTTTTGAAAAAGTCCGCGAGGGCGGGTTCCTTGGTGTAGGGCAGGAAGGCGGGATCCTTGAGAACCTGGCGGAAGAGCGGGGCGGGGAAATACCCGCGGGCTGTTTCGAGGAGGGCGGAGGCCTTTGCGAAATCGCCCAGGCGCATCGCCGCATACGCGGCGGCGAAAATTTCCCCGGGGACCGGGGCGGGATTTTCGAGGGGTTTCAAATCGGCGTCCGGCAGCCTTTGCAATTCGGTGAGGGCGATGGCGGCATCGGTGACGGCGCGGCTGTCGGCGGCTTGGAGGCGGAATTGGGCGGAGCGGAGGAGTTCGAGGGCCTCGTCGTGTTTTTGTTCGAAGCGCTTGAGCGTGGCCAACTCGAAATAGGGGCGGGCGTTCGAGGAGTCTGCGGCGATGGCCTGCCGGAGGAGTTGCTCGATGCGCACTTTCGGGCTGCCCATTTTTCTGTAATCGGAATCGGTGGCGAGTTTGGCCTCGACGATGGCTTGGAGCGTGAGGGAGTCGGAAACGGATTCGCGCTTGCGGATGGATTCGGCGATCCGCGCGGAGGCCTCGGAGGAATCGTCCGCCAGAAGCGCCGCGTTCGCGATGAGGAGGGAGAGTGTGGCCACGTCGGGTTCCTCGGCTTCCAGGGCCTTCAATTCGAGCAGCGCGGCCGCCCCGTCGCCGTTTTGAAGGAGGTCCAGGGCCCGGTCGAGACGGGCGAGGAACTCGGGGGTCAATTCCACATTTTCCTTGGTCGCGGCGGCTTCGGCCTCCTCGTAGCCCGCTCGGGATCCCGCGGAGTAAAAATAAAATCCCGCAAGAACGGTGAGCACGATCGCGAAAACGAGGGCCACGCCGAGCGGAACCGGGGCTCCCAAGGCGCCCTTGGAACGCTTGCCGCGCTGGGAACGGCGGGTCTCGCCGGGGGGATTCTTCCCGTCGGCGCCGGGGGAGGCTTGGTCCGGGGGCGGTGTGGAGGTTTGATCCGCGGCGTTTTTGGAATCGATCGGGTCCGCGGGACGAAGGGCGGGCGAGGGGCGTTTGCGTTCGGGGGCGGGTTTCGCCACCTCCTCGAAAATTCGTTCTCCGCTGTCGGGTTTGGGGCCGGGTTCCTGCGGCGGTTGCGGGGTTTCCCGAGGCTGAGGGGCCGGTTCGCGAAATTGCCTGGGCCTGACGGAAATTTTTTTGGCCTCTTCCGGCGCGTCCTCTGGAGTGGTCATGGAAAAGGAAATTTATCCCTCTGCGAAATCGCGCGGCAACCACATTCGACCCGCGTTCGGACAAAGCTCGGGATTGTGCGGCGATGGGAGTTCATGGCAAACCTGCGGAGATGAACGGAACAGCCTTTCTGAAAACCGCCCTGTGGCTTCCGACCCTTTTCCTGCTGTGCTCCTGCGCGCCGGAGCGGGAATTCGTCCGCTTCGGCAACCCCGGCACATTCCATCCCGGCCGGCCCGAACCCGCGGACCAATTCCGCGGGCCCGAGGGCGAATACGATTCCTACGAATTGGTCGACCACGGCGCGCCCAACCACGGGATTCCCGCGATGTATTCCGGTCGCCAAGGCGGCTACCCGGTGGTCGTCGATTCCTACGACGCCTACGGCCATCCCCGCCGGGTGGTTGTTCCGAACCCTTGGTGAACCGGTTTTTTTTCCGAATCCGCCCGGCGGCGGGTTTTCGGGGTCGAGCGGTTTCGAAGGCGGCGCGAGCGGTCACGGGAGGCATGGCAATTTCTTGATTTCCAGCGCCTGCAATTTGACGCCCCCGGGACTGGCGCTACGGTCGATTCGAGCCGTTCGAAAACCGGTTCGCCAAAAACCATGAAAAAAACCATCCTCCTTGCAAGCCTGGCGGCCGCATTTGCGTTCGCGGCTAGCGCCCAGGCGCAGTCCTGGGGTTTCACCCTCGGCAACGGCGCGGGATTTTATTGGGGCAAGCCAGCCTGCGCTCCCGCCTACGTCGTCCCCGCGCCGGTTTACTACGAGCGGCCGGTGGTCGTGTATCGGCAACCGCAGACTGTTTACATGCAGCCCTACCAGCAAATGCGGCCGGTGTATTATCCCCCGACGGTCGTTTATCGCTCCGAGCCGGTGGTGATCCGCGAGAGCCGCCGCTGCGGCTCGCGATGGTGAAGCGCGGCGGGGCGCCCGATCTCTAAACAAGCGCCCCCTCCCGCAAAACGTCCGAAAGGGATTTGTTGGTCGGGTCCGGGGCGGTTGGCGCAAACCCACCGCTGCGGCCCCGACAAGCGGGGCCCTCCTCGCGAAACGTTTATCCATGCCGATCGCGCCGGCGAGGACCGATGCCGCGGGCGTTTGCTTTGGGGTTTACTCGACCGATTTGGTGATTCTGAGCCGCAGGAAACCGGCTTGGGCGGCGGGGAGGGTGACGCGGCGGACTTGGTATCGAGGATGGGAGTCGTCGTGGATTTCGGAGGAGGCCTCGATCCAATTTTCGGCTAGCGAGGCGGTGCGTTCGGGGGTGACGGCGAGGTCGCTTTGATTGCGGGCGATGCGGTAGGTGACGGTGACGTTGCCGGATGCGGAGGAGATCCCGGCGGGGGGAGTGGACTCGGGAGCGTTGGGGTTCATCGCCAAGGCGCGCTCGACGAGGTTGGAAATGCCGTCGGAGTCGGGGTCGGATTCCTCGGTCGAATCCAGAGGAAGATTGTTTTCCAGGAGCCAGGCTTCGCGGGCGGTTTGGGCGACGAGGGCCGAGAGGGTGTTGCCGTCGAGGACGAGTCGCGTTTCGGGATGGTGCGGAGGGATGGCGGCGAGCGCGAGGTTTTCGAGGCCGGTGGAGGAACCGGTGACATTGAGAAGCGGATACAGGCCGGAGAGCGTTTGGTTGGTGGTGGAGATGGAAACCAGGGCGCCGGGTTCGGTCTCGACGGTGTGGGTTTGGAGGGGGCCCGCGGCGAGGTCCGGCGCGAGGATCGAGCCGGAGGGCAGGCGCAGGAGCCCGCCCCAGGCGCCGTTGCCGGCGAGGGTGGATTCGGCGGCGAGTTCCAGGGTTTGGTTGGAGCCGAGGTTGGCGGCGAGGTGGAGAGTGCCGCGGTGGACGGCGATGCCGCCCTCGAAGCCCGAGGTGGAGGCGGGGAGGTGGAGAGTTCCGCCGCCGGATTTGGAGAGGGTCGAGTTGCCGGCGAGCGTGCCGTTGAGGGTGACGGTGTTCAGCGCGGGGACATGGATGTCGGCGTGGTCGGTGAGGACGACGGAATTTTCGACGAAGGCGTTTGCGCCCGTGGTTCCTGTTTCAAGACGGAGGGCGCCGAGAACGCCGAGGTTTTCGTTGTCGGGAACGCCGAGGCGGCCATTGCCCGCCAGATGGATCGGGCCGGAGAACCTGTAATGGCGCGGGTTTCCGGTCGAACTCAGGCGGAGTTGTCCGCCGGGCAGGACCGTGTAGCGGGCGGCGGTGTTCTCGGAGACGGCGGGCTCGGAGAAGGTGAGGGCGCCGTGCTCGATGGTGATGTTTCCGGAGAAGATTTTGCCTGTGCCGGTGAGGCCGGCGAGACCGGGGCCGCGTTTGATGAAGCCGCCGGGGCCGCTCCAGAGGCCTTGGAGGCGGAGGGCGCCGTATTCGGAATTTCCCGCGGCGGTGTTTTGGACGTCGAGGACGATGTCGTTTTGGGCGACGATCCCCGCCTCGACCGAGAGATTCGCATGGCCGGTTCCGTTTCCGGCGACGGTGATGGAGGAGGTGCCGTTGGCGGAGGAGAAGGTGAGCGGGTTGCCGGGGGTGCCGTTGATGCGGTTGCGGAACGCGCTGGCTCCGTTTTCAAAAACGACCGAGGCGATGGTGACGGGGGCTTCGAGCGTGGCATCGCGGTTGGCGGTTTGATTGTCCGGCGCGGCGAAGGTGACGGTGGCGAGGTTGTTGTTCGGCACGGCTTGGATGTCCCAGTTCGCGGGGTTGTTCCACGGGGCGCTGGTCCCGGGCAGGAACCGTGCGGAGGCGCTCGGGGAGAAGGTTTGCGGGATGGCGGTGGCGAGTTCGCCGGAGGTGGCGGCGAGGGAATATTCGCCGGTGGAAGGCAGGACGATGCCGGGAAATTCGGCGACGCCCGCGGTGGTGGTGGCGTTCCAGGTTTGCTGGAAGCCGTTCGGTCCGGTGATGACGAGGGTGACGGGTTGGGCGTCGTAGTTTCCATCGGCATCGCCGATCGAGTTCACGGCTTTGACGCGGAGAGAGGCGAGGGCGGTGCCGGGGATGGCGGCGGGCGGGGTTTCCACGACCAGCTTGGTGGCGGGTTCGAGTTCGAAGGAGGCGGTGAAGGACAGGGAGGATGTCATGTTTGCCGTGATGGTGGCGTTTGCGCTGTAGGGGGTCGGTTCGCCGCCCGAGGCGGCGGGATCCGCCACCTGCAGGCTGGTGACGAAAACATCGGATCCGCCGCCTGAGCCGGCCGAGTAGTTGAAGACGAGGACGCGCTCGATGGCCGAATCGTTGCGCATGAGAGAGCCGGAAACGATGGCGGGTTCGCCACCCTCCGGAGTGATGCGCGCGGTGTAGGAGTTGTTTCCCTCGAGGGTGACTTCGACGACGAGCGGGGCGGTGGTGGCTGGAATGTCGGTCGGGTTCTGGTTGATTTCGTAGGTTTGCGACCACCATGGCAGCCGAAGCTGGAAAAGAATTTCGCCGGAGGCGTTTGACAATTCGAAGCCCACGGCTCCCGGGTCGGAGACCGAGCCGTGGCGGAGGCGGGCGGTGAAGGTTTGGCCGACTTGGAGGGGGGTGGACAGGTTTCGATAAACCCAGGTGGTTTCCCCGTCGTTGGCGTAGAGTCCCCAACCGCCGCGGGCGTTGTCGAGGAAGGTGCCGGCCTTGCCGCTGTTGCCGGTGGAGGTGTTGATGGACCAGGGGCCGAAGCCGGTCCCCTCGTTGCCGCCGTTCGACCACGAGGAATAGTTCGAGGCGGCGTCGGAGGCGGTGACATTTCCATTGGCGGTGGTGCTGGTGGACCAAGAGACAAAGCGATAGCCGGGCTTGGCCGTGGCGGTGACGGTGACGGGGATGTTTTGGAAATAGACGCCGGTCCAGGGGAAGGGCGTTTCACCGACGCCCGGAGTGGTGGAGCCGAGGGTGATGGAATTGACGGTGATGTCGCCCTGGGTGGAATTTGCCGAGACGGTGAGCGGGATTTGGGCGGTGTTGAATTTCGAGGCGATGTGGCTGCGGACCGCGCCGGTGCGGACCTGGAGGTAGGTGCGGATGCGTTCGACCTCGCTGTTCCAAGCGAGCGGGGTGGGCCAGCGGGCGGAGTGCTCGGCGGCGGCGGGTGCGTAGGCGGCGATGTGGGCGTCGAGTTGGGCGGTGGTGGCGTTCACCGAGAGCGTGGTGTTGAGGAGATCGGCGAAGCGGTTGATGAATTGGTTTTTGAAGACGGGATTCTCGAGGGTTTTCCGGAGGAGGCGGGTGCCGATTTCATTGTTCGCGAACGAGGTTTCGAAGGGCGATGTGGCGTAGGCCAGCGTGTCGTGTCGCGCCATTTCGGAGACATTTTCGTTGTGGCCGGGGACATACGGGAGGTTGAGGCCGAGGGCGAAATCGTTGTCCTTGATGATGTATCTCCAGCGACCGTCGAGGCGGGGATTGGCTCCCGGGGTGGTTGTGGCGTTGACGGAGCGCCAGAGAATGACGTTGTTGCCGGGCCAGTCGGTGTTGCCGGCCCAGATGGTGACGGCGCAGTAGTCGGCGAAATTCGCGAGGTCGATGCGGGAGTTCAGCGAGGCGTAGCCGGATTCGGAGGAGAACTCGTTGTTTCCGGCGCGGACGAGGATGTCCTTGTAGTCGTCGAGCAGGGCGGGGACGCCCCGGTCGGCGATCGGCCAGCTGTAGTCGGAGGTTTCGTTGAGGAAATTCGGGGCGCCGGCGGTGACCTCGAGCATGGAGAACTGGTCCTCGCCGAGACCGTATTTGTGGAAGACCCAGGCTTCGTCGAGGCGCTCGCGGAGGTTGTGGATGCCCCAGAATTCGCCGTTGAGGTAGAGGACGACGGGGCGCGCCGCCTGGCGGTCGAGTCCGGTCGGGGCGGCGATGGCGCTCACAAGGGCGTCGCGGAAGAGGGATTGGTTCCAATCATTGCCGGCGGCGCGGAGGAGGAAGGTGTCCCACGAGGTGGTGTCGCGGTCCGGAAAGAGTTGCGTGTTTGTCCAAGTGGTCGGGCCGGCGGGGTTGCGGTTGTAGATGCGGAGGGCCTTGCGGGGGCGGTTGCGGGTGGTGTTTCCATTGATGCGCAGGCCGATCTGGCCCTCGAGGAGGGTGGAGCCGTTTTCAAAGAATTCGAGGTGGGAGGGACGCTCCCAGGCGCTGCCGCTTTGGTAGTAGTTGGCAAAAAAGCCCGACGCAACGGCTCCCGGCGTGTTCGGCCAATCGGTCGAGTAGGTGTTGTTGCCCGCGACATAGATGCCGGACTGGTTGCCGAAGAGGTTGGCGGGATCGGAGGCGATGGAAACGACGGGCAGGGTGTGGCGGTCCGTGCCCGAGGGGTGGACGAGGTAGGATTTCGTGATGATGCGGCTGGGGGCGCTGCCGGACTTGAACGCGCGGGTGCGGAGGACATGGATGCGGGCGACGGGCCCGCTCGGCGATTGCCAATTGTCGTAGTAGGGGTAACCCGAGGCCGCGTCTTGATTGGTGGGAATCCACGAGTAGCCGGTGGAGTTGTTGCCGCCGGGGCCGAACTCCAGCGGGGAGGTGAAAACGGGGGAGGATTCGGTGGGGTCCGAGCCGTCGAGGGTGAATCGGACGGTGGTGTCGGGGATGGTGGAGTGGATGGCGACCGATTGGTTCGAGGTGTAGATGCCGCCTGCCAGCGAGACGATGGGCGGATCCAGGGGGATCGCTTCGATGCCGGGGGTGGTGTTGGCGGTGCCTTGGGTGGGGGTGTTGAAGAGATACAGGATGGAGGAGTTTTCCCCCGTGCCGCGCCCGAGGGAGCGGGGAACGCCGGCGTTGGCGCCGATGGCGAGGGCTGGAAATTCGTCAATGACGGTGGTGCCGTCCGGAGCGGTGAGGACGACGGGTTCGCCGCCCGAGCTGATATTGAAGGTGGCCGCACGGACCTGGCCGGCGGGGTAGGGGCCCAATGTGGTGAATTCCGTGGCTTGACCGCACCAGACGAGGAGATATTCCCCCGCGCCGATCGTGGTGGCGGGGAAGCGGAATTTGAGTCTGTTGCTGGTGCTGTCCGACAGGTAGTGGTCGGTCAGGTCGATCGGACTTGTGGTGGGGTTGTGGATTTCCACCCAATCCATGAGCTGGCCGTATTGGTCGGGGAACGCGGTGTTCGTGGATTGGACCTCATTGATGCGCGGGGCGGCGAAAGCCGTGGCGGCACACAGCAAAAGGGGAAGGAGGAATCGAGGCATGGGGCGGGATTTTTGATGGGGTTGAAATTCCGGCGAAAGGAAACGGGCCCTTGAAGCTAGGCGGCAAGTTGCGACTAGGCAACCCTCCGGCGAAGTCGCCGATGGGTGGATGCGCCAGGCACGAATTGCCCGGGGTTCGGGATTTCGGATATTAGGGACTCAACGGCCCGCGATGGCGTTGGTGTTCGGCTCCGTTGTGGAAGGCGATGCGAGCGCCTCGAAACCGCGTTTTTTATTTTCCCGGGAGGGATTGCTCGAGGCGGCCGCCGAAGAAATTTCCTTCCGCATCCAAAGCCTCGACGGTGCGACCGGTGGAGGTGAGGGTGACGAGGTGGACGTGGTGTTTGTCGTTTGCGGCCTCGAGATAGGGCCTCGAGGGGTCGGGGGGGCGTGCGGCGATGCCCCAGAGTCCGTCGCCGAGATAGCGGATGCCTTCGGGATTTTCCTTTCCGGCGAGGAGGGGCTTGGTTCGCTTGAAGGTGTGGTCGTGGTGTTCGAAGACGAGCCGGACCCCGGCGCTTTCGTAGAGAGGGACCCAGTGGCGGCGAATGCGTTGGCTGGTGGGATCCTCGAAGGGACGGTGGGACGTGTAGGCCGGCACGTGGTGGACGGGAAAGACATGGGGAACGGAGCGGCGGACATCCAGCGCGGCGGCCAGCCACCGGGTTTGCGAATCCTCGCCGGTGATGACCGGACTGGAATGCTCGGTGTCGGTGATCAGGAGCGACAGATAGTCTCCGAAATCCAAGGCGCGGTAGGGGGTGTCCGGCCCGGGGAAGGCGAAGGAATGATAGAAAAAAGGGGCGTGGCGAACGCGCCAGGCGGGCGAGTCGTCGAAATCGGGATGGTTGGCCGCGTAGCCGTGGCGGACCTCGTGGTTGCCGATGCCCATGACAAGGGGGATCAGGCGTCCATCGGGCGCGCGGGCGTTTCGAAAAAACGATTCCAGGTGGCGGAACCATCTCCACGAGTTTGAGGGTTTGGCATCGTCGTAGGCGTGGTCCCCTCCGATGACAAAAAAATCGGGGTTCTTGGCGGCGGCTGCTGCGGTCATGGCCTCGGCGGCGGGGCCCACATCGACATCGCCGCCAATGGCGAACACGACGGGGCGTTTGTCCAGGGAGGCGGGCATTGTGCGGAAACGGAAGATTTCATCATACCCATCGACTTGAAACTCCCTGGTGGAATCGGGATCGAGTCCGGTGATCTCGGCGGTGTGGAGGAAGCGTCCGGAGTGGGGGAAGGGGCGGGTGCGGGCGTTGAGCGCAATCCAGGATTCCGTGCCGGGAATTCGGTGGCGGATCTGGTTCCGCGACGCCGACTGGTTGAGCCAGTGGACGGTCATGGTGGTGGACGGATCGCTTTGCCAGAGGAGGTAAACGGCCGGCGGGAGAGCGATCCGGCCGGCGGGGTCGATGTGGAGCCAACGGTTGCCACCGGGCTCGGGTGCTCCATCGAGGACGAGTTGGAATTCATGCCACCCGGGGGCGGGGAGGATGTTTCGGATGTCGATCGACCAAACTCCATCGCCGTCCCGCGTCAAGGCGTGTGGGGTTTTGAAATCATCACCGGCGTGTCGAAGGGCGACATTCCTTGCCGCGGGATCGCTGAAGCGGAGCAAATGGGAAGGCGCGAAGCCGGGGAGTCGGAGTTCGCCCAAGGCGAGCGGCGCGTCGCCACGCGGTTCCGTGGCGAGGGAGAAATGGTTGAAGTAAAGGTTGCCCGCATCGCCCGGAGAGGTGCCCGAGGTTTGGAATTTCACATCGGCGATGGAGCCGGAATCGGCGGTGAAATGTCCGGAGGTCGGTGCGCTGTGGCCGCCCGGGCGATGGATGCTGTATTCGACGTGGCGCTCCCGCTGGGTGAATGTGACGGCGAGAACCGTCCGGGTGTGGCTGGCGGCATCCAGGGAGTCGATGCCTCTGCCGTTGATGTGCAATGCGCCGGAATGGGCGTCGAACTTGAAAATGCCGACACCGGCGTGGTTGCGCAGCTCGAAGCCGCGGTGGCCCGGGCCGATGTTGTCGAGAGCCAGATGGAAGCGCAGGACGTCGCCAGCGGTGAGGGCGGGTTTCGCAAAACGGCGGACGGCCGTTGAAACGGAGGCGTGTGCCCCGCCATGGTTCGCGAAAAGGCCGAAGGATTTTCCCTCCGCGTCGATGCCGCCCCCGATGTTTCTCGAACTGCCGACGAAGTGGCCGGCGGGCGCCCCGCTTGGCGCTTCGGTTTCCAAGGACCACGCGCCGAACTCCGGATCTCCTTGATGCCCGTTGGACATCCAGTGGTGGGGACCGGATGGGCCGTTGGAATAGCGGGAGGCGTCATCGAGCGACGCCGCCGGTGCGTTCTGAAACGCCCAAGCCAGCAGCAGGAAAGGGACGAGGAGGATTCCGGAGGTCATCGGGTGGAATGAAACCTCTAACCCGGCCTTCTTCGCCGCGGAATGGCTAATTCCCGACGGCGGCCTTGACGATTTCCGAGAAGGCGAGGGCCTCGAGGCTGGCGCCGCCGACGAGGGCGCCGTCGATGTCGGGTTGCGACAGGAGCGTCGCGGCGTTGTTGGGTTTCACGCTGCCGCCATATTGGATGCGGACCTTGTTGGCGGTGGCGGCATCGGTCAACGAGGCCAGAACGGAGCGGACATGGGCGTGGGCGTCCTGAGCCTGCTCGGGCGTGGCGTTGCGTCCCGTGCCGATCGCCCAGACGGGTTCGTAGGCGATGACGGTGTTGAGCATTTGCTCGGCGGTGATGCCCGCGAGGCTGCCGCGGAGTTGGGTCTCGAGAACCTCTTTTTCGCGTCCGGCATCGCGTTCCTCGAGGGTTTCGCCGACACAAACGATCGGCTTGAGGCCGCAGGCGAGGGCGGTGGCGACCTTTTTGTTCACGAGGGCGTCGGTCTCGCCGAAAATCTGGCGGCGTTCACTGTGGCCGAGGATGACGAAACGGACGAAAAGCTCGCGAAGCATGGCGGGGCTGATCTCGCCGGTGAAGGCTCCCGACATTTCGAAATACATGTTCTGCGCGCCGAGGCTGATTTTTTGCGAGCCACCGAGGAGTTCGGACAACTTGGCGATGGCGGTGAAGGGAGGGGCGATGACGATCTCCACACCGTGCACGCCTTCAACATGGGTGCGGAAGCTCTCGAGATAGCCGACCGTCTCGGCGACGGTCATGTTCATTTTCCAGTTCGCGGCGATGATTTTTTTGCGCATGGGAATCTGATTAGCGGGCCGGGCCCGGAACGGCAACTCCGTTCGGCGGAAAACCACGGGCGGGGCGGTGATTCTCGCCCGCGGAGCTTGATTTCAAGCGGATGCGGGGACAAATTGCGTCCATGTTTGAACGAGGGATCAAGGCCGCTTTCCGTCGATGGGCCGCGGCGGCCTGCCTGCTGGCGTTTGCCGCGCCGCTTCCGGCCGACGAGTTGATCCGGGCCGTCCAAAAAAAACTCGCCGAGGCCGGGTATTACAAAGGGACGGTGGACGGGGACGCGGGGAGCATGACGCATGCGGCGATCCGCAGATTCCAGCTCGCGGAAAAGCTCAAGGTCACCGGGGAACTCAACCACCAAACGCTCACAAGACTGGGACTGGACTCGATCGAGCCCGCGCCCGATTACACGGCCATCGGCCGGTTTTTCCCGAACGGGCCATTGGCTTCGGCGGGGATCAACCGCCAGGTCGCCGCGATTCGGACCGCGCAGGAACAGCTCGCCGCCGCCGGTCTCTATGCGGGACCGCACAACGGAATGCCCGGCGGCAATCTCGCCGCCGCGCTCAGGGAGTGGCAAGCGGAGCGGGGATTGGCGGTCAGCGGGAAGTTGGATTCGCGCACCGTCGAGGCCCTGGGAATCGAGGCCCGATGAAAAAACACGAGCGGGTCGCGGCGTTTTTGGAGACGTTGGAATGTTCGCGGCGGGAGGGATTCCATCCGTGCTATACGGGGTATTTCGAATGCTTCAACGCGGGGGACTATTACGAGGCGCACGATGTTCTCGAGCAACTGTGGCTGGCGACGGACGGCGGGGATCGCGCCTTTTACCAAGGTCTCATCCAGATCGCCGGGGCCTTTGTGCATTTGAAAAAGCAACACGCCAGGCCGTGGCATCCGACCGATGGACGCCGCCTCGGGCCCGCCTCGCGGTTGTTTCATTTGGGAGAGCGGAACATCGCGCCGTTTGGTCCGCGCCATTTGGGAATCGATGTGGAGGGCATGCAGGGGTTCTGCCGCGAGTGGCGGGTGCGGATCGAGGAGTCGAACTTTGAATTGAATCCCTGGACCCCCGAAGCGGCGCCGAGGTTGGATTTTCCGCGCGGGCGGGATTTTTAAGCGGGTGCGTGGTGGCGGCTCCGCGGGTTGGCGGTCAAAAAAAAAGACCCTTTTGGAGCGGCTTCCAGCGGGATTTCGCACTCGAAAAGGGATGGAACCCCGTTGTTTTGTTGCGATGGACCGAGTCCTTGGCCGTTGGCCGGGCTGGGACGCGCCCTTGTCGCTCGGGACGCGAAGTTTCCAGACCGATCGAGGTTCGCAGGTTCGCTGCAAGACAGGCTCCGGATCGATGATCCTTGACGAATCCAACCCGGTTCAGCACCAAGGCCCCGTGCGGTTCCGGCGAGCGGCGGAACCACGCGAAACACGGCGCCATTCGGAACACCGACAACGGTGCGGATCATCGCCGGGGAACATCAAGTCGACGCGGATCCATAGGGCCATTGGCTCGGATATTTTCATGAAAGCGTTCCCGCTCGAGATGAAAAGACTCCGATGGAGACTTTGTCTCTGAACAGGGAAGGGGAAGGGCTTTGCAAAAATGAAAGTGTGAAATCACTCGAAAAACGGCCCGAGTTTTTACAATTATTTTCACCGATCGGTAATTTTAATTGTGTCACTTTTGGTGTGGAACAAAAAGCCCTCTTGGCTTGTGGACGTCGGCTGACCGGGTTCGCCTGTGGCGATTTTGATAGATTGGGGCTGGATTCTTTGCTCCCGGAATTTCCGGAAGCATTCCGCGGGCGAGCGATCTTTTCGGGAGATTTTTGGGTGAGGGGATTGGCGCGGCCTCGGGAACTTTACAATTATTTTCACCGATCGGTGATTTTAATTGTCACAGTTTTCTCACGGGAGAATAGGTTCTCTTAGGTTGTTGACGGTGG
>CAZVPK010000057.1:0-13590 GCA_964628505.1 uncultured Chthoniobacter sp.
AGCAAATCATAAAGCAACTCAGCGAAGGGACTCCGCAAATCATCCCTGTCCCGTCAACCGCACTCCTCGCGCGAGTTTTGAGACCGCCGCGGCGAGACGCTCCCCATCGAATGAAACGGAGACGCCCAAAGCGCGCGACGATGCGGCGGCCCCTGTCCAAACCAAAAAGCAAGGCGGAATCACCGACCCCTCCCATTTTTGCTCCACAACCGCCCCAACAAAAATCCCCGATCCGCCTCCCCTCCCACGACAATTATTTTCACCGATCGGTGAAAATAATTGTGCCTCGGAGGCCGTCTTTGACATCCCACAGCAACCAAAAAAACCGGATTCCCGAAAAGCGAAAAACCAGTCTTTGACACCATTCCAAGCCTGGGACCGGCTCCACGACTGGCATGAAGCGATGATGCGTCCCATTTTCATGCCGCAAAAACACGCGCCACCCCCCCCAATCCACCAGCTCTCCCGCAACAATTATTTTCACCGATCGGTGAAAATAATTGTTATTGCGGGAGCCGGTTTTGGCATGCCGCAAGGTCCTAAAAATCCTGATGCTCGGAGAGCGGGGATTAGTTTTTTTCGTAGGGGTCCTCACACCTTCGCTCCCGCTCCGATCGCACCGAAATCGTGCCCGAATCGCAGCCAAACCGGCCGTCGACATTTCTCATACCAAATTGAGATGTTGATTGGATTTTTTTGGGCTGTGTGCCGCAATTAAGAGAGCATTTTTCCGGGAACGGAACACCCAGGAGGGTCCTGCTTGTCAGGACCGGAGCGGTTTGCGCAATTACCCCAATTCCGGCGCCGACACGCGGTGCCATCCTCACAAGGCGGCAACCAAGAATTCCCGTTAAAAAGGGGCCGATGTTTGAAATTCAAAAGTCCAGAAATCTTGTAGAAATGGCATCATATATCGATGGGGCTTCCTGGAGGCGGTATTGATCCATGCGCCGAGTTTTCTTCAAAGGATGCGCTCTCCAGGGCCAAACCCGCCGGCGGACCGCGATGGGGCTCTGTGGCCGAGGAAAGGTCGGCGAGTCGGGGGCGCGGTTTTTTTCCGGCATGGGATTGGTCGCTGCGGCCCGGAGGCATGGCGTTGCGGACCGCGGGGGAGGTGCGCGGGGTATCCTCGAGGCACCGCACACATCGGTGAGTCGGATCCCTGATTTTCTGAGGCCGGGGGCCGGCGGGAGGTTTTCTCAATCGTCCCCCTGCCGGGTTGCTGGAATTTTTTCCAATGGCACGAAGCTTTTGGTCTCCGGGAGGGGAATCACGTGATCGATGGCGCGATCGGCGGGGACGGACGCTTGGCGAGGATGTTCCAGGTTGCCTTTGCAGGGTTGACGTTCGACACCCGGTTCAAGGGAGGCGGCATGGCGCGGGTTTTGTCGACGCTGCGTCGATGTGTTTGCGAGGGACGCCCCGGACCGGACAAAAGCCCCGCGCAAGGAATTCGGGGGACGGATGGGCGGCTCGGCTCTATTCCTCGCCGAAGCGGGTTTCGACGAGGTTTTTGATTTCGGCGACGGCCTTTTCGGCGTCGGGGCCCTCGGCGTGGATGGTGAGCTTCGAGCCTTTGCCGGCGGCGAGCATCATGAGGCCCATGATGCTTTTTCCGTTCACGCGCTCGCCGTCCTTCTCCACCCAGACCTCGGCGCGGTAGCGGCTGGAGATTTTGACGAACATCGCGGCGGGCCGGGCGTGGAGGCCGTTGCGGTTTTCGATCACCACGTCGCCGGAGCAGCGAAGGACGTCGTCGGTGGTTTTTTTCTTCGTGAGGATTCCCATTTATCGGTTGCGGCGCTCGCTGATCATGTGAAGGAGCCGTTGGTTGAACTCCTGGGCGCTGTTTTCTCCCATGTCTTTCAACTTCTGGTCCAGGGCCGCGACTTCCACAAGCCTGGAAATGTCGCGTCCGGTGCGGACGGGCAGTGTGACGTGTGGGACCTTGATGCCGAGGATTTCATAGGTTTCGCGGTCGAGGCCGATCCTATCCACGTTCTCGACCTCGTGCCAATCCTTGAGTGTGACGACGAAGTTGAGCTTTTTTTGCGGGACGACGGCTCCGGCGCCGAAGATCGAGGCGATGTTGATGATGCCGATGCCGCGGACTTCCATGTGGTATCGGGAGATGCCGTCGGCCATTCCGACGAGCTCGGATCCCTCGACGGATCGGAAGCGGGTGATGTCGTCGCTCACGAGGCTGTAGCCGCGCTCGATGAGGCCGAGGACGCATTCGCTTTTTCCGATGCCGCTGGCGCCGCGGATGAGGGTGCCGATGCCGAGAATGCTGACCATGCTGCCGTGCTCGGTGGTCGAGGGGGCGAAGTCCGTCTCGAGCAGAATGGTGGCGGCGTTGATGAATTTCATCGTGATCATGTTCGTGCGCAGGACGGGGGTCTCGAACTCGGCGGCGGCTTCGAGGATGGCGGGAGGGACCGGGGCGTTCCTTGCCACGACGAGGCAGGGCATGTTGCGGGAGAGGAGGGCGCGGGCGCGTTCCTTGAGCGTGGAGGCGGCGAGGCTCTTGAGGTAGCTGAGCTCGGCGGAGCCCAGCACCTGGATGCGTTTGACGGCGAAATAGCTGAAGAATCCCGAGAGGGCGAGGCCGGGGCGGTTGATGGTGGGTTCGCGGATGAGACGGTTGAGGCCGCGGGAGCTGCCCTCGAGGCGAAGGCCGAGTTTTTCGGCGTGGGTGGCGTAGAAGTGGCCGACCGTGATGTGGGAGACTTTTTTGGAGGTTTTGTTCTGCATGGAGAGAGGGGGATTTGCCTTTCAACAATTCGCGGCGCGCGCCCGGAGGCAAGCGGGAATTTCGCGGGGCCGGGTCACATCGAGAAGGACTCGCCGAGGTAGAGTTTGCGGCTGATGGGGTCGTTGAGGAGGAAATCCTTGTCGCCCTGGCTTTCGACGCGGCCCTCGTAGATGAGGCAGGCGCGGTCGACGATGTTGAGGGTCTCGCGGACGTTGTGGTCGGTGATGAGGATGGCGAGTCCCTGGGCGCGGAGGTCCTGGATGATCTGCTGGACGTCGTGGACGGCGATGGGATCGACGCCGCTGAAGGGCTCGTCGAGCATGAGGAGGGAGGGGTTCGTGACGAGCGAGCGGGCGATGGTGAGGCGGCGCTTCTCGCCGCCGGAGAGGGTGAGGGCCTCGTTTTTGGCGATGTGTTCGATGCCGAACCGGGTGAGGAGCTCCTCGCAGCGGGCCTTGCGCTCTTTTTTCGGGGCGCCGGTGGTCTCGAGGATGGCGAGGATGTTTTCCTCGACGGTGAGCTTGCGGAAGATCGATTCCTCCTGCGGGAGGTAGCCCATGCCGTGGCGGGCGCGGCGATACATGGGCATGCCGGTGACGTCGGCGTCCTGGAAGAACACCTTGCCGCCGTTCGGGCGGACGAGGCCGACGATCATGTAGAAGGTGGTGGTCTTGCCGGCGCCGTTGGGACCGAGGAGGCCGACGATCTCGCCTTTGCGGACATGGATGTCGACGCCGTTGACCACGCGGCGGCCGTTGTAGATTTTCACCAGCCCCTCGGTGCGGAGGAGGGCTCCCTTGGCGTCCGGTTGGCCGCTCATTGGAGCTTGGTGGTATCGGTGATCACGGTCTTGCTGCCGCCGATGGTGCGGGATTCGCCGGTGGAGCGGAGGATCATGACGGTGCCCGCCTCGGTGGCGACCTGGTTGTTGATGCCTTGTTGGACGGAGGGCCATTCGCGCAGGGTGACCTCGCCGGTGGCGGGCTTGTAGATCATGACGCCGGCGCGGCCGACGGCTTTTTCCTTGTTGGTCTTGGCGCTTTCGGATTCCTGCACGACCATCACGTTGCCGCGGGCCTCGGCGGTTTCGATGCCTTTGCGGTCCTTGTCGAGGGTGACGGTGAGGGTGTCGCAGGTGAGGGTGAACTGGGGATCGCGCACGACGACGCCGCCTTCGAACCTGGCGAGGCTTTTTTCGTTGTCGAACGAGGCTTCCTTGTTGGCGGTGATCTCGGTGCGGGCGCCTTTGGGGCGTTCGCCCATGGGAGTGAAGAATCCGGGGCCTTTTTGGGCGTCGCCCTCCATTTGGTTGATGGCGGGCGCGGGTTCCTGGACGGGTTCCTGCGCGGTGACAAGGCGTGCGGCGCCGAGAAGGAGCGCGAGCGCGACGGCAAAGGGTGCGGTATTTTTCATGGTTTGGAATTCTCGGTGTCGACGACCATGCGGATGTTGCCGCGGAGGGTGCCGAAGCGGTTTTTCGTGTCGAACTCGATCGTGTCGCCGGTGATGGTGAAATCCTCGCGGCGGATGGTGGCGGAGTTGTCGCCGGTCAGAATGCGGGTCTCGAGATCGAGCACCGCCTTCGGGAGTTCGACGTGGATTTTCCGGTCGTCCTCGTCGAGGGCCTCCAGGTGGAGGTTTTCGAGGTGGACGGTGGTCTGGTCGGATTTTTGGGCGACATCGGCCTCGATGAGCAGGGCCAGGCGGCCGGATTCGTCGTAGTAGGGGACCTTGATGCCGTTGACCGGCATGCCGACGGGAACCGGAACGTCGAAGGAGTCGGGGGAGGGCGAGGGTTGCGGCGAGGGTTCGCCGTGGAGGGACGGCAGCGCCAGCGCGACGAGGATCGTGGAAATTTTAAGAAACAGCTTCACGGAGGACTCGGAGTTGGCGGACGAGGCGCGGGAGGTCGCGCAGCGGAATCTGGTTGGGGCCGTCGGAAAGGGCCTTGGAGGGGTTCTCGTGGGTTTCGAGAAAAACGCCGTCGCATCCGGCGGCGACGGCGGCCCGGGCGAGGACGGGGGCCAATTCCCCGTCGCCGGAGGTGGAATCGCCCGCTCCGCCGGGGCGCTGGACGGAGTGGGTGGCGTCGAAGACCACTTGGGCGCCGAGTTTTTGCATCCAAGGAATGGATCGCATGTCGGCGACGAGGTTGTTGTATCCGAAGGTGGTTCCCCGCTCGGTGAAGAACCAGTCGCGGCATCCGGCGGACTCGAGTTTCGCGGCGACATTTTTCATGTCCCAAGGCGCGAGGAACTGGCCTTTCTTCACATTGACGATCCGGCCGGTGGCGGCGGCGGCGGCGAGGAGATCGGTCTGGCGGCAAAGGAACGCGGGGATCTGGAGGATGTCGATGAATTCGCCGGCGATCGCGGCCTCCTCCGCGGTGTGGACATCGGTGGTGACGGGCACGCCGAGCGAGGCGCCGATCTCGGCCAGGAGCTCGCAGCCCTCCCTCGGGGTGGTGCCGCGGAAGGATTTTCCGGAACTTCGGTTGGCCTTGTCGTAGGAGGCCTTGAAAACGAACGAGGCCCCCTCGCCGTCGCAGATTTTTTGGATGCGGGAGGCCATGCGGCGAGTGAAGGCGGGGGACTCGATCACGCAGGGGCCGAGGATGAAGAGCAACTCGCGGCCACCCAGCCGACGGGAGCCGATTTTGAGAATTCGTCGCTTGGTCATCAAAGGGACGATCCTATTCCCGCGAGGCGGCAGGGCGCAAAGATTTTTCCTCGTTTCATGCGCCTTCGCGATGCGCCGCGAGGTGGGCGGCGGCGATTTCGCGAAGGCGATCGAGGTGGTCCACATGCTGGAGTTCCCCGCGCAGACGGGCCGCCGCGGGAAAGCCGCGGGTGTAGGCCATCAAACGGGAGCGCATGGATTTCATCGCTTGCTCCATCTGGCCGTTCCACCAGTCGATTTCGAGTTCGGCGTGGCGGATGACGAAGTCCCACTTTTCGCGAAGGCCGACGACGGGGGCGGATTCGATGCCGGCGAGGGCGAGCCGGATTTCCTGAAAAATCCAGGGGTGCGACATGGCGGCGCGGCCGACCATGAGTCCCGCCACGCCGGATTCGCGCCACCGGGCGAGGGCCGAGGCCGCGGAATCGACATCGCCGTTTCCGATCACGGGAATGCGGACCGCGGCGGCGACCTCCGCAATGACGTTCCAATCCGCCCGGCCGGTGTAGCCTTGCTCTTTCGTGCGTCCATGGACGGCCAAGCGGGCGATCCCCTCCCCTTCGAGGATTCGCGCGGTTTGGAGGGCGTTGATGGACGAGGCGTCCCACCCGATGCGGATTTTCGCGGTGACGGGAAGCGGGCCGGCGGCGGCCACGACGGCGGAGGCGACTTTTTGGAGAAGCGGGCAATCCTTCAACAGGGCCGAACCTCCGTTGCGGGCGACGACCTTGTTGACGGGGCATCCGAAATTCAAATCGATGAAATCCGGCGAAACCCAGTCGATGACCGCTTTCACCGCCTCGGCGAGACGCGCGGGATCGGCCCCGAAAAGCTGGACCCCCAGCGGGCGCTCGTCGGGCTGGAATTCCAGATAGCGCCGGGTGCGCTCGTTGCGGTGCAGGATGCCCTCGGCCGAGACGAACTCCGTGGTGAGCACATCGGCGCCGAGGTTTTTGCAAAGCCGGCGGAAAACGGTGTTCGTCACTCCCGCCATCGGGGCGAGAAAAAGCAGCGGGGCGTCCGCGGCGGGAGGAACCATTTCAGTGGGCGGGCGAGAGGAGCGCCGACACCTCGCGCTGGATTTCGGGAATCCGCTCCAGGGAAAGACGGGGATTCGCGATGACGAGCGTCTCGCCGGTGGCAAGATGCTCGTAGACGAGCATGTCGTCGTCGGAACTTTCGAGAGGCCGGATCACCCGCTTGCGCTCCAGCATGAGGGCGAGGATGTAGCGGACGTTGAGGTGGGAGGGATCGTTCTCGGCGACCAGGCGGCGGAGCAGGCCCTCGGCATCGTCGCGAGGGAGGGGCTCGGGAGGCGGCGGGGCGGGCGGTTCGTATTTCGAGCGCCAGAAGGAGAAGGGTTCGATGTTGTCGTTCCGTTCGTTCCAGGCCTCCTCGCACATGTCCTCGCGGCGGAAGCCTTCGCCGTCGCGAACGAGAATCGTGTAGAAAAATTCGCCCTCGGCGAATTCGCGCCCGGTGCGCGAGCAATGGTGCCCGCGGGATTTGATGTCCCAGTCCGCCTGCATCACGAAAGGCCCGGAATCCGGAGTTTGGGAAGGTCCCTGTTGGTTGATCGCATCCAGAGAAGGTAAACACCCGCGAGGAAAAAGGCGATCATCGGTCCCCAGGCGGCGGTGAAGGGGGAGACGCGGCCGCCCTTGCCGAGCGCGATGAAGAGGCTGCTCGCGAGAACGAGGGCGAAGAAAAGCCCGATCGCCAGGGCCACCCCGCCGAGCACGCCGCGCCGGGAGTAGACGATGCCGCAGGGTGCGGCGACGAACACGACGAGGAAGCAAACGGTCGGCAGAGCCCACCGGTAGTGCCAGTGCGTGCGGTAGGGCGCGAGGCGGGCCTCCGGGAAATCGCTGTTGAAATACAGGTAGTCCTCCAACTCGGGAACCGAGAGGAAATCGGCGTTCATGCGGGAACTCGAAATCCGCCACGGCGTTTCCGAAAAACCGCCGATCGCCATCCGGTCCCGCATTTCGGACCGGGCGATGTCGCCCTTCTCGTCGAAAACCACATGGCGCGCGAATTTCAGGTTCCACTCCTTGCGGTCCGCGTCATAGGTCCCCTCGCCCGCATACCACTGCTCGAGAATGCGGCCCTCGGGATCCTGCTGGACGATCTGGAGGTCCCGGAGAACGCCGTCGTCGAGCGACAGGCGCGAGACAAACCAGAGCCTGTGGTCCTCGCGGTTCTTGAAGAGATGACCATTGATCGCCCGCTGCTTTTTTTTCCCGCGCTTGATGTCGCCGACCATCGTTTTCTTCATGCCGGTCGCCTGGGGGGCGCTCTCGTAGTTGAACCAGGCGGTGACCCCCGAGAGGACCAGACCCGCGGCCACGAGGGGAACGAGGATGCGCACCACGCTGCGGCCGGCCGCGAGCATGGAGATGATCTCGTTGGCGCGGGACATGGCCGAGAGCGAGTAGAGAAGCGCCAGAAGGGTTCCCAGCGGCAGCGCAATCACGATGATCTCGGGCACCTGCGACGCGTAGTAGTCCAGAAGCACATCCGCGCCCGCCTTGCCTTGGATGAAATCCTGAAGGTTGTCGGCGAGGTCGAAGATGAACCAGATGCCCACAAAGCCGAAGAAGCAGTAGGCGAAAGGGACGAGGAATTTTTTGAGGACGTAGCGGTCGAGGATCGTCATTCGGCGCGCGCAGACTAAAGCGCGGGCGCCGTGGACGTCAACGCGACCGGAGGTGCGGTCACTCCTCGGGGCGGAAAACCTCCGGGAACAGGAAAATCAAGGCCACCAGAGTCGCCAGGGCGATGAGGACCGCCACGGGGAAGAGAAGCGAGAGCCAGGATCCGCCGCTTTTCTCCTCGAGAACGGGAATGACCTTGCCCTCGTGCGGATTCGACTCGCGCTCGTTGATTTTTTCGAGGGCGAATTGCAGGTGCTCGACCAGCTCCCGGTAGGATCCGTAGCGCTTCTCCGGATTCTTCGCCATCATGCGGTTGATGACGTAGGCGGTCTCGTTCGAAACCCCGGGGGCGAAGGCCTGGAGGCTCACCGGCCGGCTTTTGAGTTGTTTGAGGGCGACCAGCGAGGCGCTCTCGGCCTCGTAGGGCGGGCGGCCCGCCAGCGCGTGGAACAAGGTTCCGCCGAGGCTGTAGATGTCGCTGCGAAAATCCTCCGGCTGCTCGTCGAGCTTCTCGGGCGCGATGTAATACGGGGTGCCCCAGATTTCGCCGCGGGCCTGCGCGGCGTCGCTCATCACCATCGCCAGGCCGAAATCCACCAGCTTCGCCGTGTCGATGTCCGCGAAGAGAATGTTGGCGGGCTTGATGTCGCGGTGGATCAACCCCTGCGCCAGCGCGGCCTCGAGCCCCTGCGCGACCTGCACGCCCACTTGGAGAACCAGTTTTTCAGGCACCGTGCCGTAGGTCTGGATGAGGTCGTCGAGCGAGCCGCCGCCGATCAACTCCATCGCGATGTAGAACTGACCCTGCGAGCGTCCGAAATCGAAAATCTTGATGATGTGGGGATGGTTGATGAGGGCCGTGGTGCGGGCCTCGCGCTCGAGTTTCTCGCACTCGCCGGGGTTCGAGCTCAAGGAGAGCTTCAGGACCTTCAAGGCGACCTCGCGGTCGAGGTTCGAGTCCACCGCCTGGTAGACGGAGCCCATCCCGCCCTCGCCGAGCAGGGATTGGATTTCAAAATGGTCGAAGCGGGACCGCGCCGTGAAAACCCCGCCGCAAGCGGGACACGCGACCTCCGTGAAGGGCTGGAGGCCGGTCATGTCGATTTCCGCGCCGCAGGCGGGACAAGGCTCCAACGCCACGGGAGTTCCGGCGGGTTCGGAGGAATCTTCGAGGGGTTCGGTCATGGGGTTTGCGGGGAGATGGATTTACCTGTGGCGGGAATTTGAACTATCCTTTTTTTCATGTCCAACCTCTCTTCAGGCCCGCCCGCGGCCGCCGGCACCCTCGAGGCCGTGGTCGGCGCGAACTCCGCCGGCATGCGCCTGGACCGGTTCCTCGCCGGATTGTGTCCCGATTTTTCGCGCGCCAGGCTCCAGGGATTCATCCGCGATGGAAACGCCACGGTGAACCGCTCGGCCGCGAAGCCCTCCTGGCCGCTCCGCGAGGGCGACGCCGTGGTTTTGACCGTTCCCGCCGAAACCGCCCCCTCGCCGCTGGCCGCGCAGGAGATGCCGCTGGGAATCCTGTTCGAGGACGACCACCTTCTCGTTCTCGACAAGCCCGCCGGCCTGGTCGTGCACCCCGGCGCCGGCAACCGCGAGGGCACGCTGGCCAACGGCCTCCTCCACCATTGCGCGGGACTCGAAATCGTCGGCGGCACCGAACGCCCAGGCATCGTCCACCGCCTCGACAAGGAAACCTCCGGCTGCCTCGTCGTGGCCAAAACCGAATCCGCCCACCGCCAACTCGCCGCCCAGTTCGCCTCCCGCGAAGTCGAAAAAACCTACCTCGCCCTCGTCGATGGAATTCCCCGCATGCCGCACGGCGCCATCGACGCCGCCATCGGCCGACACACCGTCCACCGCCAGAAAATGGCCGTGGTCGAGCGCGGGCGCGACGCCCTCACCCGCTACCGCGTGCTCGAGTCCCGCGACGGAAAGGCGCTCGTCCAATGCCAGCCGAAAACCGGACGCACCCACCAGATCCGCGTCCACTTGAAACACCTCGGCCATCCCGTCTCGGGGGATCCCGTCTACGGACGCCGGGGAAATTTCACCCGCCACATGCTCCACGCCTGGAAACTCTCCTTCACCCACCCCGCCAAGGGAACGGGTGTTTCCTTCGCCGCCCCCCTCCCCGCCGATTTTCCCGATTGGGCGCGCGACGCCTCGCTCCGCAAGCTCCCACACGACCGCATGCCATGACCCTTCTCGACCGCCTCGAAAAAAAACTCGGCCGCTTCGCGATCCCCGGCCTCGTCCGCTACGTCGTCGGCCTGAACGCCCTGGTCTTCCTGCTTCTCGCCGTCGAGCCCGGCTACGCCTCCGCCCTGCAACTCGACCGCGCCGCCATCCTTCGCGGCGAAGTGTGGCGGCTCGCCAGCTGGATTTTCATTCCCGAGACGACCAGCGTCCTGTGGATCGTTTTCTACCTCATTTTCACATGGTGGATCGGCGACATGCTCGAGGCCGAGTGGGGCGCGTTCCGGCTCAACGCCTATTATTTCCTCGGGATGTTCCTCTGCATCGGCTCGGCGCTCATCTTCGGCCAGAGCGGCGGGAATTATTTTCTCAACCTCACCCTGTTCCTCGCCGTCGCCACCCTCGCCCCGAATTTCGAGATCCTCCTCTTCCTGATCCTTCCGGTGAAAATGAAGTGGATCGCCTTGATCAGCCTGCTCCTCCCCGCCGGAGTTTTGGTGTTCGGGTCGCTCGCCGAAAAAATGATGGTCGTCATGTGCCTCGGCAACTACGCGCTTTTCTTCGGACCGGCCTTCCTGCGAAACCGCGCGGACGCCCGGCGCACCGCCGCCCGCCGCTCGAAATTCCTCGCCGCCTCCGGCCCCGCCGACCTCACGCTCCATCGCTGCGAAACCTGCGGAGCCACCGAGGTGTCGCACCCCGAGGCGGAGTTCCGGGTGACGGCGGAGGGACGCGAGTATTGCATGGATCACCTGCCCTCGAAGAAGTCGGCGTGACCTTGCGCCCGGGCGAAAAAAAACGTCAACTTCTCCCGGCCAATGTGCCGCGGCGCCGTCCCGAGATGCCGTTTACTTGTTTTGCGGTTGTCGAATAACCTTCGACAGGGCCCTTTCCTGTTTTGAATTCTCTTCCGGAACACATTTCCCACCTCGTCATCGGAGCCGGCCCCGCCGGGCTCACGGCCGCGTTTGAACTCGCCAAGGCCGGCCTCCGCCCACTCGTCCTCGAAGCCTCGCCCCACATCGGCGGCATCTCGCGCACTCACCGCTGGGGCGACAATCGCCTCGACATCGGCGGCCACCGCTTCTTCACCAAGAGCGAGGATGTGAATCGCCTCTGGGCCGAAATGATGGACGAGCCCATGCTCAAGGTCCCGCGGCTCTCCCGCATTTTCTATCGCGACAAATTCTACCAATACCCCCTCCAAATTTCGAACACCGTCGGCAACCTCGGCCTCCTCGAGAGCTTCCTCATGTTCGCCAGCTACCTCAAGGCGCGCCTCCAGCCTTTCCTGCCCGAGGACTCCTTCGAAAACTGGGTCCGAAACCGCTTCGGCGACCGCCTCTACCGCACCTTCTTCAAAACCTACACCGAAAAAGTCTGGGGCATCCCCTGCACGGAGATCCGCGCCGACTGGGCCGCGCAGCGCATCCACGGCCTCAGCTTCTTCACCGCCGTCCTCAACGCCCTGCGAAACAGCGGCAAGGTGAAATCCCTCATCAAAACCTTCGACTACCCGCGCCTCGGCCCCGGCATGCTCTGGGAAAGCTGCGCGCGCAAAATCGAGCAACTCGGCGGCCGCGTCGTCCCAAACGCCCGCGCCCTCCGCATCCACCACGAAGCCGGCCGCGCCACCGCTGTCGATGTCGAGCACGAAGGGAAAACCCACACCCTCCGCTGCGGCGAAGTCATCTCCTCGATGCCCATTTCCACCCTGGTGAAAAACCTCACCCCCGCCGCGCCCCCGATGGTCCTCGAAGCCGCCTGTGGCCTGCGTTACCGCGACTTCCTCATCGTCGCCCTCGCCTGCCGCAAGCCCGACATTTTCCCCGACAATTGGATCTACATCCACTCCCCCGAAGTCCGCGTCGGCCGCATCCAGAATTTCCGCAACTGGTCCCCCGACATGGTTGCCGAAGGCACCGGCACCGTGCTCGGCATGGAATACTTCTGCTCCCGCGGCGACGACCTCTGGACGAAATCCGACGCCGATCTCGTCGCCCTTGCGAAAACCGAAATCTCCAATCTCGGCCTCGCCGAAAAATCCGACCTCGGCCTCGAAGGCCATGTGATCCGCGAACTCAACGCCTACCCCGTCTACGACGCCGAATACCGTCCCCATGTGGACACCCTCCGCGCCTACTTCCAAGGCTTCGCCAACCTCCAAACTGTCGGCCGCAACGGCATGCACCGCTACAACAACCAAGACCACTCCATGCTCGCCGGCCACCACGCTGCGTTGCGGCTCCTCGGCCGCCCCGAACTCGATCCTTGGGAAGTCAACACCGAGCGCAGCTACTACGAAGAGCAAGTCCTCTCGCCGGACAAAAAGCACGAAGGCACCGATATACTCATCGCCGACAAAGCTCCGCCCCGCCCCAGAGAGGAAATTTGAGATTTGAGATTTCAAATTTGAGATCTGTGGGAATCGGCGATTGCGTCGATTTGAAAAACTGATATGTTTTTCAAATGCGTCTTCTGCCCGGCGATCCCGATAAACAAAGCCTGAAGGATCGCGGACTGACATGGGAAATGATTTTGCAAGCCATCGAATCCGGGGGGCTCGTGGATGTTCTTTCCGATACCTCGCATCCCGGGCAGGTCGTTCTTGCCGTGGATATTGGCGGGTATGTTCATGCGGTGCCTTGCGAATTCCGGGGATCGGATTTGCGTATGATCACGGCTTTTCCCTCCCGCAAACTTCAAAAAATCTATCACCAATGAAATACAATGTGAAAAAATCCCTGAGCGTTCCTCTCTCTCCAGAAGAGCAACAATTGGAGGACCGGTTGCCGCTTATCCGCTCCTCTGCGAAACCCAAAGACCTCGAGGCCATCCGCCAAGCCGCAACGCAAACCCTTGAATCGATCCGGGGTGGCTCCCGCCCCGGGGCAGGACGCAAACCTCGGCCCCATATCCGGACCACCCTTCTGCTCGCCCCGGAGGTTCGCAGCAAGCTCGAGCGACTGGCCCGCCAGCACGGAAGTTTGAGCCTTGCCGCCGAAGCGGTCATCCGCAAGGCCAGGATGGCATGAGCGCAGCTTTGGAAATGCTCGCCGGCCACCACGCCGCCCTGCGCCTCCTCGGGCGCCCGGAACTCGACCCCTGGGAAGTCAACACCGAGCGCAGCGACTACGAAGAGCAAGTCCTCTCCCCCAAAAAAAGCCCTCCGCCGCAAAAAAATCTCAAATCTCAAATCTGAAATTTCAAATTCCCAACCCATTACCTACCAACGATTCGAAAATCTGCCCGTTTGGACCGAGGCCATCCGCCTCGCCGAGGGCTGCGAAGACTTCC
>CAZVPK010000058.1:0-10442 GCA_964628505.1 uncultured Chthoniobacter sp.
AGCGCACGCCTCGGCGAGCAGTGAGTGTTGATGCGAGGGATCGAGACTCGAGACGGGCTCGTCGAGCAGAATGGCGGCGGGATTTTCGGAATTCCAAATCTGGGCGGCCGTTCGCGCGAAGGCGGTGCGCTGCCATTCGCCGCCAGAGAGGCTCGCGCAGTCGCGGGATTCGAGATCGAGAATGTCCATGCGGCGGAGCATCTCGCGGGCGGTGTCGCGGATTTCCTCGGGGGAGCCGCCCAGCGCCATTCGACCGAGTTCGACGGATTCGAGAACCGTGAGCCCGGCGGGACGCGCGGAATCCTGCCGCATCACCGCGCAACGCCTCGCACGCTCGAGGGGTGAAAATTTCTGGATGGGCCGACCGTCAAGCATCACCTCGCCGGAGTCGGCCGGCAGCCAACCGGAGAGGACATCGAGCAGGGTGGATTTTCCCGCGCCGTTGGGTCCGAGCACGACGGTGAGTTCGCCGGGAGCGACGCGCAGCGACACGCCGTCGAGGATGCGTTTGTCCCCACGGGAAAAACCCACCGAGTGGGCCGAGAGAAGGTCGCGGGTTGGCATGTCAGAAAATGGCCCGCGTGCCGGGGCGCTTGAGAAGCCACAGGAAAAAGGGTCCCCCCGCCGCGGCGGTGAGAATGCCGACGGAAAGTTCGGCGGGGGCGACAATGGTGCGCGCGCCGAGGTCCGCCACAACCAGTAAAATGGCCCCGAGACCAATCGAGCCGGGCAGGACGAATCGATGAAGACCGCCGAGGAGCAACCGCGCCATGTGCGGTGCGACGAGGCCAATGAATCCGATCATTCCGGCGAAGGCGGTCGCGGCTCCGACCAACAGCGCGGCGGCGAGGATGATTTCGAGCCGCACCCGTTTTGTGGAAACGCCGAGATGCGCAGCCTGTGCCTCGCCGAGTTGCAGGGCGTCGAGCGCACGGGCGTTGCGGAACATCAGCAACGATCCCGCGACGAAGAAGGCGAGCAGAACGCCGTTCCGCGCCCAATCCGCACCGCCGCAGCTGCCGAGCGTCCAAAAAGTGATCGAGCGCAGCGCGCTGTCGCTGGCGGAGAAAAGCGCGAAGCCGAGAACGCTTCCCAACATGGCGTTCAGCGCGATGCCGGCCAGAATCAACCGCGCCGCCCCGCCGGATTCGAAGCCGGTGTTGAAAAGGCGAAGAAGTCCCACCGCGAGCAACCCGCCAAGAAACGCCATCGCGGGCAACATCCACCCGCCGAACCGGTCCTGCCACACGAGCACATAACACAGCACCGCGCCGACCGAGGCTCCGGCGCTCACGCCGATCAACCCGGGATCCGCGAGGGGATTTCGAAAAAGCCCCTGAATGCCCGCCCCGGCCAATGCCAGAGCGGCTCCGACGAGCGCGGCGAGGGCGACGCGCGGGAGTCGGATTTCCCAAAACACCGACGCCTCCATCGAGTCGGCGAAGGGTTTTCCCAAAACGGAAATCCACTGCGAGGGCGCGATCGGCACCGCCCCGAGCATGGCGGCCACCAGCAAAACAAGAGGAACCAAAGCCCCGAGCGCCAGCAGACGCCGGGCGCTCACGGTTGGGCGAGCATCATGGCCACCGTCCGCGCGGCGGCGGCGCTGCGCGGGCCGAAGCCGAGAAACGCGGCGTCCTCCACCCGAAGGATGCGGCCGTTTTTTGCCGCGGGCGTCTGGGCGAGGCCGGGGACGGATTTCAAAAGATCCTCGTCGGTGCCGAGCACGCTTTCGGAAAGCAGCACGAAATCGGGTTTGAGCGCGACGAGCGATTCGGCGGAGAGCGGCTTGTAGCCTGAAAACTCGGCGCAGGCGTTGCGTCCGCCCGAGGCCTCGATCATGGCATGCGCGGCGGTATCCGTGCCCGCCGCCATGAGGTTGTTGCCGCCGCGAGCATGGAGGAAAACGACCAGCGGATGCTCCGGCATGGACTCCACGGCGGAGCGGAGTTTTTGAAGGTTGGCGTCGTGGTTGGAGAGCAACTCTTCGGCCTCCGCCTCGCGGCCCGTGGCCTTCGCAACGAGTCGGATTTTTTCATCGATCTGGTCGAGATCGTGGCCGTTGGCGACGACGACGAGTTCCACGCCGGCGTTGCGGATTTGCTCGAGAACCGGCGCGGGCCCCGCCTCGGAGCTGACGAGGACAAGATCGGGTTTCTGCGACAGCACGCCCTCGGCCCCGAGCATGCGCACATAGCCGATGTCGGGTTTTTGCCCGAGGCCCTCCAGCATGCGGCTGGAGCTATCCACCGCGACCAGGCGATCCTCGAGTCCGAGTCCGCGCACGATCTCGGTCACCGCCGCCCCCGCCGTGACAATGCGCTCGGGCGCGGCGAGGGCGGGGCAAATTCCAGCGAGTAAAATGATCAGGATTTTCAGACAGGCAAATGTCTCGCGAGGGGCCTGAATTCTCGCTTTGCGAGGAGGGGCCTGCTTGTCAGGACCGGGTTGGCTTTCGCAAACACACCGATCCGGCTCTGACAAGCAGAGCCCTCCTGGGCGTTCCGTTGAGTCGACCTGAAATTGGCAGGATGCCCTCATCCCTCGTGAATCTCGTCGTCGAGCGCCGTGATCGCGCGGAAGGTGTCCTTCGCCGCCTCGACCATCGCGTCCTGCTCCGCGCCGGACCACTCGATCGCATTCATGTCCTCGCGGAATTTCAACCAAAGCGGTCGCTGCTGCTCGCCGTGTGGATCGAGATATTTCAAACCCTCCAGGTCGCTTTTCCCCCAAGCCTTCGCGAGCGCCTTCGCAATGTATCTCGCTCCGTTCTTGCTTCCCTCGAACACATAAAAAATCCCCATCAGCACCGCGACGGATTCGGCGTTGCGGATGCGGTCGATGAGCGCCTCCGAGCCCTTCATCGCCTGGATCGACGCGGTGTCCGCTCCAAGGTGCGCGAGATCGGCCTCGATGTTCGCGGTCTGATAAAGCCCCGGCAAACCGAGGTGCGCCAGCCGCGAATCCTTTGCCAACGCCCGATCCGTGGCCGCCTCGAGTTCGCGG
This sequence comes from uncultured Chthoniobacter sp., assembly GCA_964628505.1. Taxonomy (GTDB): domain Bacteria; phylum Verrucomicrobiota; class Verrucomicrobiia; order Chthoniobacterales; family Terrimicrobiaceae; genus UBA967. The sequence goes on from CAZVPK010000058.1 coordinate 3,007, forward strand.
TGAACGATCCAGCGTTGCTCGAGATATTTTTGGTATTCGCCGTGCTTGATCGATCCCGCGATGAGCGCGGCCTCGAGCGGCATGGATTCGGCCTCGGCGTGTTGCGGAGCGGTTTCGGCCTTGAGCCGGCCCATGATGCCGGTCGGTGCGGGTGCGGTGGTCATGTCGATGAGATTCGAAACTCCGGAGCGAGGTGTCAACGAAGTCCGTTGGAATTCGGATTGTCGTTTTGCGCGGCGATGTTCGACCAGCGCCGCATATCCATCATCTGGTCGCGATCGAGCAGTTCCACATGCCCGTCCAGGCAGGCGACAATGGCTTTGTCGTTCCAGCGGAAGTCCACATTGTTGCCGTCCCCGGATCGCAGTCGCGGCGGCAGGATGTAGAAATTTCCGGGCTTGCGGCCCTGTTGGGTGTTGAAGGCCGAGGCGAAAACGATCAACTGGCCGGGCTTGACGGCTTGGTGGAGGTTTTGGACCACCGCTCCGGGAGGTGTTCGGCGATTGCCGGCATCCACCAACCCTCCGGCTCCGAAATGCCCGCCGACGAACGAGGTGTTCATCCCCATGGGCGTGAGGACGCTCACCAGATAGTGATACATCGGGTCGGTCGGCGGCGCGTATCGGGTGTTGTTGGCGAGAAGGGTGGACAGGTCGTAATCGACATAGGGAGCCAACCTCCAAGCGTATCGTTGGAGAGCCTCCCCATTGGTGATCTCCGCGCCGTCCTTGGAATCCCGAAGAACCGTTCCGCTGTCCGGAGCCTTGAAGCCGGGCAGGAGGCGGTTGTTGTTCTCGGCGGCGTAGGACAAAAATCCCGCGACGAGTCCCCTCGCGGAGGCGACCTCGGCGGCTTGCTGGCCCCCGTCCATCACCCGCCCCAGAACCGGAAGAGCCAAGGCGCCCAGCACGGCAATGACCGCGATGACCACCAACAATTCGACCAGGGTAAAGGCGCGGCGGTTTTTTTTATTCATCGGATTTTTCATGGTTGCGTCCGGGTCGAAACCACCCGGTAAAATCGACTGGATGTTCCGGCGGGCGGATTGTCGACATGGTCCAGAACGCCGCCGGTTCCGGCTCTTGCCCCGCCCGCATTGGTCCAGTTGGCATCGGCCAGACTGTTTTTGAATTGAACCTGATACGAATGTCCGCCCTGGCTGGTGAACGAGATTTTCATGCCGGATGGCGCGGCGGGCGCGATCGAAACAACGGGCACGTGGGCGGCGGCGGCTTGAATCGAGACATCCCCTTCGAGTTGGGCCGCCAGGTAAACCCCTTCGTCGGGCACGTGGTAGATGCTCTCCTTGGTGTAGAAGGACGGAAATTTTCCATCGGCCCCTTCGTTGCCTGTGTAGGTGTAGCCCAGAAGGGAGGTCACCATGAACTGCAACCGCCCGGCGTGAAGACCTTGGCGGACATAGTCGCGAACGAGGGGATTCGACAGGTTGAGGGTGAATTCCACGACGGAGTCCTGGGGAACCAATTGACCCGCCGCGAGGGGAGCGGGCGTGAAGGTTCCGTCGAGTTCGACAACTCCCGTGATCTGCCCGACCGCCCACGGCGACACCTCGAAATTCAACTCCACATTGTTGGAAACATCGCGGGCCAGACCCCCGACAAAATCCATCGCGTAGGCGTTGCGGACATTTTTGTAACCGGTGGCGTTGAACGACTGGTAGGGCGAGTTTTCCCGGAAGGTCGCCAAGCTCCAACCGCCCCGGTAGCCAACCCCGAACAATTCCAGCGGGCGGCCCGCATCCGCATCCGCAACCGTCCCGCGATAGGAACCGAGCGGGTCGTGGCTGGGATCATAGACAAATTGCGACTCCACGTTGACCACGATGGTCAGCGTGAGCGATTGGACGGTGTAATTCCCCGCCCCTTTTCCGGGTTGGGCGATGGCGGTGGTGTCGAAATCCACCAGCATCTGGGCGTGGCGGTCGTCGAAGTCGTAACCTTGCGAGGTGTAATCGAAGGATCCATAGGCGCCATATACGGAAGCCGACTGCCGGTCTCCGCCCCCATCTCCCATCCAATACATCCAGCGATCCCCGCTGGGCTGGTTGATCAACACGGAGGATGAAAACGCAACCCCGGCGGTCAAAAAAAGGCTGGCCAGTAAAGCGGGCAAGCGCATCGCAGGAGACTCAGGAATTTTCGGGATGACTCCGGCGCAAAAACCGAATCCCGAACACCGCGAGCGTGCCGATACATCCGAGAACCCAAGTCCCGGGTTCGGGGATCGCCTGCACATCCGCATAACCGCTCGTCGACCAGTAGGTGTCCACGCTCAGGGCGGCGATGCTGATCGGAGTGGTTCCGGTCCCTCCCGGAAATTCGAGCCCGATCGTGTAGCTCGGGGCATAGCCGGGAATTTCATATTGCGCCCACCACTGGCCTTGGTTGGCGGCGTTGCCGGTGATCAGAAATTCCGGAGAAATTCCATTGATGGTGGAAAACACCGGGTAATTCGCGATCAAGCTCTCCAAGGAGGAAAATCCACCCGCCGTGGTGGTCCGGCCCTGGATCACGATCGTGGTGAATCCATCCGCTCCGCCCGCGGCCATGGGAGCGACAAGCGTGGCGGCGGCTTGTTTGCCGATCGCGCCGATGCCCGTGTAAATATTGCCGACGCTCGAACCGATCATGGTGAAGTTCCCGCTCGCGCGGTCGTTTTGAAAGAATTCCACACCCGCAAGTCCGATGGTTCCGTTGCTCGTGGCGGGATTGTTCAGAATGCGGCTGGCGCTCGCGGGCACGGGTTGTCCGAAAAAACTCCCCTCGTCCCAACCGAACCATGTCGTTCCCGCCTCGCCCCGGAACGAGGGTGCGATCAGGGCCGAGGCCGTGGAGAGATTGTAGATTTCCGCCTGCGCGGGAGCCATGAGGATCATCGCCGTGGCCGAAATCACAGCTGCAAGTGGGACGCGGATCGAATTCATCGGTCGACAAGCTAGCTTGCCGGATCCCTCCCGCGCTAACGCCCGCTTGCGTTTCTTTGTCGCTGGCTTGCGCCCGGACAGGTTGAAAAAACGGGCGTTGCAGGCCTCCGCGGGCAACGCGTAGTTTCATGACCTATGGGAAGACAATGGCTCCATGCGAAGCGCGAAGTGGCGAACCTCAAGAAAGGCCAGGTCGTCGGCAAACTCGTGAAGGAAATCATGGTCGCGGCCAAGACCGGCGGACCCGACATCGAGGGCAACGCCCGGCTTTTCGCGGCGGTGGAAAAGGCCCGAAAAGCCTCCGTCACAAAAGACGTCATCGAGCGCGCGATCAAAAAAGGCGCGGGCATCGGCGATGAAAAACTCACGCTCGAGCATCTCGTCTTCGAGGGCTATGCGCCGCACAAGGTTCCCGTGATCGTCGAGGTGCTCACCGACAATGTGAACCGCACCGCCCCCGAGATGCGCGTGCTTTTCAAGAAGGGCCAACTCGGCACCGCGGGCAGCAACAAATTTCTCTTCGACCATGTCGGCATCGTCGAAGCCCACCATCCCGATCCCTCCATCGACGCCGAAGCCGCCGCGATCGAAGCGGGCGCGAACGATTTTTCCCCGATCCCTCCCGGCGAGAACGACGACATCCCCGAAGGCGCGACGGGAGTGAAATTTCTCACCGAGCGAACCGCCACCGCCGCCGTCTCGAAATGGCTCGCGCAAAACGGCTGGACCGTCACGACCAGCGAACTCGGCTATGTGGCGAAGCAATTCCCCACGCTCACCGACGAGCAACGCGCCGAGGCGGGCGAATTCCTCCAGGCCCTAGAGGACCACGACGACGCCCACCGCGTCTGGGCCGCCATCAAATAATCCCTCGGAGGGGACCGGACGGAATCGCGCCCCCCGGCAGGGAGGGGACTGGCTCGAAAATCAATGGGTGCAGGGACGCGCGAGGTATTTGCCGTGGCCTTTTTGGCCGACATAGGCGCCGTTGCGCACGGCGAATTGGCCGCGAACGGTGACATCGCGGATTTTGCCTTTCACCTCCCAGCCCTCGAAGCCGCTGTAGTCGGTCGCCATGCTGTGCGTGGCGGCGCTGATTTTTTCGGTGGCGTTGGGGTCGAAGATCACGAGGTCGGCGTCGGCACCGGGCGCGATTTCGCCTTTGCGCGGGTGGAGGCCGAAAATTTTGGCGGCTTGGGTGCTGGCGACATCGACGAAGCGTTCGAGCGAGATTTTTCCCGGAACCACGCCGTGGGTGTAGAGCAACTTCACGCGCTCCTCGAGGCTGGGAATGCCGTTCGGGATGAGGGAGAAATTGCCGGCGGCGTGGCGGGGTTGGAATTCGGCGTCCACGCATTTCGCGGGGTCGGGGTGGCCCATGTGTTTTTGCGTGGCGAAGTCGAACGGGGCGTGGTCGGTGCCGACCGTGGCGATGGTGCCGTCGGCAAGACCGCGCCAGAGCGGCTCCTGATGCCGCTTCGCACGGATCGGGGGGGACATCACATATTTGGCTCCCTCGAAATCCGGCAGCTCGGCATAGGAACTGTCGAGAACGAGGTAGGGAATCACCGTTTCGATCCAGGCGTTGACGCCGTCCTGGCGCGCGGCGGCGATGATGTTCACCGCCTCCTCACAGCTCGTGTGGACGACATAGACATGCGCGCCGGTGAGTTTGGCGAAGGTCATGAGGTGGTGGCAGCCCTCGGCCTCGACTTCGACGGGACGCGAGGGTTCGTGCCACTCGGGTCCGGTTTTTCCCTCGGCGATCAACTCGCGCTGGCGGGCGGCGACGAGTTCGGCGTTTTCGCAATGCGCGGTGACGATGACGCCGAGTTCCTTGGCGAGCTTGAGAGTCGCGTAGAGTTCGTCGTCCTCGATTCCGAACGCGCCCTTGTAGGCGAGGAAGATTTTGAACGAGGCCACGCCGTGGTCGCGGACGAGTTGGCGGAGTTTTTCGTCATCGCCCGGTTCCATGCGGGTCACGCCAAGGTGGAAGGTGAAATCGCAGGCGGAAATTCCCTCGGCCTTGCTTTTCCAAAGCTGGAACGCCTCGAGCGGATCCTCCGCGCGGGACGGGCAGCACATTTCGATGAGGGTGGTCGTTCCGCCCATCAACGCCGCGCGACTGCCGGAGACATAGTCGTCCTTCGCGAAGGTTCCCATGAACGGGAGGTAAATGTGGACATGGGGATCGATGAACCCGGGAAAGGCATAGTGGCCGGTGGCGTCGAGGATTTCCGCCCCGGGAGGCGCATCGAGATCCTTTCCGATGGCGGCGATGGTTTCGCCCTCGACGAGAATGTCGCCGACCTGGCGGGAGGTGGAGTTGACGATGGTGGCGTTTTTGACAAGGAGAGCTGGCATGGCGACGGGATTATGGCGGGTTGGAGGTTTGTAGAATCCTGGCATCGCATCCATGCGGGCGTCCACATTGCCCGGGAGCGAGGGATTGGTCGAAATCGAACACGACCTTCAAGAGTCTCTTGGGCCAAAATGGAATTCAAATCCAATCGATTCGACTCGTCCTCAAACCGCGGCGCCGGCGTTCCTGCTCATCGCCGGGCTGGAGTTTTGCGCGAACCGACCCCGACCCGCCCCCTTCATCCAGCGAAATCGATCCAAGCGAAAAACAAATCCCTGCCCCGCAGGAGGGGGAACCGGGCCGGGCACCCGCTCGGGAATCGAAGCGCCGCGGATCCCCGAATAAGACCACCAAAAGGCACCTCCTTCAAAAGGAGAGCGCGGGAAACTTGCCAGACAAGGTGCCGTCGGCAACCCGCAAGGTAGAGAGAAGCGGGAAAAGTTGAAGGGCCAAACCGGCGGCGCCGATCGATAAGCGGTCGGTTTGGTAATCCAGGACGCAATCGATGTTTTGAAAAGCAAACCCGGGGGCGGTCAGCGGTCACGGCAGGCGAATTCGATCATCTCAACACCTCAGCGGGAATCGCTGCCGGATTCGGAGGGATTTCCTCCATCGGCAAAAACCCGCCGATCCAAATTTTCGAGCCGTTCCGATGAAAATCCCCCCGCCCGACCATGCACACTCACAATTATTTTCACCGATCGGTGATTTTAATTGTAAAACGGGATCACCACATCGCGTCATCAAAAAAAAGGGAAAAAGCCCTGAAGAAGAACGGAAAGTCCAGGCCAACAGGGCCCGAACGAGGCAAAGGTCGTTCCTCCATATTTCGATAAACGCTGCAATTAATTTCACCGATCGGTGATTTTATTTGTAAAAAATGCGACCGAGGTTCGAGGGATGTAATACCAGAATCCGCTGGCGTTTGGACTTTTGGAAAGTGGCGCGGGAGCGCCCGGTCCCCGGGAGCGGGCGCACTCCCCGAGACTTTCGCGCGAAGTCATACCACTAGCCGTTCGCGTTTGGACTTCTGGTAAAGGCACCGCTTGCGCTTTGCGAGGAGGGCTCTGGTTGCCCTTGCGGGCTTAACCCAAGCTTCGCACGGGTGGCCGGGAAGCCGCGTAAAACCTCGGGTATCGTTCCAAAGGCACTACAATCTCTTCAGGCCGGGATTTCGGCTTTTCTTGTCGGGAAGGCTGATTTCCCGTGGATGCCGAGCATTTGGTAGACGCGCTTTTATTCGTCGTCGGGTTGGCTGGCTTTGCGGATATTGAGCCTGCGCCCGTCGGCGAGCGGGAACAGGGGGCTGACGAGGCTGTGAGTGCCGAGCAGGCGGCGGATCGTTTGCCAGTCGCGCGTGTCGTTGTGGTCTTCGAAGCGCTTGCCGACCCGACGAAGGATGCCGCAGCCCGGAGGCAAAGGCATCAACATGTGTCCGCCGACGCGGTCTTCGAGTGGAGGGAAGTCGGGACGCAGCCTGGTTCGGCTTTGATAAGCGTCATTTCGAGTTCCCAAAGCTGCGCGGATCCGAGGCTTTTTTATCAAGGCCCAAGCCGGGAACTCACACATTTATTTTCACCGATCGGTGATTTTAATTGTAGTTTTGTTCAAATCATCAAGTCACAAAATCGGGTGCAAGCGACCAGTCGATGACTCACAGAGCAAGGCGAAAATTGGCCGAACAAGGCAAACGCCGCTCTTCCATGTTTCGCCAAATTCCACAATTATTTTCACCGATCGGTGATTTTATTTGTAAGAAATGCGAGCGAGGTTCGACGGGGCGTGACAGCGTTTCTCCTCACTTCGCGGAGATTGAGGATTTTTTGACCCACCTCTCCCGGCTTCACCGGGACACCCGCGCGCCTCGAAACCGGTTCCGGGTTTCGCAAGCGTGGGCTTCGGGAAACTTCAGGAGGAGACTTCCCGGAGAAGGATCGCGGCGGGGATTCCCAGGCCGTGGTGGAGGGAGCGGATCATGCCGAGGCTGAGGGGGCGCTTGCGGTTGAGGATTTCGGAGACGCGGTTTTTTCCGGGGAGAAACCGGACGAGGTCTTTTTGCCGCAGGCCTTCCTGCTCCATGCGGAACCGGATCGCCTCGACGGGATCGGGGAAGTCGATGGGGAAATGCTC
>CAZVPK010000058.1:10542-13283 GCA_964628505.1 uncultured Chthoniobacter sp.
ACCGCGCCCAGATGTCGCCTTCGCTCGGCAGGAACCAGCGGGTCGTGGTGGTGCGTTGCTTGGTGTAGAAGAGGACGCCTTCCTTGCCTTGGATGTGGAGGTCGCCGAAGAAGGATTCGTTCCAGCCGGTGAAGGGGAAGAAGGCCATGGGTGCGGGGACGCCGACATTGATACCGACCATGCCGGCGCTGACGCGGGTGCGGTATTCGCGGGCGGCGGGGCCGCTGGCGGTGAAAATGCACGCGCCGTTGCCGTAGGCCTGGCGGTTGGCGAGTTTGATGGCTTCATCGAGCGTGGCGGCGCGCATGACATTCAACACGGGGCCGAAGACTTCGTGCGTGGCGAGCGGGTTGTCGTAGGTGATGCCGTCGAGGATGGTGGGTTTGACGAAGTAGCCGTTGGGGGCGTCGGAGGGATTCGCGAGGTCGCCGCCGGTGAGGAGTTTCGCTCCGTGGGCGGTGCCGGTGGCGATCATTTTGGCGACATGCTCGCGGTGCTGCGCGGTGATGACCGCGCCCATGTCGGGTTGGGATGCGGCGGTGTCCGTGGGCCCGACTTTCATGGCGGCGACGGTTTCGACGAGGGCGGGCAGGACGGTTTTGGAAGCGTCGCCGACGATGACGGCTGTGGATGCGGCCATGCAGCGTTCCCCGGCGCAACCGAAGGCGCCGTCTTTGAGGCCTTGCGCGGTTTTTTCGACATCGGCATCGGGCATGACGACGACGAAATTTTTGGCTCCGCCGGCGGATTGGACGCGTTTTCCGTGGGTGGCTCCGATGCGGTAGATTTCCTTGGCGACGGCGGTGGAGCCGACGAAGGAAATGGCGGAGATGCCGGGGTGTGTGAGGAGCGATTCGACGACGGCGCGGCCGCCGTGGACGATGGAGAGCACGCCATCGGGGAGTCCGGATTTTTGCAGGAGCTTGACGATGTGCATCGCGGTGAGCGGCACTTTTTCGCTGGGCTTGAGGATGAAGCAATTTCCGCAGGCGATGGCGACGGGCCACATCCAGAGCGGGACCATGGCGGGGAAGTTGAAGGGGCAGATGCCGGCGACGACGCCGAGGGGGATGCGGTCGTTGTGGCAATCGATGCCGCGGGCGATGTTTTGCAGCGCGTCGCCCATGAGGAGCGTGGGGGCGCTGCAGGCGAACTCGATCATCTCGATGCCGCGGCGGAGATCGCCCCGGGATTCGGAGAGGGTTTTGCCGTGCTCGCGGGAGACCATGGCGCAGATGTTGTCGAAATCGGCTTCGAGGTGGGCTTTGAGGCGGAAGAGGACTTGAACGCGCTCGGTGGGCGGGGTGGCGGCCCAATCGGGGAACGCGGCGGCTGCGGCTTGGACGGCGGCATCGACTTCGGCGGCTCCGCTGAGCGGGACGGCGGCGATTTGCTCGCCGCGCGAGGGGTTCATGACGGGGAGGGTTTCCGAGGCGGCGGGAGCGGTCCAGCGGCCGGCGATGAGGTTTTCGACGAGTTGCATGATGTTTTATTTTTTAACCACGGAGGACACGGAGGACACGGAGAGGGGAAGAGTTTTTTTAGGGGGCGACGATGGCTCCGTAGGATTCGGGGCGGCGGTCGCGGTAGAATTGCCAGGTGTTGCGGACGGTCTCGATCATGCCGAGGTCGAGGTCGGCGACGACGAGTTCCTCTTTGTCACGCGAGGCGACGGCGATCATTTGGCCGCGGGGGTCGCAGAAGTAGCTCTGGCCATAGAATTCGCCGATGTTCCAGGGCGATTCCTTGCCGACGCGGTTGATGGCTCCGACGAAATATTGGTTGGCCACGGCGTGGGCGGGTTGTTCGATTTTCCAGAGGTATTCGCTGAGGCCGGCGACGGTGGCGGAGGGGTTGAAGATGATCTCGGCGCCGTTGAGGCCGAGGCAGCGCGCGCCTTCGGGGAAGTGGCGGTCGTAGCAAATGTAAACGCCGACCTTGCCGACGGCGGTTTGGAACACGGGGTAGCCGAGGTTGCCGGGGCGGAAGTAGAATTTTTCCCAGAAGCCGGGGTGGCAATGCGGGATGTGGTGCTTGCGGTATTTGCCGAGGTAGGTGCCGTCGGCGTCGATGACGGAGGCGGTGTTGTAGTAGATGCCGGTGCCGTCCACTTCGTAAATCGGGACGACGATGACCATGCCGAGGCGCTTGGCGGTTTCCATCATGAGCTGCGTGGTGGGGCCGTCGGGGATTTCCTCGGTGATGGAATACCAGCGGGTCTCCTGCTCGGCGCAGAAGTAGGGGCCGTAGAAGAGTTCCTGGAGACAGATGACCTGGACGCCTTTCTTGGCGGCGTCTTCGATCATGCGGATGTGTTTGTCGATCATGGCGGCGCGGATGACCTGGGGGTCCTCGGCTCCGTCGTGGGTGCTGGCGGCTTGGATGAGGGCGGCTTTGATGATGCGGGGCATGGTTTCTTTAGTTTTAAGGGTTCAGTTGGAAGTTTTCAGTTTGGGCGGGGTGGAGTGGCGTTTGGGTAGCTTGCGCGGGGCGGGGTTGGGGGTATTTTTGCAGGATGGATGAGATGGTTTCGAGAGAGGAGATGGATGGTTGTTCGGAAGAAACCGAGGAGCGCGAGGCTTGGCTGAAGGCTTCGGAGCAGGCGTTGATGAGGGTTTGGGATAATCTTGAGGACGCGGTGTATGATGAGTTGCTGAAGGATTCGAAGGACAATGAATGAGAGGGGCACAGGCGTCTCGCCTGTGTGGGCACGGGGGGTAGTTGGTAAAGCGACGCTCTCT
>CAZVPK010000059.1:0-13170 GCA_964628505.1 uncultured Chthoniobacter sp.
GACGATCGTCTGGATTTCGCTCGGATGTTGGGTGGAGGAATGCACGAGCAGCATGTCGTCGTCGGTCCATTCGACCCAAGCGGTTTGTGTCTCGAGATAGAAATGTTCCTGACCACCGAAGGCGAATTCGCCTTGGAAGCGGTGCGCCGCGCCGTCGAGTTTCTTCGCGGCGTCGCCGCGCGTGATGGCATTGAAGTCGGTGTGGAACCATCCCTTTTCGATCGCCTGCGGAATGGTCACCACCGGCTCGAGCGGCTCGTAATCGATCTCGATGAGCTTCGCCGCCGCGCGGCAGGCGTCGCCGGTTTCGCCCACCACCGCCGCAACGGTGTGGCCTTCGAATTCCACGATCTCGTCTGCGAGCAGGGTTTCGTCATGACGCGAGGGGCCGGTATTGTTGACGCCGGGAATGTCCTTCGCGGTCAAAACGGCCAGCACACCGGGAGTCTGGCGCGCCTTCTCGACGCAGAGCCGCTTGATGCGCGCATGGGCGTGGGGCGAGACGACCGGCCAAACGATCAACGCCCCCGAGCGTTCGGCGTCGTCATCGACATAACGCGCGGAGCCGTCGGTGTGTTTGAGCCCGCTCTCGTGCTGCGGGACCTGGAAATCGTGGGCGGATTCGTGGGCGTCCAAGGAGAGCGGCTCGGCGGATTGCGAGGGATCGGCGGCGAAGGCTTTGAAAAGCTCCCCCGGCACGCGCTTGCGGTATTCCTTGGTTCCGCGGCCGTCGGTGATCGGCTCGAATTCGGCGTCGAGCGAGCGCGCGGCCTCGGCTGCGAGTTCGGGTGTCCATTTTTTCCCGATCAAAAGCCCCATCGTGTGCCGCGCAAGCACGGGCGTGGCGGCGACTCCACCGAATCCCAGACCGGCTGCGACAATCGTTCCGGAGTCATTTAGATCGAGACGCAGGCCCGCCGAGACGATGCTGATATCCATCTCGCGGCGCTTGGAAACCTTCACGCTTTTTTCGAGGCGGCGCAGACCGGCGGGCGCGAGCGGAATCCGCACCCATTGGATCAACTCGTCCGCGTGCAGAACCGTCTTGCGGTAGCCGGTGAAAAAATCCTCCAGCGCGACCTCGCGCGTTCCCTCGGCGGAAACCAGCACCAGCGTGGCTCCGAGCGCCAACAGCACCGGTGCGGTGTCGCCGATCGGCGAGGCCGTGGCCAGATTGCCGCCGAGCGTGGCGCGGTTGCGGATCGGGCGCGACGCGAACCAGCGGCACATTTCGTAGAGCGAGGGAAACTCCTCGCGCAACGCGGGCATTGCGTCGGTGAGCACCACGCCGCCGCCGATCCAGAGCGCGTCGGCGTCGCGCTTGATTTCGAGAAGTTCCTGGATGCGCTGCAGGCCGATGTAGGCACCGTGGCGTTGGAACATTTTCGCAACGCCGACCCCGACCTCCGTGCCGCCTGCGATGCGGGTCGCGGCGGGGTGTTTTTTGCAAAGGTCGAAAAATTCCGCCAGCGAAACGGGTTGGAAAAACCTCTCGCCGCCGCAGTCGTAGGTGCAGGCCGCCTCGCCCGTGGAGGCCGATTTCAAGCGGCTCCCGAAGGCATCGCAGGCCTTTTCCTCCGGCTTGCACCCGCGCCAAGCCTGCGCCGCCGCGTCGCGGATCGGTCGATAGCCGGTGCAACGGCAGAGGTTGCCGCAGAGGTGGTCGTTGAGATCGTCGAGCGTTTCGATGTCCTCGCGGTAGTAGCCTTCAAAAAGGGACGCAATGAACCCCGGTGTGCAGTAACCGCACTGGGACCCGTAGTTTTTGGCCATCGCCGACTGCACCGGATGATGCGCGCCGCCAAGTGCGCGGATTCCCTCGACGGTCCACAGGTCCTTGCCCGCCATCGTCGGCAGCAGGGCGATGCAGGAATTCACCGAGCGGAAACACAGCCTCCCCTCCGGCGTGCGGTCCACCACGACGATCGTGCACGCGCCGCAATCGCCCTCGGCGCAGCCTTCCTTCGCGCCGGTCAAATGCCGCCCCCGCAGCCAATCCAGAAGTGTCGTGTTCGGGGACAGGCCCTCGATGACGACAGGTTCTCCATTCAGGGTGATCGAAAAAGAAGCTGTGTTCATGGGAATGCTTTCGGGAGACGAAAAGTGCATAGCACAGGATTTCCATCGAGGCACACAAGGGAAAACCCCAACCGGATTCCCCGCTTGCGGCGTTTCAAGATTCGTCGAATAAACTTCCGCGCCGCATCGCGCGGTCCACGGCATGGGTTTTTCCAAGATTTTCGACCAATCGATTCAAAACAAATCCCCGCTCCTGCGGTCTTTCGAGGCTTTGCTGGAGCCGATGGACGACGTCCGCTTGCAAAATCTCGCCTCGCGTTCCGCCGCCACCACGCGCCGCCACTTCGGTCGAACGATGCGATTGTTCGCTCCGCTCTACCTTTCCAACGAGTGCATCAACTCCTGCGCCTACTGCGGCTTCTCCCGCGAGAATGCGATCCAGCGCGTCACTCTCGAAATCGATCAGGTGGAAAAGGAGGCCCGCCACCTCGTCGCGGAGGGGTTTCGCAACATCCTCCTCGTCGCTGGCGAGCACCCGAAATTCGTCTCCGGTCCCTATCTGGAAATGTGCGTCGACCGATTGCGCGCCTTTGTCCCCTCGCTCTCGATCGAGGTCGCGCCGATGGAGACCCCGGACTACGCCCGCATCGTCGACTCCGGCGCGGAGGGGCTCGTTGTCTATCAGGAGACCTACCACCGCGAGACCTACGCCCGCATGCACCTCGCCGGACCCAAGAAGGATTTCGACTGGAGGCTCGACTGTCCCGAGCGCGGACACGAGGCCGGGTTCCGCCGCATCGGCATCGGGGCCCTGTTCGGCCTCGCCGATTGGCGATTCGAAGCCCTCGCCCTCGCGGCCCACTTGGAGCACCTCCAACGCGTCTGCTGGAAATCCCAGCTCACAGTCAGCCTCCCGCGACTGCGCCCCGCCGCGGGCGAATTCGAGCCGGAGCATCCCCTCCCCGACCGCGAGTTCATCCAACTCCTCTGCGCCCTGCGCATCACATTCCCCGCGGTCGGCATCGTCCTCAGCACCCGCGAACCCGCTCCATTGCGCGATCTCGTCGCACCGCTCGGAGTCACCATGATGAGCGCTGGCAGCCACACAGAACCCGGCGGCTACACCGGCCAGGGCAAGGACGCCCTCCATCTCACCGTGCGCGGAAAAATCCTCCCCGGCTCGGGAGGCGACGCCGCCACGGAACAATTCAGCATTTCCGACGAACGGGACGCCCGCACCGTCGAATCCGTCCTGCAACGCCTCGGCCTCGATCCAGTCTGGAAGGATTGGGACGCCGGAATTTTGGGAGCGGCCCGATGAAACTCCACATCAACGGCGACCCCCGCGATATCCCTGGCGCAAAAACCATCCCCGACCTCGTCGCGGCGCTTGGCCTCGTGCCCTCCACCGTTCTCATCGAGCACAACGGCCTCGCGCTCCACCGCTCCGAATGGGCCTCCACGCGCCTCGCCGAGGGCGACCGCATCGAAATCCTCCAAGTCGCCGCCGGAGGCTGATACTCTGAAATCGTTTCATCCCGCCCCGCCTTCGTGCTAGAGGTTCCCGCCATGACAGCGATTCTGGCACTGGAGGATGGACGGATTTTTCGCGGGGAGGCGTTCGGAGCCACCGGCACCGCGACCGGCGAGGTGTGCTTCAACACCTCGATGACCGGCTATCAGGAAATTCTCACCGACCCCTCCTACCGCGGCCAGATCGTCGCGATGACCTACCCCGAGATCGGCAACTACGGCATCAACGACCTCGATGTCGAAAGCGACCTCCCGCAGGTTCGCGGATTCGTGATCGAGGAACTCAGCCCCGTTGTGAGCAATTGGCGCTCGGAGGTGTCGCTCGATTCCTACCTCAAAAAGCACGGTATCCCCGGCATCCAGGGCATCGACACCCGCGCCCTCACCCGCCATCTCCGCACCCGGGGCGCGATGCGGGCCTGCCTCAGCACCGAGGGACTCGACGAGGCGAAAGCCATCAAGACCGCCCGTGGAGCCGCCTATGCAGGCATCGACTTCGTTCGCGAAGTCACTTCGAAAGAGCCACACGCCTGGGATTCCGCCAACCGCCTCAGCCGCGAGTGGGCGGTGCGCCTCGGATCCGCGGAAACCCGCGAATCGGACCCCCGAGGCAACATCTTCAATCCCCTGCCCCCGACCCGGCACACGCTCGCCGCGCTGGATTTCGGGATGAAAAAAAACATCCTCCGCTCGCTGCGGCGGAACGGCTTCGAGGTCACGGTCCTTCCCGCCAACGCCACGGCCGACGAGGTGCTCGCGCTCGGCACCGATGCGGTGTTCCTCTCGAACGGCCCCGGCGACCCCGAGGCCCTCGACTACGCCCGCGAAACCGCCCGCCAACTCGTCGGCAAAAAGCCCCTCTTCGGCATCTGCCTCGGCCATCAGATCCTCGCCCTCGCCCTTGGCGGCCGCACCTTCAAACTCAAATTCGGACACCGCGGCGCCAACCAGCCGGTCAAGGACCTCCGCACCGGTAAAATCGCCATCACCTCGCAGAACCACGGCTACGCGGTCGATCCCGATTCCCTCCCCTCCGATGTCGAGGTCACTCACATCAATCTCAACGACGGCACCGTCGCCGGCCTGCGCCACCGCTCCCACCCGGCCTTCAGCGTCCAATACCACCCCGAGGCCAGCCCAGGCCCGCACGACGCCGATTACTTCTTCGCCGAGTTCGCCAAAGAGGTTGCCGCCTCGAAGTCCCAAAGCTAAAAAATCCCGACCATGGCGAAGCTCCAAATCTTCCTTCCCGACGGCCGCGAGGTCACCCACGACCTCCCCGAGGAGAAAACCACCGTCGGCCGGATTCCGGAAAACATGCTCCAGATCGAGGACGCCTCCGTGAGCAGCCGCCACGCCGAAATCCTCTTCGAGAACAACTCCTGGTTCGTCCGCGACACCGGCTCCACCAACGGCACCTATCTCAACGGCGCCAAAATCGAGCACGCCCTCCTCAACCACGGCGACGAACTCCGCTTCGGATCGGTCGTCTGCCTCTACACCGCCCGCAACGAATCCAACAACCAGCACGTCGGAAGCTCCGAGGGCCTCGATTCCGCCTCCGAAAGCCGACGGCCGGAGAATTTCCACAGTTCCTCCCCCGTCGAAAAAAATCCCGCACCGAAGGACATCGGCGGGACCGCCCTCCTTGCCGCGGCCGCCATCGGCCTCGCCGCCATCGGGGGCGCGGTCTACGCGATCCTTCAAATCCAGGTGCCGAAGCCCTGATCCCTTCTTGGATCCGGCGACCCGCTCCGACCGCATGGAAGAAAAATCCCACAACGAATTGCTCGCGATCCGCCGGCAAAAACTCGACGCCCTCCGCGCCTCCGGCATCGACCCGTTCGGCTCCGGTTTCGAAACCTCCGGCGCCCCGGGCGAAATCCGCGCCGCCTTCGCCGAAGGCCAATCCGTGCGCACCGCCGGCCGCATCACCGCCCATCGCAACATGGGCAAAAGCCATTTCCTCGACCTCTCCGACCAATCCGGCCGCATCCAGGTCTATCTCAATTCCAAGGAACTCGGCGCAGACGCCATGGCCGCGTTCGACCACCTCGACATCGGCGACTTCCTCGGAGTCGAGGGCGAAACCTTCGTCACCAAGACCGGCGAGCCGAGCATCAAGGCCACCTCGTTCCGCGTCCTCTCCAAATCCCTCCGCCCGCTCCCCGACAAGTGGCACGGCGTGCAGGACACCGAGATCAAATACCGCCAACGCTATCTCGACCTCGTCGCCAACCGCGAATCCCTCGAGATTTTCAAAAAACGCATCGCCATCGTCGGTGAAATCCGCCGCTTCCTTGAAGAGCGCGGGTTCCTCGAGGTCGAGACGCCCATGATGCAATCGATCCCCGGCGGCGCGGCCGCGCAGCCGTTCCAGACGCACCACAACGCGCTCGGCGTCGACCTCTTCCTCCGCATCGCCCCGGAGCTGTATCTCAAGCGACTCCTCGTCGGCGGCTTCACGAAAATTTTCGAACTCAACCGCAACTTCCGCAACGAGGGCATCTCCCGCCGCCACAACCCCGAGTTCACCATGCTCGAAGCCTACTGGGCCTACGCGGACTTTGAAAAAATGGCCGACCTCGTCGAGGAAATGGTCTGCCACCTCGCCGAAAAAATCTGCGGCGGCCTCCGCATCGAGCACAAGGATTCCGAAGGAAATGTCGTCCGCACGATCGACCTCTCGCGCCCCTGGCGCCGCGCCTCCTACGAAGACCTCCTCCGCGGTGTGGAACCGAAATGGTATGATTTCACTCCCGAGGAGCGCCGCGCCTGGTGCCTCGAGCGCAAGATCGATGTCTCCCACTGCCAGGCCGATTTCGAGGTGACCCAGCACGTCTTCGAAAAACTCGTCGAGGAGAAAACCATGGATCCCCTCTTCGTCACGCGCTGCCCGAAGGAACTCGTCCCCCTCGCCAAGCAGAACCCCGCCGACCCCCGCCTCGTCGATGTCTACGAACTCGTCATCAACGGCCAGGAAATCTCGCCGGGCTACTCCGAACTCAACGACCCCGATGTCCAGCGCGAGCGCCTCGAGCACCAGAGCGGCGGGGAAACCCAAAAGCTCGACGACGATTTTCTCGCCGCCCTTGAATACGGCATGCCCCCCGCGGGCGGCATCGGCATCGGCATCGACCGTCTCGTCATGATGCTCACCGGCGTCGAAAGCATCCGCGATGTGATTCTCTTCCCGCACATGCGGCCACGCGGCGCGGCGCACTGACCCCATGCCGCAGGGATTCGACTCCGTCCGAAAAACCCCTTGCGGCCTTCCCCTCCGGTCAGCACCTTCACGCGTCGTGCGTCCGCTTGCCTGGATCCTCCTTGCCGTCCTGCTCGCCCTTCCGCTCCCCGCGCGGGCCTGGAATGTCGTCGTGCACGACGGACGCCGCCACGTTCCCGTTGAGGATGTCGCCAAGTTCTACCGTCTCGATCCGCCCGTGAGGAACGACAAGGCCTTCACCATGTCGGGCCGGGGCCAGACCATCCGCGGCAAGGCCGGCACCCGCGAGGTGTTCATCAACAACGTCAAATACATCCTCTGCTTCCCCATCCGCGAGAAGGGCGGGAAAATCCTCGTCTCCGCGATGGACGTCACCAAGATCATCGAACCCGTCATGCGCCCGAGCCAGATCAAGAACGCCTCGGCGATCCGGACCGTCGTCCTCGATGCCGGCCATGGCGGCCACGACAGCGGCGCCAAGGGGGGCCGTGGCATCGAGAAGGAGGCCGCCCTCGATGTCGTCCTCCGCGCCAAGCGCCTGCTGGAGCAGAACGGCTACACCGTCCACCTCACCCGCTCCCGCGACGTTTTCATCCCCCTCGAACAACGCGCCGCCTTCGCCAACAAATTCCCCAACGCCATTTTCGTGAGCGTCCACTTCAACAAAAGCAAAACCGGCGGCGCCTCGGGCATCGAAACCTTCGCGCTCGCCCCGCGCGGCGTTCCCTCGATGGACGAGGAGAATTTCTCCTACAGCGACCTCAAACAACACCCCGGCCACGCCCGCGACCCCGAGAACATCGCCCTCGCCACCGCCCTCCATTCCTCGATGCTCCGCCACATGCGCCTCTACGACCGCGGCATCAAACGCGCCCGCTTCCATGTCATCCGGAACATCAAAATCCCCGGCGTCCTTCTCGAGGGCGGATTCATGAACCATCCGGTCGACGGACGCCTCATCGCGACCTCGCAATTCCGCGACGCCTTCGCCCGCGCCATCCTCGAGGGCGTGGGGCGCTACCGCAACGCCATCGCCGGCCGCCGCGACTACCGACCGCCCTCCGCCGTGGCCTCCGCGACCGACAAAAGCTCCATCCCCGACCTCCGCCCCTCGCTATCCCCCACCCTCACCCGCCCGTCCCTCAACGAAGCCGTCCAACGCGCCGCCGAGGAAATCAAAAAACGCGCCGCCGCCGCTTCCTCGCCGACGCCCGCCCCATCGCCCGATGCCAACTGACCGCGCCAGCGACCCCATCGGGGTCTTCGATTCCGGCATCGGAGGACTCACCGTCGCCGCCGGCCTCCAGCGCCTCCTCCCCTCCGAGAACATCCTCTACATCGGAGACACCGCCCGCGTTCCCTATGGCGGCAAAAGCCGGCGCACCGTCGAACGCTACGGCATCGAGATCGGCGGACTCCTCCTCGCCGAGCGGGCAAAAATTCTCGTCGTCGCCTGCAACACCGCCTCCGCGCTCGCCGTGCCGGTGATGCAGGAATTTTTCAACGTCCCGGTCCAGGGCGTCGTCGCGCCCGGAGCCTCCGCAGCCGTTGCCTCCACCAAATCCAAAAAAGTGGGCGTCATCGGAACCCGCGCCACCGTGGCCAGCGGAGCCTACGACCACGCGATCCGGGCGCTCGACCCGGAAATCGAAGTCCACAGCACCCCCTGCCCGCTTCTCGTTCCCCTCATCGAGGAGGGAATGTTCGACGATGCCGTCACGGACCAAATGCTCCGC
The DNA here is from genome assembly GCA_964628505.1 of uncultured Chthoniobacter sp. Taxonomy (GTDB): domain Bacteria; phylum Verrucomicrobiota; class Verrucomicrobiia; order Chthoniobacterales; family Terrimicrobiaceae; genus UBA967. The sequence continues at coordinate 8,515 of CAZVPK010000059.1, forward strand.
CGCTACCTCGACCCGATCCTGGCCAAAGGCATCGACACCCTCGTGCTCGGCTGCACCCACTACCCGCTTCTCAAACCCGCCATCGCCCGCGTCGCCGGCTCCTCCGTGCGCCTCGTCGATTCCGCCGAAAACTGCGCTCTCGCCGTGAAACACCTCCTCGACCAATCGAACCTCGCCGCGCCGTCGAACCGCCTCGGCAAACTCGATGTCGCGCTCACCGATGCCACCGAGGGCTTTCTCCGCACCGCCGCAAAAGCCCTCGACCTCGACATCGGCGACGTCCAACTCAAATCCGTCCAACACGCCCGACCATGAAAATCCTTCTCCTTCTTCTCGCATTCGCACTCCCCGTCCTCGCCCAAACCTCCGATTCCAAGAAACGCCTGGTCTTCCCCGCGACCGGCAACGCCACCGCCGCCACGCCCGCCCCCACTCCGATGAAATCCCTCTCGCCGGAGGAGGTCCTTCGCCTGTTTTTCGAGGATCTCAAAGCCGACAAACTCGACGCCGCCTACCAGGGTCTTGTCAAAAACACCGTCCTCTCCGAGCGCACCGGCACCACCGACCAGCTCAAGGAGAAAACCCGCGCCGCCCTCGACCACTTCGGTCCGGTCCAAGGCTACGAGATCGTCGAGAACCTCCAGGTCGGCGACTCGCTCTTCCGCTACACCTGCGTGTCTCTGAACGAGGATGTCCCCATGCGCTGGCGCTTTTATTTCTACCGCTCCGGCACCCAATGGAAGGTCATCGACCTCCGCGTGGACGACGGCATCGCCGACCTCTTCGAGGAGGTCTCGAGCTCCCGCCGCAAATAGGCCCTTGCAAAAAAATCCCCGCAAATTCCCGTGGCTGCCCGCGCTGGGATTTGCCCTGCTCGTCGCGCTGCTCGCCGCGATCGCGGGATTCTATTGGATTTCCCGAAACCTCGCGCCCGTCACCCGCTGGGCCCTCAAAAAAGCCGTCCCCTCCGCCGGCGTCGATGTGGGCGGGGTCAAACTCGGCGGCCCGGGCGAGATTGTTTTTGAAAACGTCACCCTCCGCGATCCCGCCACCGGCAAGGACCTCGTCCGCCTCGAGCGCGGCAAGGTCGTCTTCTCGTTCGAGGACATCGCCCGCCGCCGGATCGGCGAGATCCATCTCGAAAATCCCCTCCTCGTCATCGCACCCGGGTGGTCGGGCGTTTTTCCCGAGGCCTCCGGCGAGGCGAAAACACAATCTCCCGCCCGCGTCCGCCGCATCGTCTGCGACTACGGCGAGATCCGCTTCGAAGGATCGAAGGACGGCAGACCCGATATCCACTCGAAATTCAGCCTCGATTGGAAATCCCCCTCGCCCGATTCCGACACGCCCATCGAACTCGTCCTTTGGGACCTCCGCGCCACGGCCCCGGGATTCCGCGATCCCTTCCTCGTCCTCGATCTCGCCACCCTTCGCGCCGTCCCGCGCGACCTTTTCAAAAAGTTCGAGCTCGACTCGATCACCCTCCGCGGCGGCTCGCTCGCCATCGGCTCCGCCCTCGACCAACTCACCCATCTCCCGAAGCCCGCCGCCAGCGGCCCCGCGCCCGATTGGCACATCGGCCGCCTCGAAATCTCGGGCATCCAAGCCAGTCTCGGCGACAACGCGTGGCGCACGGATTTCGACACCACTTTCACCCTCGCCACCACGCTGCAAAATCTCACGCCCTCCGAAATCTCGGGCCAACTTGGTTCGACCCTTCAAATCCTCGAATTCACCGACATCGCCATCCCCTCCCCCCGCGATCCGTTCACCCGCGTGCTCACGCTGCGCAGCGTGTTCCTCCGCTTCACCATCGCCGACCTCCTCGACAAAAAAATCCGCGAAGCCACCCTCCTCCATCCCGTCGTCCACATCGGCGAGGATCTTTTTCTCTACATGGACCGCCAGCGGAGCCGCCTCCAGAGCGACGCTCCGGCGGACTCGCCCGGATGGAAAATCCAGCGCCTCGAGGTGAAATTCGGCAGCCTGCGCGTCGGCAGCGGCGGCCGCGCCGACTACGGACTCCCGCTCAATTTCCAGACCGTCGCCGAAAATGTCTCCTTCGACGACCTCGCCTCCCTCTCGCTCCGCGGCAGCCTCGAGATTCCCGCCCGCACCTACCGCTTCCCCGCCTACCAGCTCGAATTCGCCACCGGCCGCGGCGACCTCCGGTTTTCCTACCCGCCCGAGAAGGGCGTCAGCAATGTCGTCGGCACCGTGAAGCTCGGGAACATCCGCTGGCGCCAGTTCCAGAGCCCCGACGCCTGGATCACCGCCACCTTCGACCGCACGGGCGTGAACGGCCTCTTCGGCGGAACCCTCCTCGACGGCATCATGGCCGGAGGATTCAGCTTTTTCTTCTCCGGCAAATCCCCCTGGATCGGCTGGCTGAGCGGCACCGGACTCGATCTCGCCGCGCTCACCGACATTCTCGCCCCTCAAAATTTCCGCCTCACCGGCCCGCTCGATTTCGCCGTCCAGACCAACGCCGAAGCCAAAACCATCCGCCGCGTGAAAGGCTCGTTCGACACCACCGCGCCCGGTTCGATGGAGATCGGCAAGATCGACGACCTCCTCGCGCGCATCCCGCCCGAATGGTCCTCGATCAAGCAGGACGCCACCCGCATCGCGCTCGAATCCCTCCGCGATTTCGACTTCGACACCGCCGCAGGCGGCTTTTGGTTCGCCGACGGCGAGGGCGTCCTCGACTTGGCGTTGCAAGGCCCGCTGGGTTCCCGCAAATTCCAAACCGTGCTCCACAACGATCCCGCCGAATGAAGTCCGCCGCGCCCCTTCTCGCCTGCCTGGCCCTCGCCGCCTGCAAGGCCCCGACCGTCCACCTCGCCACGCCCGAACCCGTGAAAGTGGACATCGAAATGCGCATCGATGTCTACCAGCACGGCGCCGAGGAGAAGAAAAAATCCAACGCCGCCCCGAAATCCGCCGACGCCGCCAAGGAGCGCGTCAACCGCCTCGCGGAAATCCAGGCCCTCAAAAATTCCCGCATCGTCGGGGAGGCCGCCAACGCGCTCCTCTCCATCCGCGTGGACACCCCCGGCGACTACGGCGAGTATGTCCGCCAGACCGTCGAAGCCGAGAACGCCGACCGCATGGCCGTGATGAAATCCGAGGCCGCCCGCGAAAAAATCCCCCTCCCCCGCGTCCAGAAAACCCAGGCCGACCTCGCCCGCAAAATGGCCTTCAAAGGCGAGTGGATCGAAATCGAAACCGGCGACGGCACCCTCGAGTGGCAGCAAAAGGCCGAGTGACGCCGGAAAAAACTCAGCGCCGCAAGGATCCCGTCACATTCACCGCCACGCTTCTCGTGTGCCGGGCGCGACGGTGCTCGAAGAGGAATATCCCCTGCCATGTTCCCAAAACCAGGCGCCCGCCGGCGATCGGCACCACCTCGCTCGTTCGCGTGAGCGCCATGCGGATGTGCGAGGTCATGTCGTCCGGCCCCTCCAGGGTGTGTTCGTAGCCGCCGGCGTCCTCCGGAACCAACCGCTCGAAAAACCTCTCCAAATCCCGCGCCGCCGTCGGATCCGCATTTTCAAAAACCACCAGGCTCGCGCTCGTGTGGCGAACAAAGACCGTGGCCGTCCCGTCCTCCACGCCCGATTCCCGCACCGCCCTCTCGACCTGCGGCGTGATGTCATGGAGACCCTTCCCGCGGGTCGGAATCTCGAAAAACGTGGTGGTGGATCGCATCGGTTCGGCCATGGATTTTTATTCGGAAAAATCCCCGGTCGCATGTCTTGACTCCCGGGAAACTTTCCCTACTCTACGCGATTCATCCTATGTCTAGAAAGTGCAGTCTCACAGGGGCCAAGCCCGTTCGCGGATCCAAAATCCACCGTCGCGGTCTCGCCAAAAAGAAAGGCGGCATCGGCATGCACGTCACCGCCGTCACCCCGCGCTATTTCCAGCCCAACCTCAAGACCAAGCGTGTCTGGGTGCCGGAGCTGAAAAAGTTCGTCACCGTCAAGGCCACCGCCCGCGCGTTCAAGACCCTCTCGAAAAACGGGGCCTACAAAACCCTCGCCGCCGCCGGCCTCGTCAAATAATTCCGCGCCCGCCCGCGATTTTTTTCCCGTCCGCCGGATCGCGGATGACACATCGCGCCGACCGTGCCATTTTCAGCCATGCCCTTGCTGGAGGTTGAGAATCTTTGCACCTGGTTCCCCGTGCTCGGCGGTGTCTTGCGCCGCAAAACCGGGGACATCCGCGCGGTGGACAACGTCTCGTTCAGCGTCGAACCGGGAAAAACCGTCGGCCTCGTCGGCGAGAGCGGCAGCGGAAAAACCACCGTCGGCCGCTCGATCCTCAAACTCGTCCCCGCCACCTCGGGCCGTGTGAAATTCGAAGGTCGCGACATCCTGCCGATGTCCGAGCGCGAATTCCGCCCCCTGCGCCGCCGGATGCAGATGATTTTCCAGGACCCCTTCGGCTCGCTCAATCCCCGCTTCACCATCGGCGAAATAGTCGGCGAGGCCCTCGAAATCCACTTCCCCGAAATGTCCCGCGCCGACCGCTCGGACCGCGTCGCCGAACTTCTCGCTCTCGTCGGTTTGAAGTCCGACATGATGCGGCGCTACCCGCATGAATTCAGCGGCGGCCAGCGCCAGCGCATCGGCATCGCCCGCGCCCTCGCCG
>CAZVPK010000060.1:0-13166 GCA_964628505.1 uncultured Chthoniobacter sp.
GGCACCGCTTCGCACGATGGACTGGCTGACCGTCTCGATGAAGGCCACATTGACGGCGAGTGCGACGGCGACATCGGTTCGCGACGGCTTGGAAACCTTGGCCCCGACCTCGGTGCGGAATTGCTCGGTGAGTTGGGTGTCGATGACAATCGTGCCCGGCGTGCGCAGCACGGCTTCGGGTCCAATGATCGTGCGAGCCGTGCGGGTGGAAACAATGACGGAAACGGAACCCGAGAGCCCGAAGGCTTCCGACCAGGACTTTTGACCGTCGCCCTCGATGTTCTGTTCTCCGGCGTTATTGTTGACCGCATTCTTGAAGGCCTCTTTGTAAGCCGGCGCAAAAGCTGCGGCCAAGCCTCCGACGATATTTTTCCACAAGGCGGAGCCCCCTCCGGCGGCAAGGGCCATGTCGGGACGGAGGCGGTCCATAAATGTCGGCTGACCGCCGTTTTTCGCGCTCGAGCGGCCGGTGTCGTTGGCGGTGAGTTCCGCGGCGATCGTGATGCTGCCGGAGTTGAGCGGGGAAATGGAATGCGCGCGACCGAACAGGATGTAGGCTTCCGGCTCGCCAAATTCCAACAAGGCGTCCAACGGGAGCCGCGCGGTGGAGTCGGACGCGGAGGCGAGGGCGAGAACCAGCGCGCCCGGCCGGGTCTGCCGGGCCGCCTCGGCGGGCAAAGCCCAATAGGTGGTTCCGTGGACGAGACCGAACGGCGGGGTCGCCACTCCGAAGGCATCGCGGAAAACGAGAGGGGTTCCCGCGGTGACGGGATTGATTCGGAAGTCCGCGATCCAGGGCGCCGCCGCGGTGCCCGCGCCGCCGACCAGCACGGAATGCGTGCCGGAGAGGCCGCGGAGCGCGGATTGGAATTCCGCCGCTGTGGCGTTGAAGGCGATCGGAGCGGTCGAGCGGAATGTCCCGGAAACCGTGAGGCCAAGCGTGAAGGTGCCGGCTGTGGCTGTCGTGGAAACTTTGCGCAGCCCGGGCAGGGTGAACTCGCCGAAAAGCGAGCCGCCTTCCAAGCCTTCGGCATCGAACGACAGCCCGGTCAATCCGGTGCCTTCGAGCAACCAGGGAGAATCCAGCGTGCCCAACCCGGTGGCGGCGGACACCACGATTCCCAGAATGCCGGCATCGTTCACCGCGGCGCGGATGTCGGACGCCGAAGCGTTCCAGGCGATGGGGCGGGTGGAGACCAAACGCCCGCCGGCCTCGGCCTGCAGGACAAATGTTCCGGCGGAGGCGCTCGTCGAGAGCAGGATCGAACCGGCCGCCACTTCGGACACCGTGGCCCCGCCGCCAACCAGAGCGGCCCCGTCGGCCACCGGAAGCGGGGCGATCGGCAGGGCCACGGCCAACAAATCGTCCACCCTGTCGATCGCCTCGATTTCGAGCTTGGTGCCTCCGGTGGTTTCCAAGGTTTGCTGCGCGGCCAGCACGAGCCATGGAGCGGAGGCGTCGGCGGTGGCGCGCAACCCATAGAGGAAGGCGGGGAGACTGGTGTCCGGAGTGGGATTGACCTGACGGTAGATATAGTAGACCGCGCCATCGACGAGGTTGCCCAGCGGCTTGCCCACCACGGCGCGGTAGGTGACCGCCGTGCCATCGGCAATGCCGGGATCGAAGGGGTAGTGGATGGAGTTCGCGCCGTCCAAGGCCAGGATCGGCACCTCGGCGATCGTGGGTTCGCCACCGGGTTCGGTGGCCGGCACGGTGAAGACGAGGGTGGGCGTGGCTTCGTGGATCGCGGGATCGACCGCCCGGGCCGCTTGACTCGATACAGCCAATTGGATCGTTCCCGGGGTGGAGGCGTTCACGATCGCGTAGTAGGTTTCTCCGTCGACGAGTCCCGGCACGATCGCCGCGAAGCCGCCGACATAGGTGAGCGCGGCGGCGTTGGCCAAAGCAGCTGCGGCGTCCGTGTTGGCAAAGGTGATCGTTCCCTCGTCCGCGTCGATTTCCGCAACCTCGAGCCAAGCGCCCGAGGCGGTTTTGAAATGGGGCGAGATGTTGAAGCGGATCGGCTCGGAGGAGGCGTCGAGCAATTGGATGCGGGCGACGGAGGTCAGGTCCGCGGCAGGAGTGAGGACTTTGATCGTGTAGGTGCCGTCGGCGAGGCGTCCGATCAAGCGGCCGTTTGCGTCGTTGGTTCCGATGAAGCGTCCGGCCAAGCCCGCGAACACGATGCTCTGGCCATCCACAAACGGCGACCCGTCCGGCGAGGCGGTCGCATCGAGTTCGAGCACATCGAGAATTTCGTCATCCTCGGCCGAGATGCCGATCACCGGCAAAGCCCCTTTGGTGCCGGCGGAAATCGTCGGGAAGCCCGGACCGAAATCGACGGGCAGGTTGTTTTTGGCATCGGCGGCCGTAAGGGCGAGTTGGAGGTTCCGGGCATCGTTCGCATCGACGATCGCGTAATAGGTGGTGCCTTCGTCCAGCCCCGGGATGGGCACTCCGCCGCGGGCGGAATAAACCACCGCCTCGCCGGTTTTGAGTGTCGTGGGATTGGGGAGGCGGATCGTGCCGGTGACGAAATTGACGGTGGTGGCGGGATCGAACGAGACGGCGGTCGAGGGCGTGACCTCGCCGGCTTCGATCATCCCGCCGGCAAACACCTCGACGATGGAGCTGCCCACCGCCACGGCCCCGGTGAGGCCGACGAAGCCATCCTTGAAGGAAGCTGTCTTGGCCCGCGTGAGGTTGACATCGGTGGCGGTGGCGCGGACCTCGACGGTCTTGGCCGCTTTGACCAACGAGGCGGCGGCCAGATTGATGGTTGCGGTCGAGTTTTGCACCGTGACGGCGGCGGAGAAGGCGATGTTGTTTGGATCGACCGTCTTGAATTTGGCGATGTTGAGGTGGACGCGGGCTTTGACCGTGGTCGAGTTTTCGATCCGCGAGGTGATGCTCACTTTGCCCCCGGTCGACTCCACGGTCGCGTTGCCGGAGACATCCACCGTCGAAACCACATCGCTGTAGGAATACCCGGCGGCGAGGCTGAAAGGCATTTTGTTCGAGAGGGCGGTTTTCTCCATGAGAACCGACCACATGGCCACGCCGTCGGCTTGGGCGTTGGCTTGGGTGGAAAGGGTGACATCGCCCGAGCCGCGGATCCGGGAATTTTCAGCGATGGTCAGTGTGGACTTGGGCTGTTTAAAAACGAACGAGATCGGCGAGGCCAGAATGGCGTTGAGCGCCTTCTCGGCGCTTTTCAGGAAATGCTTGGCGAACTCGTTTTTCGTCGCCTCTCTCCAGTAAGCCGGGTCGATATCCCCGGAGGCGACATCGAGCAGCACCTCGCCGCCGTCGATCGTCACACTCTTATGGATTTCGATGGAGGCTTTTTGGCCGGAGGAAAGTCCGGCGCGTTCCCCGATTCCCTCGGCCCAGTTCCGGAACATGTCGAGGAGCGCCGACGGGGTGGTGTTGGTCTGGTTCGCGGCTTTGATGGAAATTTCCCCGTCCGCCGCACCGCCCGTGCCCTTCGAAAGCAACTTCGCGCCCTCGCCGATGAGGATCTTCGGGGCGAGGAAGGAAATGTTTCCGCCCGCCGCGTCGATTGTCACACCGGGTTCGACGGTGATGCTGACGGAGGCTTCGAATTTGTAGTCCGACCCGTTTTTGAAATTCGCGAGGTTGGAGTTTGTGAGGACCAGATTGCGGGTCAGCGGCGAGAAACCGGTGAAGGGATCGGGGCCGATGACGCTTTGGACTGAGACAAAAGAATTTTGCGAATCGTCCGCCAAGGTCGATTCGAACGCGCTGAACGAGTGGATCGAGTTTTCCTCCTCCACCGGGGGACCGTTGCCGGCATGCAAGGTCTGCACGATTTGGGAAGCCGTGGGGTCGTGGCTTTCGGTGCCCACGGCCGGGAGGATGTCGCCGACGGGCTCCGGGGCACTCTCATTTTCAGGCCATATGGCGGCGGGGGAAACCTCCGCCGGAGCGGTCGTCTCGTGGCCCGATTCGGACTCCACTGTGTTGATCGAAACCGGGGCCACAGGAACAAATTCCTCGACGCCCTCGAAAATTCCCCCGTCGTCGGATCCCACGCCAGACTCCGAGTCGAAAGTCTCCGCGGGTTGAACCTCCTCGACGATCTGGATGGCCGGCACCGGCGGCAGGGAAAAAGAGGGGACCTCCAACTCCGGCGCGCTTCCGGGGACCGTCGCATCCAGAAGAATGCGGGGCTCCAGCGCCTCCAGTTCGAAGTTCGATCTCATCCGGTGATTTTCAATTCCAAACCGCGCTGATTCCGACCAACTGCATCGCGTCGGCGTTCACCCAAACGCCAATTTTTTTCGTGAAGTGAAAACCCTCGAGCTTTGGTTGAAGTGCCATGGCAGGGTCCGGCAAGCTACGCGTTCTTCTAACGGCGGCAATTTTTTTTGTGGGCAGAAGGAAAATCTGTCCCGGGGAGAATCCCGCCTTTCTGGAAAATCCCGCAAAGGGTCAGGGCGAAGACGGAACCGTCTCGCCGCGTTGGCGTTGGCCGAGGGCGTCGCAGGCGGCGTATTTATACATTTCCGAGAGTGTTGGGTGGTTGTAGCAGGTGTCTATGAAGATCGAGGCGGTCTGGCCGAGGAGGAGGGCGGTGAGGCCGATGTGAACCAGGTCCGTGGCCTCCTCGCCGAGAAAATGGATGCCGAGGAGCCTCATGTCGTCGGCGCGGAAGAGGAGTTTCAGATAACTCTCCTTGTCGCCGATAATGAAGCCGCGGCTGTTTTGGGAGTAGCGGGAACGGCCGACCACGTGGGGGATGTTTTTTTCGCGGAGCGATTCCTCGGTTTCACCCGCGCAGGAACACTCGGGGATTGTTTAGATGCCGGGCGGGAGGATGCGGACGAGGTCGGTTTTGTATTGAAGATCGGAGGCGTGGCGCATGGCGACGCGGCCCTGCTCCATCGACGTCGAGGCGAGCGCGGGAAAGCCGATCACGTCGCCTGCGGAGGGTGCCTGTGCTCGCCGCCGCGCCCCCGGGGTGGCTCTCCTTTTCGACCAAGGCGACTTTCTTGCCGAAGTAGGCGGCCTGGGCCGCCCCTTTCTCGCCAGCGGGCCCGGATCCGATCACGATCAGGTCGTAGTCCACGCGGCCATCCTCCCGATCCTCCGGGATCGGGGAAAGTCGTGATTTTCGAGCAACTCGGCCTCGGTTTTTTTCCGGCCACAGGACACTTGCCGCGGCGGGAAGCGGCGGGCTAGTTTTCATCGAGATGCGAGTTGTCGTCACCGGCCTCATCGGCCAATACGCGTTCGGGGGGGTCACGTGGGACTACATCCAATACGCCCTCGGGTTCCGCGCGCTGGGGCACGACGTCTGGTATTTGGAGGACACGGGCGCCTGGGCCTACGATCCGGTGGAGCAGCAACCCTCGGCGAACTGCTCGCGCAACACGGCCTATCTCGGGCGGGTGATGGAGGAATTCGGCATGGGCGATCGCTGGATGTATCGCAATGCCGCCGATGGAACATGGCACGGCGCGACGGAGGCTCCGAAAATTTTGGCGTCCGCCGACGTGCTTGCGAATGTCTCCGGCGCCTGCTGGCTCGCGCCCGAAACGTCCCGCATCCCGCTGAAACTCTTCCTCGACGGCGATCCAATGTTCACACAAATCGGCCTCGCCGCCGATCCCTCCTCGAACTATGCGAAACACGTCGCCGCGCACGAGCGGCACTTTTCGTTTGGCCTCCACATCGGCCATGCGGGCTGCAAGGTGCCGGAGGCGGGATTCCACTGGCGGCCGACGGTGCAACCGGTCGCGCTGGAGTATTGGAAAAACCGCGACGTCGAATCCGCGGCGGACGATCCCGCGCGCGGGGCCTGGACGACGGTGATGAATTGGGCGAGCTACGCGCCGAAGGAATTCGGGGGCGAGAAATACGGTCAGAAGGATCTCGAGTTCGAACGCTTCCTGGACCTGCCCTCGCTCACGCGCGAACGGTTTGTTCTGGCGATGGGCCAGGGCGTGGGGTCGAAACGTCCGACGGCGCTGTTGGAATCGAAGGGATGGAAAATCCTCGAGCCCGACATCCGCTTGCCCGACTACAAATCGTATCGGGATTTTCTCTCGGTCTCGAAAGGCGAATGGAGCATTGCGAAGCACGGGTATGTCCACTCGCGCAGCGGATGGTTCAGTTGCCGCAGCGCCTGTTACCTGGCGGCCGGAAAGCCGGTGGTGGTGCAGGACACGGGATGGAGCGAGCACCTGCCGAGCGGCGGGGGAGTGTTGGCCTTCGGGACGCCGGAGGAGGCCGCGGCCGCGCTGGAAAAGGTCTCGGCGAACCACGAATTCCACTCGCGCGCCGCAAGGGAGTATGCGGAAAAACATTTCGACGCCGCGAAGGTCTGCGCGGACCTTTTGGAATGACACTCCGGCCCGGCGACGAGAAATTCCGGAATTGCGCCCTCGTCATCGCGGGACATGGATCCACGCTGAATCCCGATTCCAGCTCCCCCACCCTCGCGCATGCCCGGACGATCCGCGAGGCGGGGATTTTCGCCGAGGTGGCGGTTTGCTTTTGGAAGGAGGAACCGGGATTCCGCGAGGTGCTGCGCATGGTGGAGAGTCCGGTCGTATATGTGGTGCCCAATTTCATCAGCGAGGGTTACTTCACGCGAACGGTGATCCCGCGCGAGATGGGGTTGGAGGGCCGCACGACGCGGCGGGGCGGCTGTGAAATCCACTACTGCGATCCCGCCGGCGGACATTCCTCGATGACCGAGCTGCTCGTGCGCCAGGCGAGCACAGTGGCTCCCGGAGTGGATCCGCGGGCGACGAGCCTTCTGATCGTCGGGCACGGCACGGGCCTCGACGCCAATTCCGCCGAGGCCGCGAAACGGCAGGCCGCGAAAATCACCGGAACGGGACGCTACGCCGAGGTGCTTGCCGCCTACATGGAGGAGCCGCCGCTGATCGCGGAGTGGGACAAAATCGCCTCGCAACCGAACGTGGTTGTGGTGCCGTTTTTCATTTCGGACGGGCTGCACAGCTATCAGGACATTCCGGTGCTTTTGGGAATCCGCGAGGATACCGGACCCGCCGCGAGCCGCAGCGCGGTCTTCCGCGAAAACCCGCACCGACAGCGCGGTCGCGAGCTTTTTTACAGCGGGGCGATCGGCTCGGATCCGGCGTTTGCGGAGGTGATTCTCGATCAGGCGCGGGCCGCAGCACAAGGCGTCGAACTCCGCCACCGGAAATGAATTCCGGAACTGCGAGGGACGGGCTCCACCTCCCGCACCGGTTCACCTGGCCAGCCGATTTCCAAGCCTCATACCATTTCCAGTATTTTTCTGGACTTTTGAATTGCAAACATTGGTCCCATTTTGCGGGCATTCTTCTTTGCCGCTTGGCGAGGAGGGCGCCGCTTGTCGGCGCCGGAATCGTCGTGTTTCAGAACACCGATCCGGTCCTGACAAGCAGGACCCTCCTGGGCGTTCCGTTCTTGGCTAGGGGACTCGTGATTGCAGCACCCAACTGCAAAGGGTCCAGGCAACATTCGTATTCGGTATCAGGTCTCTCGATCGACACCGCGGCACCGGGAGGATTCCAGAAACTTGCATGCCATGGCCGATGCGCAACCGATCGAGAGGCCGGCGAGCACGGCGCACATGCGCTCCATCGAGCCCCACATGTGGCGCTCCGGCTCGGGGAGAATGGTGCCCATCACTCCGAAAATCGCCCCCGCCTGCCGCAGCGCCGCCGAGTGTTTCGGAAACCCCGCGGCGAGCCACTCGATGCCGCCCATGATCGCCGCCAGGCCGGGCAGATAAAACGCGGCATTGTTCCCGGCTCCGCTCACGAGGATCACAAACCCCAGCGCCAATCCCGCTCCCGCGAGGCCGCCGAGGAATTTTTGACCGATCACTCCCGTTCCCGCGCCCAGCGAAAGCGCGGTGGTGAGCGCCGCCACCACAGTGACTGTTGGCTGGGCGGGAAGCACAACGAGGGCCGCAATCAACGAGCCCACGGCGGCCAGGCCGATCGCCGCCGCGGGTTCCGGACGGACGGTGGAGGGAGCCTTTTCATCGAAAGGGAAAAACCATCCCGCCAGCGCGCTGCAGGTCGAGGCGGCGGACAAGGAGGCCAAGTGGGCCAGGCCGAAGGGCAAATCCCTCGCGGGAAACACAAACCCCTCGGCGACCATCGAGGCGATGCCCATGCCGAACAGAATGCCGGAGGCCGCATCGCGGCGCTTCGCGACAAACACGGTGCCCCAACCGGCAAGCCCGAAAAACAAGGGCAGCGAGATCCACTGCTCGTTCGGCGCGAGGGTCAGAACCGCCATTCCACTCAGCGAACCCGCGCACGCCGAGGCGAGCCGTCCGAAGAAAACCCCGGCCGTTCGACAGGGAATGCCGGCCACCAGTTGGGCCGCGAGGATGGCAAGAAAGGGCTGCGGAACATGCAGCGAGCCGACAACGAGGGCGGTGAGGCCAACCGCCAGACCGAGCCGGAACGCGCTGCGCGTGGAATCATGGGCCGGGTCGCTCAAAACAGGACCGACGGAAATTCGCCCCGGCAACGGTTGTCTATCCCTCTCCATTTCGGCATCGCACAAAGGTCCCGGGGAGCACGGCCGCCCCGGGCGTCTTGGCACGCGCCTCGCGGGCCGATTTGAAAAAAAATGCGTCCGCAGGCCGGCGCCGAACGGCTACAGACGGGTCGTCCGCGCCACATTTCAGAGATGGAATCTCCTCACTCATTCCCGACCGGCGGGGTGAACCCCTGCTCCTCCACGGATTCGGATGTTTTCAAGCGATGCAACCCCGGCTCCGAGCGGGTGTCCACAACCACCGCCGCGCGGCCGCCCATGCGAAAATCGCCTTCGCCCTCGAGCAGAATCCTCACCGGAAACCGTTGGGCAAGCTGGATGAAATCGAAGGTCGGCTGAACCCGCGTGAGAACCCCCTCGCCCCCGGGAGCGGCTTGCGAAGGGGTCCCGAGAGGGAAGACCGCCTTGGGAATCCCCTGCACGATGCCGGCGACAGGCTTGTCGCGCTGCGACATCAAAAACACCCGCGCCTCCTGTCCCGCGCGGATGCGGCGCAGATCGGTCTCGCGGAAATTCGCCAGCACGAACCAGACGGAGTCGTCGACCAGCGAGAAAATCTGCCCGCCGGTCGCCGCATAGGTGCCGGGCGCGATTTGCAGATTGGCCACCGTGCCGTCGCAGGGCGCGAAGATTTTGCAGTAGGAGACTTTCAGTTCGGCGTCGCGCAAGGCGGCGGCGGCTTCTTCGACGCGGGTGTTTTTGCCTTCGAATTCCCCGAGTCGGTTGCGGGCGCGCGCGACCTCCGCCTCGGCCTCGCGAACCAGCGCGAGGGCGCTCTCCGCCTCGGTCTGCGCCCGCTGCACCTGGTCGGCGGAGGCGAAATTTCCATCAAGCAGGGGCTGGAGGCGTTTGAAATGCGACTCCGCATACGTGGCCCTGGCCCGGCGCTCCCGCACGGCGGCTTCGGCGGCGGCGATTTCGTCCCGCAGGGCGCGGACCTCGAGGCCGACGAGTTCCAGTTGGGCCTTGGCCCGCGCCATCGCGGCCTCGTAGGGACGGGCGTCGAGTTCGAAGAGAAGATCGCCGGCCTGGACCTTTTGATTGTCCACCACATGCAGCCGAACGATCGTTCCGCCGACCTGCGGAGCGATGCCGACAACATTCGCCCGCACCTCGGCATCCTCGGTGCGGGGAAAAACCCGCAGGTTCCCCGCCACGGCCAGCATCGATGCGACCGCGGCCAGCAGAATCGCCGCCCGAACGATCCAAACCACCACCTCCCGGCCAATGGATGGGGCACTCACGCGGCGGAGAAAAACACAAGCCACACGACACAGGTCAGCATCGCAAAAAGGGCGGGATACATGAGGACCGCGGGGCGGAGGACCGCTCCGACACCAACCCGCTCCAGCAACCCACCCAGCACCCAGGTTCCCAGGGCCCCGGCGATCATGCACCCGAGCCATGCGGGAAAATACGCGCCGGCCACATCGAGGAGCGGATCGCCCGGGGACTTGATCAAGGCGACCAGGGCGGGCAGTTTGGCGGCGTTCATGCGGGACTCCACTGATAGTGTCAGGCACCCAGTTTTTACAACGCCAATCCGGCTTCTCGCCATGGCGGCCCTTCTTTTTATCGCATCTCCCGGCAGCCTCCACACGGCCGGGACCATGCCGCCCTTCGACCCCGCCCGCACCTACGATCTCGGCTCGCTGGTGGAGTTGGCCATGGCGAACAATCCGAAAACCCGAGCGGCATTGTTCACGGCCAGGGCCGCGGAAGCGGCCGCCGGCGGGGCGCGCGCCCCCTACTATCCGCGCCTCTCCGCGGAATTTCTGGGCGGCTATGACAAATGGTATACCCCCGCCACGGAGGCTCCGGATTTTTTCCGGCGACGGCAGGCGACGGCCGTTCTTTCGCTCGAATATCTTTTGCTGGATTTCGGCCGCCGCGCCGCCGATGTGTCGCGCGCCGTGGCATTGTTCGAGGCCTCGGGGCTGCTCTTCGATCGCAAAGTGCAAGAGGTCGTCTTCACGGTGCAAGGCCGCTATTTCGCCCACGAAGCCGCCCTTTCGAAGGAATCCGCCGCCGCCTCCATGCTCGAGGCCGCCCGAACCGCGATGGAAACCGCCCGGCTCCAAGTCGAGAACGGACTCTCCGCCAGGCCGGATCTCCTGCGGGCGCGGCGGAACCTCCTGAACGCCGAATACGAACTGGAGGCCGCAAAAGTCCTATCGAGAAACACGCTCGGCGAATTGTGCGTGGCGGCGGGACTCCCTGCGAATTCCCCGGTGAAGCTTTCGACAATCGACCCCCCGGCGACCACCGCCCCTCTGCGGGAGGATGTCGGGAATTTGATCCAAAAGGCGCTGGCGGTTCGACCCGACCTCGCCGCCCGGGCCGCGGAGGTCCGCGCCAGCGAAGCCGCCACCCGGCGCGCCGGAGCCGACTTTTTTCCCGAGGTTCGACTCGAGGGCAACTATGCCTACTCGGCGTTCCAATACGATTCCGAGACCGGTCCGAAGTCGAAGTCGAACGCCGGCGGCATCAACGGCTACGGGGCCTTTGTGAATGTCGAGTGGGACCTCTTCGACGGTTTCGGGCGCGTCGAAAAACTCCGCGAGAAATCCGACGAGGAAAAAGCCGCGAAAGAAAATCTCGCCGCCGCCCGGCTGGAGGCCTCGCGCGATGTCTGGACTTCCTACCACGACACGCTCAGCGCCTCGCGCCGTGTGGAATCGGCGGAGGCCTATGTCGCTTCGGCCCGGGAAAATTTCACCGCCATCGAAGCCTCGGCGCGCACCGGATTGAGCCCTGTCGCCGAGTTGGCCGAAGCCGCCGGGATGCTTGCGGAGGCCCGCTACGAGCGGGCCGAGGCGCTCGCCATCTACTCGACCAATCTCGCCGAACTCGCCCTCGCCGTCGGCGCGCTGCAATAGGGTTTTCCCGGACCGCCGGTTTCCGTCATGCGGGCTTGTCGAATGCGTCGTGTGGACTAGGAATCTCGTCGTGGATCCCCACGGCCGCACCATTGATTATCTCCGGATCTCGGTCACCGACCGCTGCAACGAGCGATGCCTCTATTGCATGCCCGAGGGCTATCGCGGCTGGGCGCAAAAAGAGTCGCACCTCCAGCCCTCGGAAATCGTGCGGTTGGTCGAGGCGGCCGCGCGAATCGGGTTCCGCAAATTCCGTCTCAGCGGCGGGGAGCCGCTTTTGCGCCGGGACATCGTCGAGATCGCACGCGGCATCCATGCGGTGCCGGGAGTCGAATCGCTGGCGCTGACCACCAACGGAATTCTCCTCGCTCCGCTGGCCGAGGCTCTGCGCGAGGCGGGCGTCTCCTCGGTGAACATCTCGCTCGACGCCCTCTCGCCCGGAACCTACCGCCAAATCACCGGTGGCCCGCTCGAAAAAGTTCTCGCCGGCATCCGCGCCGCGCAAGCCGCGGGATTTCCCTCGATCAAACTCAACTGCGTCCTCATGCGCGGCATCAACGAGCAGGAAATCTGGCCGCTCGCGGAGTTCGCCGCCGGGCACGCGCTGCCCGTGCGTTTCATCGAGTTGATGCCGCTCACCCGCACCGATGTTCTCAACGGGGAAAATTTCCTCCCGGTGGCCGAAGCGATGCGGTTGTTGTCCTCGCGCGACACGCTGGTGCCGCTCGGAGAAAGGCTCGGCAACGGACCCGCCCGCTACCACCGCCTCGAAAAAACCGGCGCCATCGTGGGATTCATCGGAGCCATCACGACTCCGGATTTCTGCGAGTCCTGCAACAAAATCCGTCTCACCTCCGACGGCAAACTCCGCCCCTGCCTGGGGCGCCACGGGGAACTCGACTTGTTGCCCACCCTGCGCGGCGGCGGCGACCCGACCGCCCTGCTCCGCGAAACCTTGGCGAACAAACCCAAGGACCACGAATTCACCGAGTGCTACCAACCCGGCCGCCCGATGACCGCCATCGGCGGGTGATTGGCTCCCGGACCAAACCGCCGTCTTTCCCTCAAGGCCACACCACAGGTCTGAAAGTCCGACCTTTGGAATGTCGAGCGGGCGCTTCACCCGCGGGGCGGAAATCGTCCGATGGCAACCGGGACGCCTGAACTCCACGAGCGCCTTCGAAAATGGACAACCTTGGGGATGTTGGTGTCACGATCCTCGACATCAGCCGGGCCTTCAGCCCTGATCTTCTCGATGACCCGGTTCCTTGGCCGTTGGCCAAGGCTGGGATGGGCCCGGGGCCTTGCCCCTCGGACTCGATTTTCGTTGAATGTTGGCACCGCCCCCACGCAACGCCGTCAAGACTCCAACAATTGGATATGATACCAAAATCCGGTTGCTTTTGGATTTTTAGAAAATGGCGCGGCAGCGCCCGGTCTCGGGGAGCGCGCGACCGCCTCGGGTGCCGTCGGGTGCGCCTCGCGCCCGACATGGAAAGGGAATCTTGCGGCCCTTGGCCGGATTGTTTCCAAATCGCCCCGCGAGGGCGCGTGGCGGTGCGCCCGAGGGCGGGCGCGCTCCCCGGGACCCTCGCGCGAAGGCAATCCCAGCTTATACTATTTCCAGTATTTTTCTGGACTTTTGAATTGCAAACATTGGTCCCATTTTGCGGGAATTCTTCTTTGCCGCTTGGCGAGGAGGGCGCCGCTTGTCGGCGCCGGAATCGTCG
>CAZVPK010000061.1:0-13089 GCA_964628505.1 uncultured Chthoniobacter sp.
CGCTGGAGGGCGGCTTGGACGAACAATGGCATCGCGTGTTGGCAGCCCGCAATGCCGCCCCAGAGTTTGGAAAAATCGGAGCCGGTCTTCATCTCCGGCGGGCTGGGCGAGTGGTCCGAGCCGATCGTGTGGATGTGGCCTTCGGCGAGGAGTTGCCAGAGTTTTTCCACGGTGGATTGCGGACGCAGCGGCGGCGCGCATTTGGCGAGCGGCCCCGAGCGCTCCATCGCGCTTTCATCAAGGACGAGATAATGCGGGCAGGTCTCGCAGGTCGCGTCCACGCCACGCAGGCGGGCGTCGCGGATGAGAAGCACGGCCTCGGGTGCGGTGACATGGACGACATGGAGCTTGCAACCGGTTTCGGCGGCGACTTCGAGCGCCATGCGAACGGCTTCGACTTCGACGGATTCGGGACGCGAGGCCACATAATCGCGCCAGCTTTGACCGGCGGGATTTTTTGCACGAATGCGGGCGAGTTCCTCGGGGCTTTCGGCATGAGTGCCGAGAACGATGCCGTGTCGTGCGCAGGCCTCGGCCCCGAGGCGGAGTGTTTGGCGGTCGGTGGCGCGGTAGTCGTCGAGTCCGCTGTCGCAGAGGAAGGCTTTGATGGCGATCGCGCCGGCTTCGGCGAGGGCGTCGATTTGGTCGGCATTGTCCGGCGTGAGGCCGCCCCAGAGTCCGAAATCGATAGGCGATTTTTTTTGGGCCAAGGCCCGCTTGCGCTCGAGTTCCGCCGCGTTGAGAACGGGCGGGGAGCTGTTGAGCGGCATGTCGAAGAAGGTCGTCACGCCTCCGGCGGCAAGGGCACGGGTGCCGGTTTCGAGGCCCTCCCAGTCGGCGCGTCCGGGTTCGTTGAGATGCACATGGGCATCGATGAATCCGGGCAGAACGAGAAAATCCGCGGCGTCGATTTCCTCGCGGGCCTGGCCAGTCCACTGCTCGACCACTTCCGCGATGCGATCATCGCGGACCACCAAATCCACCGGAGAGGAATCGGCGGGGCGTTTGACGCGGCGGAGGACGAGATCGGCGGTCATGTCTTAAAAACTCCGGGCCAACTCGCGGATCGCCTCGGCGAGGGCGGTCGCACAGGCGGCGACATCCTCGGGCGAGCAGTATTCATCGGGGTGGTGGCTCACGCCGCCGCGGCAGCGCACGAACAGCATGGCCATGGGAGCGACCTTGGCCATCACCACAGCGTCGTGTCCCGCGCCGCTGCACAGCTCGGGAACTTTGTCCTGGGCTTGCGACACGGCCCAGCGCAGGACGGCCATTTGTTTGGGATCGCTGGCGACGGCGGAATTTTCCTGAACGATTTCCCAGTCGAGTTTGAGATTGCGCGAGGCGGCGGCGTCCTCGGCGGTTTTTTTCAGGGACGCGAGGGCGTTGCGGCGGGTGTCGTTGTTGAGATGGCGGAGGTCGAGCGTGAGGGAGGTGCGTCCCGGAACCACATTCGATGCGGGTTGGGCGACTTCGAGAACGCCGACGGTTCCGAGCAGGCCGGGGATTTCCTTGGAGAGTTTTTCGACGGCGAGGACAAATTCCGAGGCGCCCGCGAGGGCGTCCTTGCGGAGGTTCATCGGGCAGGTTCCCGCATGGGCGGCGGCTCCGGTGAAGGCCAGGCGGGCACGGGTTTGGCCCGCGATTCCATTCACGACGGCGAGCGGGAGGTTGAGCGATTCCAAAACCGGCCCCTGTTCGATGTGGGCTTCCCAGTAGGCGACGAGTTGGCCTTTGCGGTAGCGGGGTTCGGGATCGTGCGCGCTGGCGGGAACGAGCGAGGCGAGTGTGCGGCCGGTGGCATCCTTGCGGTCGAGGTCGGATTTTTGGATTCCGCCCGCGGCGGCGCGGCTGCCGAGGTAGGTGGTTTGGAAGCGTGAGCCCTCCTCGTCCGAGAAGCCCGCGATCTCGATGGCAAAGGGCAGGTTTTTGATTTCGGAGGGAGTGAGCTGTTCGATCGCGGCGAGACCGACGAGGATGCCCAGCGCGCCGTCGTATTTTCCTCCGTTGGGAACGGTGTCGAAATGCGAGCCGATCACAAGGAGCGGCATGTATTCGGGATGGAAGGTGCGGCCGAAAATGTTGCCCCAGTCGTCGGTGGTAACGATGAGGCGGGCGCTGCGCATCCATTCGGCGAGGCGGGCGGAGGCGTCCTTCATGCCCTTGCCGCCGAAGACGCGCGTGAGCTTGCCGCGCTCGTCGCTGAATTCGCCGAGCGCCTGCAGGCGGTCCCATGTGAGCATCCTGTTCAACTTCCGCGGTAGGTGCTGTAGGACCAGGGCGAGCAGAGGAGGGGCACATGGTAGCCCTCGTCCCCGGCTGCGACGCCGAAGCGCAGGGCGACCCTGTCGAGAAACGCGGGTTCGCCCACCGGGAGGCCCGCGGCGCGGAAGTAGTCCGCGACATGGAAGACGAGTTCGTAGGTGCCGGATTTCAAATCCGCGCCCGCGAGCAGGGGACCGTCGGTGCGGCCGTCGGAGTTGGTTTGCGTTTCGGCGATGAGGGCGTGGTTGTTGCCGTCGAGGTGCCAGAGTTCGAGGCGCATGCCCGCGGCGGGACGGCCGCGGGCAGTGTCGAGGACATGGGTGGAGAGTTTTCTCATGGGGTGTCGGTGACGAGGTCGGCGAGGCGGAGTTCGGCGATTTTTTGGATTTGGTGCCAGGCTTCCGCGAGTTCGGCGTCGCGAGAATGGTGGAGGCGGCGCTGGAGGGATTCGAAAATGGTGTCGAGCGAGTTGAGTCGCGCGCAAATGATGAACGGGAATCCGAATTTTTCGGAGTAGGATGTGTTGAGCGCGCGGAGGCGGTTGAGATCGGGCTCGTCGATCGAGAAAAGCCCCGCGCCGCCTTGCTCGCGGAGGGATTCGGGGGTGAGGGCGGCGCGTTCCTGAAGGCGCGCGCCGAGATCGGGATGGGCGCGGATCAAGTCCAGGAGCGGTCCGGGGCCCGCGGATTCGACGGCGGCGACCATCGCGGCAAGAAGCGCGCCGCGCGAGGGGTGGGGACGGCCGATCGATGCGGCCTCGGCAACCCAAGGGGATTTTTCAAAAATTCCACCGAGGGTTTGGACGAATTCTTCGGAGGGGAGGGAATTGAGGCTGGCGATCGAGAGCGGAGTCGAATCCGGCATGGACGAAAGTAAAGCTGGATCGATTTGGCAACGGAATGAGAATTTTCATTTCATGCCCGACGACTCCCCGAGACCCCTTTGGAGTGAACTCGCCGATTGCGAGACGCGCGGCGTGCCGCATGTGCTGGTGATGCTGTTGGAGACGAAGGGGAGCGCTCCGCAAACCTCCGGGGCGAAGATGCTCGTTCGCGAGCAGGGGTTGCCGACGGGAACGGTGGGTGGCGGAAAAATCGAGGCCGCTGCGATTCGATTTGCGCGGGAACTGTTGCCCGGGGACGGGCCGGGGGTGGAACTGCGCGAGGTCGAGTGGAATTTGCAACGGGACATTGGAATGACCTGCGGGGGCGCGGTGAGGCTGCTGTTCCATGTGAGGCGGTTTTCGGCGTGGACGATCGCGGTTTTCGGTGCGGGTCACATTGCGCAGGCGCTCGTGCCGGTGCTGCAGACGCTCGATGCCGCGGTGTTGTGTTTTGATACCCGGCAGGAGTGGCTGGAGAGGATTCCGCGTCATCCGAGATTCACGGCGCGGTTGGTGGAGAATCCGGCGGAGGCGGTCGGTGAACTCCCGGAGCGGGCGTTTGTTCTTTCGATCACGCAGGGGCATGCGACCGATGTGCCGGTTTTGATCGAGGCGTTTCGGCGCGGGTGTTTTCCCTTCATCGGGTGCATCGGGAGCGAGGTGAAGGCGCGGAAATTGCGCGGCGAGTTGGAGGCGGCGGGAATTTCGCGGGAGGAGGTCGCGCGTTTGAAATGTCCGCTGGGATTGCCGATTGGCGGGAACGATCCGGCCGAGATTGCCATCAGCATCGCCGCGCAGTTGCTGCAGGAGCGGGATCGGGGGGCGTCCGTCGAAAATCAAGGGGAGCCGGATCCGACCACCGGGGTGGATTCGTCGATGAAGTCGCGGTAGCGGTCGGCGGCCAGGTAGGCCGTGCAGGGGTCCTGTCCGCTGCGCAGTCGGAAGGGAATTTTGAAATAGGGGCGCTTCAGGAGCGGTTCGATTTCGGATTCGCGCCGGGTGTCGACGATCAGGAAATCCTGAGTCCATTGAGGCGGGGAGTTGTCGGGTTTGAAATATCCGACGCGGGTGAAGTCGCCGAGAATCCAGGGGAGGGGATAGTAGCTGTCGAGGACGATGGCGCCCTCGTGGTGGTAGGCGAGGGGATCTGCCTCCGCCGCGGCGAGGAGGGGGGCTGTGACGCGGTCGATGTCCTCGTAGGTCTGCACATAGACGTAGGGTTGGCTGTCGTCGGTGAATTGGAAAAAGTTGAGCTGGATGCAGGAATAGAGCGAGGCGGCGAGGAGCGGCAGGGCCAGGAGCCACCACAGGCGGCGTGTGGTTTTTGTCACCAGTTCCTGCAGGACGCCACCGAGCAGGAGGTAGAAGGGCCAGAGGATCGAGACGAGGCACCAGGGGGTTTTGTAGGGGATGATCGAGTAGGCGAGGAGCGTGCCCGCGGCGGTGATGGCGACGAGGCGCTGGCGGGAGTCGCAAGGAAGCGCGTAGCGGAGCCCGGCGAGGACGCCGGCGAGGGCGGGCCACTCGTAGCGGGCCATGAGGGCGAGCCAGTAGTAGTTGAGCGGGCCGAGGAGGTCGTAGGCGGTCTTTTCGTGTCCGCCGGCCTTGTTGATCCCGGTTTGGAACCAGACGGCGTGGGTTTTCCAAAGTCCGCCCACGGCTTGGAAATCGAGGAAGGTGCCGGAGTAGAAGAACACGATGACGATGGCGGAGAGTCCAATCGCGAGGACGAGGTCGTCGCGGGTCCAGGCTTGCTTGGCGAGCGGCCAGCCGGGGCGGGGCGGAGAGAGGAATTTCCAAATGCCGAGGACGCCGAGGGCCAGCAGGAGGCAGCCGATGTGGAGGACATAGGTCTCCTTGGTGAGGACGAGGCCGGTGACGGCGGTGGCGAGGGTGAGGAGGTGCCGGCGCGCGCCGGTTTGCCAGAGGCCGATGGCGGCGTGGAGGAGGAGAATGCAGAAGAGGACCTGCCAGGATTCGTGGATCGAGTAGCGTCCGTAGAAAACATACGCCGGGGAGACCGCCATGCAGAGCGCGGCGAAGCGTGCGGCGGGCACTCCGAAGACATCGCGGAAGCGGAGGATCGCCAAAACGCAGAGGATGCTGGCGAGAATGGCGGGAAGTCGAAGCGCCCAGAGTTCGCGCCCGAAGAGGGCCTGCGAGACGAAGACCGCGTAGAAATGCAGGGGGCCGTGGTAGTTCTCGGGGTCGTAGCGGTGGTAGCCGGTGGCCTGCATGCGGTCGGCGAACCACCCGTTGATGCCCTCGTCGAAATGGGCGGGCTTGATTTCGATGAGCCAGACGCGGAGAACTACGGCGATGAGGACAATCGCGATCTCCGGCAACCGGGCACGAAGCAGTTTGGTGAGCACCCGCCTGGCATAATGTCCGCGAGCGCGTCCGATCAAGCTCCGGCGGTGAGCATCGTGGTTCCCGCGAGGGAGGAGGCGTTGCGCCTGCCCGCCTCGATCCGCGCGATGCGGGTGGAATTTCCCGGCGAGCCCTGGGAGTTTTTGACGGTGGTGGAGAAAAGCGCGGACCGGACGGCGGAACTGGCGCGGGAGGCGGCCTGGGGCGACGAGAGGTTCGAGGTTTTGGAAAATCCCGTGGCGCGGGGGAAGGGGTATGCGGTGAAGACCGGGATGCTTCGCGCGAGGGGCGATTGGATTTTTTTCATGGATGCGGACCTGAGCGTGCCGTTGCGGTTTGTGCGGAGGTTCCTGGAGAGGGCGGATGGGGCCGACGTGCTGGTCGGGAGCCGCCGCCACCGGGAGTCTGTGATTCCGGTGAGGCAATCGCTGGCGCGGGTGGCGGCGGGACGGCTATTCAATTTCGCGCTGCGGGCGCTGGGCATCACGCGGTTGATGGACACGCAATGCGGCTTCAAGGCCTTCCGGCGGGAGGCGGCGCGGGAGGTTTTTTCGAGGGTGGAGCAGGACGGTTTCGGATTCGACGTCGAGGCGCTGTTGATCGCCGAGAGGCTGGGGCTGCGGGTTCGCGAGTTGCCTGTCGAGTGGTCGGACGTGAAGGGATCGAAGGTGTCGCCGACCAACGGACTCGCGGCGCTGCGCGACGCGGTGCTTGCGGCGAGGCGGGTGCGGCGGGAGAATCCCTGAAATTTTTTATGCCAAGCCTGGGAGTCAATATCGACCATGTGGCGACGCTGCGACAGGCGCGCTACCGCGAGAATCCGGGGAGCCCGAACGCCGAGCCCGACCCTGTCGAAGCCGCTCTGGCGGCGGAGCGCGCGGGGGCGGCGGGCATCACGGCCCACCTCCGAGAGGATCGTCGCCACATTCAGGACCGCGACATTTTCGCGTTGAGGGAGAGGATTTCGACGAAGTTGAATCTGGAGATGGGAATCTCGGAGGAGATCGTGGCGGTGGCCCTGCGGGTGCGTCCGCAGGATGTGTGCCTGGTGCCCGAGAACCGGCGGGAGGTGACCACCGAGGGCGGCCTGGATTGCGCCGGGCAGATCGGGCGGTTGCGACCGGTTGTGGCGCGTTTGCGGGACGCGGGGGCGAGGGTGAGTCTTTTCATCGATCCGGAGGAATCCCAAATCCATGCGGCGGCGGAGCTGGGGGCGGAGTTCGTCGAACTGCACACCGGCGCGTATGCGGAAGCCCGCGGAGCCGCGCGGGAACAGGAGTTGCGGGCATTGACACGCGGCGCGGAGGCGGCGCTGGGGCTGGGATTGAGGGTCAACGCGGGCCACGGACTCAACTACGAAAACACGGCGGCGGTTTTGGGTTTGCCCGGCTTGGAGGAATTGAACATCGGGCACTCGATCGTCTCGCGGGCGGTCGTGACGGGATTCGAGGCGGCGGTGCGGGAGATGCGCTTGATCGTCGAGGGGCATTGAGGATGGACCGCTCGCTCGAGGCGTTTCTGTCGGGGCGGTTGGAGGAGATCGAGGGCAGGGGGCTGTTGCGCCGCTTGCATCCGCTCGAAGGGGCCCAGGGGATCGAGGTTCGACGGGATGCGAAGGCGCTGCGGAATTTTTCCTCGAACGATTATTTGGGGCTGGCGAACCACCCGGCGCTGCGCGAGGCGGTGCTCGCGGAGTGGAGGCGGGGGGGATTCGGAGCGGGGGCGTCGAGGTTGGTGTGTGGAACGCTGGCCGCCCATGTGGAGCTGGAGGAGGAGTTGGCGGATTTCAAGGGAACCGCGTCGGCCCTGACGTTTTCAAGCGGCTATGCGGCGGCGACGGGAACGATCCCGGCGTTGTGTGGACGCGGCGATGTGGTGATCCTGGACAAGCTTTCGCACGCATGCCTCGTCGATGCGGCAAGGTTGAGCGGGGCGGCGATCCGGGTGTTCGCCCACAACGATCCCGGGCGCCTCGAGAGCCATTTGAGATGGGCCTCGGCGAAGCATCCCAAGGCGCGGGTGCTGGTGGTCGCGGAGTCGGTTTACAGCATGGACGGGGACACGGCTCCCCTCGCGGAGATTGTCGAATTGAAGGATCGGTTCGGCGCATGGCTTCTTCTGGACGAGGCCCATGCGGTAGGAGTGATCGGCGCGCAGGGCAGGGGACTGGCCGACCGCGAGGGTTTGGCCGATCGGGTGGAGATTCAGATGGGGACGATGGGGAAAGCCCTGGGGGCGCATGGCGCCTATGTCGCGGGGAGTGTGGCGTTGCGGGATTATCTGGTGAACCGCGCGAGAAGTTTTGTTTTTTCCACGGCCCCGCCCGCGCCGATGGCCGCGGCCGCCAGGGCGTCGCTGGGAATTTGTCGGTCGGGCGAGGGGGATGGCCTTCGCGAAGCGCTGTGGACACGCATTGCCGAGTGGCGATCCGAGTTTGGAGGGGCGATGCCGGGGAGCGCGATTTTACCGATCGTGATCGGCGGGGAGTCCGAGGCTGTGGAGGTGTCGAGGGGGTTGTGGGAGAGGGGATTTCTTGTTCCTGCGATTCGATACCCGACCGTGGCCCGGGGCGCGGCGCGATTGCGGGTGACTCTCACAGCCCTGCACGATCGGCAGGGGATCCGGGAATTGGCCGGGGTGTTGCGGGGGCTTCAGTCCAGTTTCCACTCCTCGGCCTCGTAGCCGGAGAGTTCGCCGGAGGCGCAGAAGACGGGCTTGAGATCGATTCTCACGCGATAGGCCGATTTGTCCTTGTGGTAATTCACCAATTCCGTGGACACCGGCACGCGATCACGGATCGCCTGACGCAAAAGTTGAACTCCCGTGGAGCTGCTGGCTGGACCTTGCAGAATGGATCCCGGTTTTTTCCCTTTCAAGTCCTCGAAGGGATGACCGCAGAGACCGATGAAAGAGGGATTGACAGAGGTGATGAATCCTTCGGCGTTTGTCGAGACCCTCGCGGGTTCCGAATCGATGCGGGAGGTGATTTTGTCCAAAAGTTCCAGACGTTTTCCTTTCGGAAGATCGTGGACCGCGCCGGAGTGCGGGATATCGGTGATGTCGGCAATCATTTTGTCGAGTGCTTTTGGAGAGTTTACGCGGGTCCGCTTCATGGGGATGCGTGAAGATTTAGCCTCTCTCCCCGAAAAAATCCAGAATGGCCTTCACCAATCCGGGAATGTCGTGCCGGCGGGCTTCGATATCGACCGGCAATCCGAGGTCGCGCAGGGCGCGCGAAGTCACCGGACCGATGCTTGCGAAGCGGACTCCGGATTTTCCGGGGAGGCCGAGGGAATGGAAATTCAAGGCGGTGGAGGCGCTGGTGAAGGTGACCAAATCGGCACCCTCGCGACGGTATCTGGCGACTCCGGCGTTCGATTCGGACTCGGGCAACGTGCGATATGCGACAGCCTCGTCCACGATCGCACCAAGTCGGGTGAGTTCGACCGGGAGGTCACGATTGGCGGATTCGCCGCGGACGAGCAGGATTTTGAGGTTTTCGACGGTGTTTTCCTTTTGAAGGGCGGGAATGATCTCGGTGGAGACGTGTTTCTCGGGCAGCAGATCGACATCGAAGCGGTTGGCGCGAACCTTGTCGGCGGTGGCCGGTCCGACCACCGCGATTCGAACGCCGCCAAGGCTCCGCGCATCCTTGTAAATCTCGTAAAAGGCGCGGAAAAACGCGTCCGCGCCGTTCGGACTCGTGAAAACAAGCCAGTCGTAGGTGTGGGCGTAGGCGACCAGTTCGTAGAACTCGCGCTTGTCCGGTGCGGGCTCGATTCGAATCGTCGGCATTTCGAAGGCATCGGCACCAAGCGAACGAAGAGTCCGGGCGAGATCGCCGGCTCCGGGTTGCGAACGGGTTACTGCGATGCGCTTGCCGAAAAGCGGAAGCGTTTCGAACCAATCCAGACTTTCGCGGAGACGAACCACATCTCCGAAAACCGCCACTGCGGGCGCTCCGAGACCGGCGTGCGTCGCCTTCGCGGCGATGTCGCCGAGTGTGCCGACGAGGGTTCGCTGTCGGCCGGTTGTGGCCCATTGAATCAGGGCGGCGGGGGTTTCCGCCGACATCCCGGCCTCCTTCAAGCGGGCGGTGATCGCATCCAACCGCTCGATGCCCATGAGCATGACCTTGGTTCCCGGAGCGGCGGCGATGGCGTTGTAGTCCACGGCGGGTTCCGGTTTTTCGGGATCCTCGTGGCCGGTGAAAACGGTGAGAACGCCGTTGTGCGATCGGTGGGTAACAGGAATCCCCGCGTAGGCCGGGCCCGAGATCGCGGAACTGATCCCCGGGACCACCTCGAAGCGGCAACCGGCCCGGGCCAGCGCCTCCGCCTCCTCGCCGCCGCGACCGAAAACAAAAGGATCGCCGCCCTTGAGACGGACGACGGTTTTTCCCTCGCGCGTGGATTTGACCAGAAGCGCCGCGATTTCCTCCTGCCGCATCGCATGGTCGCCGGCTTTCTTGCCCGCGTAGATCCGCTCGGCGTCGACGGGAGCCCAGTCCAAGATCTCGGGGTTGCACAGATGGTCGTAAACAACCACCCCGGCTCGCCGCAGGCATTCGCGTCCCTTGAGCGTGAGAAGAAGCGGATCGCCCGGGCCCGCTCCCACAAGATAACAAATTCCTTCCACCATAGCGCGGCATCGTGCCATCCGTCTGTCGGCAAAGAAATCCTTTTGATTGCTGGCTAAAACCGCCACATCCTCCCATTCTCACCACCCATGCTCGAAGCCATCGAAAAACTCCTCGCCCTCCAGGACCGCGACCAGCGCCTCCGCTCCCTCCGCCTCGAACTCCAATCGATCCCCGCCGAGATCGCCGCGAAGCAGAAGCTCGTCCAGGACGCCGCTTCGCGTCTGGAATCCGCCCGCGCCCGGTCGAAAGCCATCGAAGTGGAGAAAAAAAACCTCGAGGTCGAAATCGCCGCCAAGCGCGATCAGATCAACCGATACAAATCCCAGCAACTCCAGACCCGCAAAAACGAGGAATACACCGCGTTGTCCCATGAAATCGAAAACGCCGAGCGCGCGATCACGGCCATCGAGGACAAGGAAATTGTCCTGATGGAGGAGGCCGAGGAACTCGCCCCGCAACTCGCCGCCGCGGACCAGACCCACGCCGAGGAGAAATCCAAATACGAGGCCCAAATCTCGACGCTCCGCGACAAGGAGGCGAATCTCAAAACCCGCATCGACGAGATGGACTCGAACCGGTCCGCTCTTTTGGAGGGTCTCGACGAGGATTTGCTCGAGCGCTACGAGCGGCTTTTCGACACCAAAAACGCGCGCGCCGTGGTTGCCGTCGAGCACGACGTCTGCACCGGTTGCCACATGAAAGTCACCGCCCAGACCAGCCTCGCGCTCCGCTCCGACAAAGCCATCGTTTCCTGTCCGCAATGCGGACGCCTCCTTCACTTGCCGGCCTGATTTCCCATGAAAACCCGCATTTTTCCCGACGCCTACTCTGTTTCAAAAGCCGCCGCCGCCGTCATTGCCGCCGAAGCCCGCGATTCCGTTGCCGCCCGCGGGCGGTTTGTCATGGCCGTGAGCGGGGGCAAAACCCCGTGGCAAATGCTCCGCGATCTCGCCGCCGAGGATGTGCCTTGGGCAAATGTCCATGTGCTACAGATCGACGAGCGCATCGCCCCGGCAGGGGATCCCGACCGCAATCTCACGCACCTCCGCGAAAGTCTTCTCTCCGGCGCTCCCATTCCGCCCGAAAACATCCACGCCATGCCGGTCGAAAATCCCGATCCCGCCGAGGCCGCCCGCGATTACACCGCGACCCTGAATTCGCTCTGCGGCAACCCGCCGGTCCTGGATTTGGCTCATCTGGGTCTGGGCCCGGACGGTCATACCGCCTCGTTGATTCCCGGCGATCCCGTGCTCGGCGTCCTCGATGCCGAAGTCGCTCCTACCGGCATCTATCAAAACCGCCGCCGACTCACGCTCACATATCCCGTCCTCAACCGCGCCCGCCGGATCCTTTGGGTCGTCACCGGTGCCGAAAAAGCCCCCATGGTTCCACGAATGCTGTCCGGCGATCCGGGAATCCCCGCCGGCTCGATTGCGCGGAACAACGCCACGCTTCTCTTGGACGCTCCCGCAGCGCAAGAGATTGCGGATTAAAAAAACCGCAAAATCCCAATCCATTGACCATCAGAAATCTACACTCTTCTCTATTGCCTCCTACATATATTATCGGATGTTATAATTATCCCCGTATCCCGGTGCCGAATCCGCCAATGTGAACAACTTTGGAACAACCCCGTCCCTGAACCGGCCGAGATCAAAATTTCCGTCCCCGGTGCGAAGTTGTTCACATCGTTTCGCGCAAGCGCTTCCTCCGGTCGCTCGGTAAAAAACGCCCGGCATCCCCGCGCAACACAGCATTGACCCGTCCTCGCCCGTCGCGGATATTCGCCCGCTTTTCATGGCCATCGCCCACACTCGCAATTTCTGCATCATCGCCCACATCGACCACGGCAAGACCACCCTTTCCGACCGCTTGCTGGAAACCACCGGCACCATCCAAAAACGCGAGGCCCAGGAGCAACTCCTCGACGCCATGGACCTCGAGCGCGAGCGCGGCATTACGATCAAGGCCCACCCGATCGCCATGGAATACACGGCGAAAAACGGCACCCGCTACAAACTCAACCTCTCGGACACCCCCGGCCATGTCGATTTCTCCTACGAGGTCTCCCGCTCGCTCGCGGCCTGCGAAGGCGCGCTCCTCATCATCGATGCCGCCCAAGGCGTCGAGGCCCAGACCGTCGCCAATGTCCACCTCGCCGAGAAACAAGGCCTGAAGCTCATCCCGGTCATCAACAAAATCGACCTCCCGAACGCGGATGTCGAAACGGCCAAAAAACAACTCGAGGACATCCTGGCCATCCCGGCCGAGGAAGCCATCCTGGCCAGCGCGAAGGCAGGCATCGGCATCGAGGAAATTCTGGAAGCCGTCATCGAGCGCATCCCGGCACCCAAAGGCGACCCCGAAGGCCGCCTGCAGGCGCTCACCTTCGATTCCCACTTCGACACCTACCGCGGCGTCGTCATCTACATCCGCGTGGTCGAAGGCTCCATCAAAGCCGGCGACCCCGTGAAATTGATGGCGACCAACTCCAACTACGAGGTCAAGGAGGTCGGCGTCTTCAAGCCCCAACAACCCAAATTCTTCGCCCGGGAAAAACTCATCGCCGGCGACATCGGCTATGTCATCGCGAACATCAAGACCTCCGCGGAGGTCAAGGTCGGCGACACGCTCACAAGTTCCCGCCAACCCGCCGACCAGCCCCTGCCCGGCTTCCAGGTCGTGCAGCCGATGGTCTTCAGCGGCATCTACCCGATCAACACCGCCGACTTCGAACGCCTCAAGGCCGCCATCGCGAAGCTCCAACTCAACGACGCCGCATTCCAATTCATGGCCGAGTCCAGCGTCGCCCTCGGCTTCGGCTTTCGCTGCGGTTTCCTCGGCCTGCTCCACATGGAGATCATCCTCGAGCGACTCCGCCGCGAGTTCGACATGGACATCATCGCCACCTACCCCTCGGTCATCTACG
>CAZVPK010000062.1:0-13016 GCA_964628505.1 uncultured Chthoniobacter sp.
TGCGGTCGATCTCGGGGCAGCCGGCGAGGATGCCGTCGCAGGATTCGCGGACGAGCACCCAGATCTCGGCCTGGGGGAATTTTTCCTTCGCGGCGACGATCGTGGGCGTGAGCAGCAGGGAGTCGCCGATGTGGCGGAGCTTGATGAAGAGGAGGCGCATCTCGACCGGACTCCTCATTTCAAGCCGTCGAGAAAACGGCGGGCGTCGGCTTTGATTTTTTCGCGCTCGGCCCCGGGGCGTTTTTTCCAGGAGTTCACCATCATGCTGGTGCGGGGGTTCGAGGCGAAGCGGTCGGCGTGGCGGTCGTAGAAATCCCAGTAGAGCAAATTGAAGGGGCACGCGCCGGGGCCGGATTTTTTCGCGGGGTCGAATTCGCATCCCGCGCAGTAGTTCGACATCTTCGAAATGTAGGCGGCGGAGCCGGCGTAGGGCTTGGTGGCCATGAAGCCGCCGTCGGCATGGAGGGCCATTCCAAGCACGTTCGCGGCCATCACCCACTCGTGGGCGTCGATATACATTTCCAAAAACCAGTCGTGCGCCTGCCGCGGATCGATGCCGGCGAGAAGACAGAAATTCCCGAGGATCATGAGGCGCTGGATGTGGTGGTTGAACGCCGAGTCGCGCGCCTCGCCGATCGTGCGCCGGAGGCAGTTCATGCCGGTCTCCGCAGTGTAGAAAAATTCCGGCAGCGGGCGCGTGGCACCGAGGGAGTTGGACTCGAGATAGCCGGGCATCTTGAACCAATAGACGCCGTTGACGAATTCGCGCCAGCCGATGATTTGGCGGACGAATCCCTCCACGGCGGCGAGCGGGGCTTTTCCCTGTTCGTAGGCGCGCACGGCGGCGTTCACGCATTCCATGGGAAGGAGGAGTCCGAGATTGAGCGGACCCGCGATGAGGCTGTGAAACATGGTGGGCGAGTCCTCGAGCATGAGGTCCTGGTAGTCGCCGAAACGCGGCAGGCGCTCGGCGACGAAGCGTTCCAGCACCTGCAGCGCGCCTTCGCGGGTGTGCGGCAGCCAGAAATCCTCGGCGCGCCCGGGGGAATCCGGGAACCAGCGGTTCGCGTCGGCGATGGCTTCCTCGACGATTTTGTCGCGCGGGCGCTCGGCGGTGGCGGGGCGCGGCGGCTTGGGGGCGCCGTCCTTTTTCCAGTCGCGAACGGTTTTCCGGTTCTCGGCGTCGAAATTCCAGGCGCCGCCCTCGGGTTCGCCATCGGAGCGCATGAGGATGCCGAGGTCCTGGCGCATGCGGCGGTAGTGGGCTTCCATGAGGAGGCGTTTTTTGCCCTTGGCGGATTTCAAAAAGTCGGCGCGGGGGGTGACGAATTGGCAGGTCGGCGTGAGGCGGAGGGGCGTTTGGGTTTTGGCGGCGACGTCCTCGAGGCCTTTCTGCTGGGACCAATTGTTCGGTTCCATGGCGACCAGCGCGTCGGGTTGGTTTTTTTCCAGTTGGGTCTCGAGGGCGTTGCGGAAAATCGGGGTGTC
The DNA here is from genome assembly GCA_964628505.1 of uncultured Chthoniobacter sp. Lineage (GTDB taxonomy): Bacteria > Verrucomicrobiota > Verrucomicrobiia > Chthoniobacterales > Terrimicrobiaceae > UBA967. The sequence goes on from CAZVPK010000062.1 coordinate 1,489, forward strand.
GGCGATGCGGTGATGCTCGACCTTCCAGCCGTGATCGCGCAATTCGCCGGCAAAAGCGCGCAAGGCGGCGAGGTGGAGGACGCGTTTGATTTTGTGGGCGGGGCCTGAGTCGCGCGCTTCGATGAGCAGCACCCGGTCGTTTTTCAAATCGCCGGCGGCCAGGGCGGGGTTGTCGAGGGTGAGTTGGTCGCTGAGGACCAGAAGCGTATTGCCCATGGGGGAGTGTAAAAAAGAAAAGCCGACTCTTGCGAGTCGGCTTTTCCGGCAGGGTTGAATTTTGGGTGGATCTTAGAACGCGAAGCGGAGACCGGCGCGGCCGAGGAAGGCGTTCTTCGGGTCTTCGGCGGAGTAGACATAACGTCCATCCGTGAAGAGGCCGATGTTGTCGGTCACGCGATATTCGAGACCGCCGCCGACATGGCCGAAGCCATAGCCTTTGCCTGTGCCGTAGGCGCCGCCGCCACCGACCATGCCGTAGGGGGCGAGGCCGAAGCAGAAGGGATAACGGAGGAAGAGGTTGCCGATCGTGGCCCATTCCGCGTAGGAACCGGAACCGCCGACCTTCTCGCGGCCGAGGATGTTCTGCTCCACACCGATACCGATGTATTTGGTGAAGAAGTAGTTCACGCCAAGCCCCCCACCCCATCCGGGGCGGCCCACGCTATAAAAAGCGCCGGCGGCGTAGGCGTCGATCTGGAGTTCCTGGTCGCGGAATTTGCATTCCGGAGCGGGAGCGACGGTTTCTTTGAAGGTTTTCGCCGGGGTGCCCGCGAAGGCGCCGGTGGCGGAAACTGCGACTGCGATCAATGCGACTGTGAGTTTTTTCATGATTGGTTTTGTGTTTTTGACCACCTCGCTTTCGCAAGGTGCATGTCGCGTATCCGGAAAATTCCAAACGGGGTCAATAGCAAACTGGTTTTTTTTGATCAGTAGTTCACCCCATGTGGCCAAAATTAGACACCTTGTGTCGATTCGGAACGGATTTTGTTTTTCTCCCGCTCGCGCTTTTCCTCCAGGCGGGCCAATTCGGAGGCGAGTTGTCGGCGAATCTCCTCCTGCTCGTGGAGGGCGACCTTGGCGAGCTGGTCCTCGAGGAAGATTTTCTTCTCGGCGATCTTGGCGTCGATCTCGCGGTCCACGCCGGCGAGACGGGTCTTCTGGTCGTCGGTGAGGATCGCGGCCGGGGCGGATTTTTGGAGCCGGTCCATGGCGAGTTCGTAGGCGGATTTCATCGCGCGGAAGGTAACAAAACCGACGGGGCGGCGAGAGAAAAATTGCCGCCCCCGCGGGCCGGGTGTTTAGTTCGTGGGGGATGTCTCGACTCAAGTTGCTCAGCACGGATTTCGACGGGACGCTGATCGAGCACGGCACGGGTCGGCGATGCACGGCGGCGATGGCCGAGGTGCTCATGCACAACAAACGGTGCGGGGGCTACTGGGCGATCAACACCGGACGCAGCCTCTGGCACGCGATCGAGGGACTGGATGCGTTCCACCCGCCGGTGCCGCCGGATTTTCTGCTCACCAACGAACGGGAAATTTTCCACCGCACGCCCGAGGGACGCTGGGTGCCGGAGCACCACTGGAACCAGACCTGCCACGAGCGCCACGCGGAGCTGTTCCGGCACGCGGGCGATTTGTTCGAAAAAATCCGGGCCCTCACCGCCAGGCACCCCGACATCAATCTGGTCGAGGAAAACGACGAGCCCGCGGGAGTGATCACCTCGGACGAGGAGGTGATGGAGGAGTTCGTGGCGTTTCTCGAAAGCGAAAAGGCGGCGCACCCGGATTTCTCGTATCAGCGCAACACGATCTACCTCCGGTTCAGCCACCGCGACTACCACAAGGGCTCGGCGCTCGGCGAAGTGGGGCGGCTCCTGGGCCTCGCGCGGGAGGAAATCTTCGCCGCCGGCGACCATTTCAACGACATTCCGATGCTCGACGGCCGCTTCGCCGCACACACGTGCTGCCCCTCGAACGCGATTCCCGAGGTGCGCGAAACCGTCTTGCGATCGAACGGCCACATCGCCTCGAAAAAAGCCGGAGACGGCGTGGCCGAGGCCTGGCATGTCTTCCAAACCGTCCCGTGATCGAATCGCTCCGCCGCAAACTGGTCAAAAAACTCGGCGCCGACTCCGTGTTGGACTCCCCCGCGCCGGAGTTCGCCTCCGACAAATGGTTCGCCAAAGGCACCCCCGAGCTCGTGGTTTTTCCGAAATCCACGGAGGAGACCTCGTTCGTCCTCCGCGGGGCCGCGAAAGCCGGGATTCCCGTCACGCCGCGCGGCGCGGGTTACGGGTATGTCGGCGGATGCACGCCCGTTCGCGGCGGAATCGTCCTCTGCCTCGATCGCATGAACCGCATTCTTGAAATCAACGACCGCGATTTCGTCGCCGTCGTCGAACCGGGTGTGGTCACCGAAAAACTCCAACTCGCCGCGCGGGCCAAGGGGCTCTTCTACCCGCCCGATCCGGCGAGCCTCAAGGATTGCAGCCTCGGGGGAAACATCGCCACAAACGCCGGCGGCCCGCGGTGCCTCAAATACGGCGTCACCCGCCACTACGTTCTCGGCCTCACCGTCGTCCTGCCCGATGGAACCGTCGTCCGCTGCGGCGGGCGAACCCACAAGAACAAAACCGGCTTCGACCTGGTCGGGCTCTTCACCGGATCGGAGGGACTTCTCGGCGTGGTCACGCAGGCGACCTTGCGACTGCTTCCGCTGCCCCCCGCGCGGGCCGTGCTGTCGGCGGGATTCGGCTCGATGAAAAAAGCCGCCGCCGCGATCCAATCGGTTTTCGCATCCGGTTTCCTGCCCGCCGCCGTCGAGGTGGCCGATGAATTCACGCTCCGCTCCGCCCGCGCCTTCAGCCCCGGGGCCGAATTCCCGCCCGGCCGCGCGCAGGTGATCCTCGAAGTCGACGGCCAGCCCGCCAGCGTGCGCGGGGAGGCGGCCGCCCTCGAAACCCTTTTGAAAAAAAACGGCGCCCTCGGCATTCGCAGGGCCACCACCGAAAAAGCCTGCGAGGCGCTCTGGCGGCTGCGCCGCGTCTATTCGCAATCGCTGAAATCCACGGGACTCAAGAAACTCAACGAGGACATCGTCGTTCCCCGCGGCCGGCTTGTGGACCTCGTGGAGTTCGCCGCTCGGCTGCAGAAAAAATCCGGTTTCCCCATCGCCTGCTTCGGCCACGCGGGCGATGGAAACATCCACGTGAACATCATGGTCGCCGATGCCGACAATCCGTCGGTCCGGAAAAAAGCCGACGCCGCATTGGACGAACTTTTCCGCCAGGTCCTGGCCTGGGACGGCGCGATCACCGGCGAGCACGGCATCGGCCTCGCGAAAAAACCGTGGTGGAACGAGGCCCTGGGCGCCGAAACGCGCGGATTGCACAGGCGGCTCAAGTCGGCGCTCGACCCGGAAGGCCTGCTCAATCCCGGGAAGTTTGTGTAGGCGCGCCGCGGAGGATGCGGTAGCCGCGGATGCGGAGCGACTCGGGAACTTCGGCCGAGGACATTTCGGCGTCGGAGAGTTCGACCAACCGGTAGGAGGTTTTCTCGACCGGGATCGTTTGGTTTTTGACGGAGGAATCCTTGACGGCCAGCGTCGCCCCGTCGGGAACGACGACATGCTCGAGGGTGGAGTCGCCCTCGAGGACGAGCGTGGCGTTTCCGGCGATCGATCCGCCGCGGATGCGGGCGCGGACGTCGGCGAGGGTGAGGGCGAAGGAGGGGCGGATGACCACGCGCGGGCCGGGAGTGACGGGGACGCCGCGGATGGTTTTTTGCGGGGCGTCGACGACCTCCATGCCGGCGGCGCGGAGTTTCATGCGGCCGGCGAGGTAGAAATCGCTTTCGGCGCTCGAGGCGCTTTCGGGCGGGCCGCCGGAGGCGACTTTCGCGGCGGCATCGGCGAGGTTGTTTTTGCAGGGGCTGAAACACCAGGCGCGGTCGAAGATGGTGACACCGACCTTTTCCCCGGAGGTGAAGGATTTCGGCAGGTCCTGCATGAGGGTCTCGAGGCGGGCGGGCTTTTTGAACGCGGTGCGCGAGGCGTCGGCGAACTTCGGGTTGGCGAACTCGGCGATGATGCCGCCCGAGGATTCGAGCACGCGGAGGTAGGGGGCGAGGCGGACGGCGAGGACGTTGATGTTGCCGGGGAAGCGGGAGAATCCGTTGGGCTCGGCGACGTCGCCGGCGGGGTTCACGGTTTCGCGCAGGAGCGGGTCGAGGTAGTTGTATTCGACATTGATCGTGAGATCGGGCGAACCGGGTTTGCGGAGCGTGGCGATGCCGCCGACCGCCTCGCCGGGGATGCGGTTGACGGCGATGGAATTGAAATCGTAGCCGCGGAGTTCGGAAACTCCGAGCGCCGCGAAGGCCGCGTTGAAGACCTGGCCGTTGGTGTCCTGGATGAACAGGAGATGGCGGATGCCCGCGGCGGCGAATTTTTTGGCGGTGCCGCTCGTGTGGAGGAGCGTGTGAATGTCGCCGTGGCCGTGCGGCTTGAGGTTGAGCCGGTATTTTTCCTCGAGCGCGAGACGGGCGTCGATGTCCGAGAGCGCGGGGACGAGTTCCTGGTTGAGGAGCGTGATCTGGCCGGGCGCGAGGCCGAAATTTTGGTTCGCGGCGAGTGTGGCCTCGGTGCCGGCGCGGGTCTCGCGGCTGGTCATGATGACGAGTGGAATCCCGCGTCCGAGCCGTTCGGAGGCGGCCCGCAGGATGGAGGCGTAGTGGGCGAGATAGGACGTGCCCCCGGTGGTTTCGACGGGGATGTCGAGCTTGATGCCGTGATAGCCGAGGCGTTCGCCCAGGCCCCCGGCGACGAGGACGACAGCGGTTTCCGCGAAGCAGCGCAGGCCCACGGCCTCGGCCTCCTCGTAGGACGCGCCGAACGCGGAGAGGTCCACGGTTTCCGGCTCGACGGGCGTGCAACCCGCGAAGGGATTCGCGCCGACGGCGGATTCCTTGAGAAGCCGCCGGGCGTTCCGGATGTAGGCGGGAAGGCCGCCGGGATAGGAACGGTGGCAGGTGTGGAGCGTTTGGAAAAACGCCCGCTTGTCGTCGTCGTGCCGGCCGGGTGCGTCCCAGTCGGCGAAGAGATGATGTTGGTCCTCGGCGAGGAGGATTTCGGCGAGGGCGATGTCGTCGGGAGCGAGGACTCCGGCGGCGAGGTGGTCGTGGAGCGGTGTGGCGGGCATTTTGTTAGAGCGGGAGAGTCCGCGCGTGGCGGAATCCGGAGATCGTAGCGCCGGGGGCGCCTTTGGAGGCAAGCAGGACTTTGAACCGGACGCCGAGGGTTTCGGGATGAAGCAGGGAGCGGAGGGCGCGGAGTTTTTTTGCGGAGGCGGGCGTCGGCGGGATTCCGTCGAGGGATTGCAAGAGGCCCGTGGCGGCTCCGACGAGAAAATGGTGTTGGTCGGTGTAGCCCGCGGGGTCGAGTCCGCAGGCGCGGGCGTCGGCGGCGAGCGCGGTGAAATCGACATGCGCGGTGATGTCCTTTTGGCCGATGCGCTCGAAGGGATCGGCGTCGCGCCGGTGCGCGGAGTAGCAGGCCAGCGTCCCCTCGAGGCGAAACGGGGCGAGGAGTTCGTCGCGCGTCATTCCATAATCGATGGCGAGAAGATGGCCGCGGCGGAGTTTCGAGGCGACGGCGGCGAGGAGTTCGTGTTGGCCGCGGCGGACCTCCGAGCGGAATCCGTCGGGGCGGGCGGGCCAACCGGTTTCGAGGAATTCCGCCGGCTGGAGGCGGAAGGATTCGTCCTCGAGGACGACACGAAGATTTTGCCAGCGGCCGCCGCGGGCCTCGACGAGATCGACCGGAAGGGCGTCGAAAAGCTCGTTGGAAAAATGGACGCCGGTGAATTCGGGGAGGGATGCGGGCGAGTCCACCCATTGGACGCCGCGGCCGCGGAGGAGCTCCCGCCGGGCCTCGCGAAGCGGCGCGAAGGGTTCGACAAGGAACAAGGGCGCGCCCTCGAGGGGCGTTCCGGCGAGGGCGTCGAGAATGTCCTCCGCGAGGCGTCCGTCGTTCGCGCCTTGTTCGACGAGCGTGAAATCGCGGGGGCGGCCGAGGGATTCCCAGAGTTCGACAAACTGGCCGGCGAGAATTTCCCCCAGCACGGGACCGAGGCTCACGCTTGTGTAAAAATCCCCGCCGCGACCGACCGCCGCGCGTCCCGAGGCGTAGTAGCCCTCCGCCGGGTCGTAGAGGGCCAGCTCCATGAAGCGGGAAAACGGGAGGGGGCCGGAGGCGAGGATTTCCTCGGCGAGGCGGGCGCTAAGGCCGGGTGACCTCGCGGACATAGACGTTGATCTGGCCGCCGGTGCTTTCGCGCACGTCCATGATCTGGAAGGGGCGGCGGGCGTCGCGGGCCACGTTGCTGCCATCCGAGGGGGCCTTCATGCCCTCGGGGTATTGGACGATCACGCGCACATTCGAGGCGCGGCGCGGGGAGCGGAGGACGGCGCGGTCGGCTCCGGCGGCGGTGACCTCGAAATTGCCCTGGAGATACATGCGTTCGCCGCCGGTGCCGCGTTTCGCGATGGTGGAGACATCGGCGACTTCGAGGAGGCGCCCGCGGGGCATGCGGCCGGGCTCGTAGGTTTGCCAATTGCGGGAACTCCCGGCGGCGATGGCTTTCGGCGGGGTCGGCGAGGGGGAGGCCGAAGGGGTGGGCGACGGCGAGGCCTCGGCGAGGGCGGGCGACGGGACAGGCTCGGCCCGGGCCACCTCGATCGGCGTGGCTTCGGGAGCGGCGGGGGCTGTTTCCACGGGAACCGCGCGGCGGATTTCGACGGGGGTTTCGACCGGGATGGCGGCGGCGACGCGGGGAGTCGGGGAGGGCGTTGGAACCGGGAGCGGGGCGGATCCATCGACGGCGAGCGGACGCTCGACGCGCATGAGGCGGGATTTGGCGTCCGCGAGCGTGCCGGCCTTGGTTTCCTCCTTGCCGGCGAGGCGGGCCTTGCGGCGGAAGTGTTCGTATTTGGCATCGGCCTCGCGCTGGCGCTCGGCGTTCACGACCGGGAGGCCGGCCCGGACGTTGAGGGTCCCGGGGGGATCGAGCGTGAAGGTTCCGTCGGTGCCGGCGGATTCGTAGCTCGGGTAGAGGATGGAAACGGTGGTGAGTTTGATGCGGCCGTCGGCGAGGCGGTCCACATTGATCACGGCGGCGAGTTCGTTTTCGCGCTTGAGGTCGATGTCGAGGCCGGTGAGGAGCGTGCGGTGGAGGGTGGGGACCATGCGCGGATCGGCGCTGAAGACATGTTCGATGAGGAGGTTCGGGTTGTCCTTGGATTGGGCGACGGCGACGACGCCGGAGGGGAAGAAGTCCGAGTCGCCGAGTTCGTAGGAGTCGAGGATGTTGAAGGTGCCGAGGACGTAGGGGACGAGGCCGTCGCAGGGTTTGAAGTTGCGGAGGTAGTTGCGGAGGAGGGTTTCGTTGGCGCGGGCGAGCTGGCGGGGGCGCATTTCGCCGTAGCGGTCCAGGATTTGCGGGGCGCGGAGGAATTCGCCGCGCGGGGCGGCGGTGAGTTCGAAGCGTTTCGGCGGCTCGATTTTTTTGAGCTTCGAGAGGACCTCGTAGCTGATGGGTTTTTCCGGATGGCCGAAGATGTAGAAGCTCCCGATCCAGCAGAAAATCGCCACGCCGATGAGCAGGAGGATGAGAACGGTCCAGCCGAAGAGGCCGCTGTCCTCCTTGCGGCGGGTGCGGGCGGGGTCGGCGTCGGGATCCTTGAACCAGGCGCGGCTGTTTTTGGTTTCCTCGCGGGCGGGCATCGGGCTCAGGCGGCGGTCCCGGCGGGTTCGAACGAGGTTCCGCAACCGCAGGAGCGGGCGGCCTTGGGATTTCGGATTCGGAAGCCCGCGCCGGAGAGGCCGTCCTCGTGGTCCAGCACGCTGCCGGCGAGGCTCGGGGCGCTCGCGGGATCGATGAAAACCTGCGCGCCGTTGTGCTCGACCACGGCATCGCCGGGCCTGGCGGTTCCGACCTCCATCACGTATTGGAGACCGGCGCAGCCGCCCTTCTCGACGGCGAGGCGCAAGCCGTCTCCGGAGCCCTTGGAGGCGATCAAATCCCGCAGCGCGCGCGCGGCATCGTCGGTCATCGTGATCACGTCCTTTTCATAGGAATGAAACCGTGCAAAGTCAAATGGCATGGGAAGGATTCGACTACTCGCCGACGAGGTGGCCAGCCAGGTGGCCGCCGGCGAGGTGGTCGAGCGTCCGGCCTCGGTGGCGAAGGAGCTGGTGGAAAACAGCATCGATGCCGGAGCGAAGCGGATCGTGGTGGAATTCGCGCGGGGAGGAACGCGGTTGCTGCGGGTGGTGGACGACGGGTGCGGGATGGACCGGGACGATGCGTTGTTGAGTCTGGAGCGCCACGCGACGAGCAAAATCCGGAGCGCGGAGGACCTCGCGGCGGTGGGAACGATGGGGTTTCGCGGCGAGGCGCTGCCCAGCATCGCGAGTGTTTCGAGGTTCCGGATGGCGACACGGCCCGGGGGGGAGGCCGCGGGAACGGAGATCCGCGTGGCGGGGGGCCGCATCGAGTCGGTGGCCGATTGCGGCGGACCGGAGGGAACCTCGATCGAGGTCGAGTCGATTTTTTACAATGTTCCCGCGCGGAAAAAATTTCTTCGCGGCGAGGAGACGGAGTCGGCCCACATCGCGCACCAGATGCAGTCGCTCGCGGTGGCGCATCCCGGTGTGGGAATGACGCTCCTGCGGGACGGGCGGAGGCTTTGGCAGGCCGCTCCGACGGCGGAACTCGGGGTGAGGCTGAGGGATTTGTTCGGCGGGGATTTTCTGTCGCGCCTGGTCGAGCTCGAACCGGTGGAGGAGAACGGCATCCGGCTCGAGGGATTTCTCGCGCGGCCCGGCGAGGGAAGGCCGGACCGGGATTTGCAATTTGTGGTTCTGAACCGCCGGGTGGTGCAGTGCCCCGCGGTGTTCCAATCGTTGCGCGAGGCCTATTCCGAGGCGATGCCGCGCGGGAGGCATCCGCTGGCGGTCTTGAGGATCGAGATGGATCCCCTGGGGTTCGATTGCAACGTGCATCCGGCGAAGCGCGAGGTGCGGTTGCACCGTCCCGACTTGTTGCGCCAGGCGGTCTTTCTCGCGGCGGGGCGGGCGTTGGAGAGTTTGCGGCGGCCGGCACCGGTGCGTGTTCCGGCTGCGGCGGCTCCCGCTCCGCAACCCCGGGACGAGCCGAGGCCCGGGCCGGCGGCGGTTTTCAAATCCTTCCACCCTCCGCAGCAGCCCGAGATGCCGGTCGCTCCCCCACCCCCTGTGAAAAGCGGTCCGGAGTTCCGCCTGCTGGGCGGCCTGGGAGACCGCTGGATCGTGATGGAGGGCGGGGAGGGGCTGGTTTTGCTCGATGCGCGGGCGGCCTCGGAGCGGATTTTGTTTGAAACGATGCGGCGCGAGGCGGCGGGCGGGCGGGCGCTTTCGCAGAGGCTGTTGATTCCGGCGGTGGTGGAGCTCACGGCGAGGGATGCGGTGTGGATCGGCGAAAACCGCGAGGCGCTCGAGCGGGCGGGATTTTCCGTCGAGCCGTTCGGCGGGGATTCCTTCAAGGTCGAGGCGGTTCCCGCCTGCCTCGGGGATCGGGATGCGCGCGGGGCGCTGCTGGATGTTTGCGAAACGCTGAGGGCGACCGGCCTTCTGGGCGGCGGGGATCCGGTGCTGGACGAATTGATCCGCTCGGTCTCGCGATTCGCGGCGCTGGACCGTTTCGACTACGACGAGGCGCGGGCGCGGAGGTTGGTGGACGGCTTGCTGGCCTGCGAGCTGCCGTATGCGTGTCCGCGCGGGCGGCCGACGATGATCCAGTGGTCGTTCCCCGAGTTGGAGCGGAAGTTCGGGCGGTAGGAGCGCGGCTTGCCTCGGGGCGGGGGATTGGATAACCCAGGACCACCTTGAAAGCTCTGCTCGGCGTGGTTCTGGCGCGGTGTCCCCGGTCTTCGGCCGGCCACACGTGCGCGGTCATGAACTGGGTGGTGGGGTTGCGGGAGTTGGGCTGGGATGTGTGGATCACCGAGCACATCGACGGGGAGGAACTGGAGGCGCCGGAGGCCGGAGCCGGGAAAAGTCCCCAAGAGGAGTTCTGGCATGCCACGGCGGCGGAGTTCGGTCTCGCCGACAGACAATGTTTGATCGTCAACGGGAAGAGTCCCGACCTTGAAGCCATGCGGGACTTCGCGGCGGGCGCGGATTTTTTCCTGAACTATTCGGGGCAATTCAAGCGGCTGGATCTGGCCGGGGATCGGGCGGTGAAGTGCTACCTCGATGTGGATCCCGGATTCACGCAGTTGTGGGCGGAGGTGTGCGGGATCGACATGAATTTCGCGGGGCACGATTTGTTTTTCACGCTGGGATCGAATTTCGGCGCGCCGGAGGTGCGGTTGCCGCGGAGTTCCATCGAATGGATTCCGCTGGTTCCCGTGGTGTCGGCGGACCACTGGAGGCAGCGGCTGGAGGCGGCCGGCGGCGGGGAGCCGCACGGGACGTGGTCCACGGTGGCGCACTGGTATGGCTACAACGATCTGGTGTGGGACGGGCGGACGTATGGCGGCAAGAGGGAGAATTTGCGCGCGGCCGCGGCGTTGCCCCGGTTGTGCGCGGGCGCGGGATTCACGGTGGCCAGCGATCTCGAGCCGGGGTGGGAGGATTTCGACGCGTTTGCGGGCAACGGGTGGAGACTGGCGCGGAGCGCCGATGTTTGCCGCGATGTGGAATCGTATTTGCGCTTCATAGCGGGCTCGGCGGGCGAGATCGGAGTGGCCAAGGGCGGGTATGTGGCGTCGCGCGGCGGCTGGATCAGCGACCGGAGCACGGTCTACCTCGCGCTGGGGCGCCCGGTCCTCCTGCAGGAGACGGGCTGGAGCCGGGCGGTGGAGCCGCGCGACGGGCTGTGGCCTTTCGACACCATGGAGGACGCGGCGGAAAAAATCCGCGGGGTCCAAGCGCGCGCGGAGGAAAACTCGCGGGGCGCGGAGGAATTGGCGCGGACGGTTTTCGCGCCCGCGGAGGCGTTCAAACCGCTTCTCGAGCGGATCGGCTGACCGGCGGATTTTTTTCGGCGATCGCCAGGAGGCCCCGGAGCGTGAGGAGGGGGTCGACGGCGTCGAAAAGGTCGAGCCCCTGTGCGATGAGTTCCCCGTCGCCGCCGGTGGCCACGACGGTTGGTTTTTTTTTCGGAAATTCCTCGGCCGTGATTAGGGCGTGGATTTCGCGGGCAATGCCGCGGTTGCCGTCGACGGCGCCGGAGAGCATGGCCTCCCGCGTGGAGCGGCCGACGGCGCACTTCGGCTCGCGCAGGGTGACACGGGGGAGGAGGGCGGTTTTTTCGTGGAGGCAGCCGGTCATGGTATTGAGTCCCGGTGCGATGACACCGCCGATGTAGGCCCCTTTTGTCGAGAGGACGTCGAAGGTCACAGCGGTTCCGAAATCGACCACGATGGCAGGGAATCCGTGCAGGGCGGCGCAGGCGGCGGCGTTGGCGAGGCGGTCGGGTCCGATGG
>CAZVPK010000063.1:0-3435 GCA_964628505.1 uncultured Chthoniobacter sp.
CAGGTCCCTCCTCGCTTTCCGCCCAGGAGGGCTCTGCTTGTCAGAGCCGCATCGGTGTGTTTGCGCAAGCCGCACCGGACCTGACAAAACCCGCGCGCCAGCGCATTCGTTCCAAGGGAAAGACGAACGTTTGGCCCGTGAGGGCAATCGGAGCGAAGCCGAGAAGCGGGTTCCTCCCGGGGGCTCCGATATCCGTGCTGGGGAAGAATCAGGTCCATCAACAAACGCGCCGTGCGTCCGTTTCCATCGATGAAAGAAATTTAGAAAAGAACGGGGTCAGCGCGCCTTGAGCGAGCTCACGCTGGTGAGGATGCCGGCGATCATGGAATAAGCGACAATTCCCACAAACAACGCGACCAGGAGGATGATGGCGGGCTGGACGAGCGTGGTGAGGTGGCCGATGCGGGTGGTGAGGTCGCGGTCGTAGCGTTTCGCGGCGCGCTCCAAGGCTCCGGCGATGTCGCCGGTCTGCTCGCCGACGGAGAGGATGTCCATCATCACCGGCGGGAAAAAGCCGACGCGGCGCAGCGCGGAGGCGAGGCTGGTTCCCTCGCCGACGTAATCGGAGACCTTCACGAGAAGGGTCTTCAAATAAACGTTGGCGGTGGCGGCGGTCATGAGCTGGATGCCGTGGAGGAGGGCGACGCCGTTGCTCACGAGGGTCGAGAGGGTTTGCAGCATCTCGGCGAAGAATTTCGCCTGGAGAACGGGGCCGACGACGGGGAAGGCGAGCATGTTTTTGTGCCACCAGTCGCGGCCGGACGGGGTTCGCACGGCGTAGCGCGCGCCGAGGACGACGAGTCCGATGACGGCGAGAATGGCCCACCACCACTGGCCGCAGAACTGGCTTGTTGAAATGAGAACCTGCGTGATCAGCGGAAGTTTCTGTCCGGTTTTTCCCAGCAGGCTGGAAAGCTGGGGGACGAGAAAGGTGAGAAAAATAAACATCAGCACGATCGCCGAGGCGAAGACGATCGCGGGATAGAGGAGCGAGGAGACGACGCGGCTGCGGAGGTCCTGGATGAGCGTGAGGTAGGCGCACTGGCGCTTGAGGATTTGCGGGAGCGCGCCGGAGGCCTCGCCGGCGGCGACGAGATTGCAATAGAGCGAATCGAAGGTGCGTCCGCAGTCGTGCAGCGCGGCGGAGAAACTGAATCCGTCGCGCACGCGCTGGCGGAGGCGGGCGGCGATGGGCTGGACGCCGGATTTTTCCTGGCGTTGCTCGATGACCTTGAGCGCGCCCTCGAGTTTAAGGCCGGCCTCGAGGAGTTCGGCGAGTTCCTCGGTGAAATACAAAAGCTGGGTGGTGGTGAGCCGGGGGAGCGGCTCGTTGCCCGCGGAGCTGGATTTTTTCGAGGGGTCCGGCGTGCCGTCGGCACTCGAGACGCTCACGGGCTGGAGTCCGCGCTCGCGCAGCAGGCGGTAGGCCTCGCCGCGGGAATGGGCCGCGAGCCGGCCGGTGGTGTGGGAGCCCGAGGCGTCGGTGGCTTTGTAGGCGAACTCGGCCATGGGGATTATTCGTCGAGGCCTTCGAGTTCGGTGGCGGTGACGCGGAGGACCTCCTCGATCGAGGTGACGCCCTGGGCGACGCGGTTCCAGCCGTCCTTGCGGAGCGGGACCATTCCCTCGCGGATGGCGATGTCGCGGAGTTCGGAGGCCGGGGCGCGGCGCTGGATGAGCTCCTGGAGGCGGGTGGACATGAGGCAGATCTCGAAGAGGGCGGTGCGGCCCGCGTAGCCGGTGTTGCGGCATTTTTCGCAGCCGACGGGGCGGCGGATTTTTTCGGCCCATTCGAGCGGGAAGCCGATTTCGCGCAGGTGCTCGGGATTGTATTTGGCGGATTGGGAGCAATGCGGGCAGAGGCGGCGGACGAGGCGCTGGGCGATGAAGGCGCGGACGGACGAGCCCACGAGGAACGGCTCGACGCCCATGTCGAGAAGACGCGTGATGCCGCCGACGGCGTCGTTCGTGTGGAGCGTGCTGAAAACCAGGTGTCCGGTGAGCGCGGCGCGGATGGCGATCTCGGTGGTCTCGAGGTCGCGCATTTCACCGACCATGACGACATTGGGATCGCCGCGCAGAATGCTGCGGAGCGCGGTGGCGAAGGTGAGGTCGATCTCGGGCTTCACGGCGATCTGGATCACGCCGTCGAGTTTGTTTTCGACGGGGTCCTCGATGGTGACGATGCGGCGCTCCTTCACATTCAGGCAGCTGAGGAACGTGTAGAGCGAGGTGCTCTTGCCGCAGCCGGTGGGGCCGGTGACGAGGATGATGCCGTTCGGGCTGGAGATGAGGTTGCGGATGCGCTTCTCGTTCGCGGGGTCGAGGCCGAGGCTGGAAAAATCGAAGCGCTGCTGGCCGAGGAGACGGAGGCTGACGTTCTCGCCGTAAACGCACGGGATGGTGGCCACGCGGACGTCGATGGGCTGGCCCGCGATTTCGAGCGCGATGCGGCCGTCCTGCGGGCGTCGGCGCTCGGCGATGTCGAGTCCCGACATGATTTTCAAGCGCGAGGTCACGGAGTCCTGGAGCATCTTGATGCGCTGGGGAACGGGTGCCTCGTGGAGAACGCCGTCGATGCGGTAGCGGATGCGGAGGTCCTGGCCGAGCGGTTCGAAGTGGATGTCTGTGGCTCCTTGATGAAGACCCTCGCGGAGGATCTGGTTGACGAATTTCATCACCGAGGCCTCGGAATCGTCCTCGTCCACTTCGTGGATTTCCTCCTGCACTCCGCCGGGGAGGTCGTCCTCGCGGCCCTCGAGGAGTTCCTCGAACGTGTCGGCGCCCACGCCGTAGGTGGTTTTGAGGGTGTCGAGCAGGCGGCGGCGGGTGGTCATGACCGGACGCACGGGGCCGCGCCAGTGCTGGGTGACGGCCTGCCAGGCGGCGTAGTCGAAGGGGTCGAAGGTGAGGAGCCGCATTTCGCCGCCCTCGACGGCGGACTCGGGAATCACCATCTGGCCGAGCGCGAGGCGGGCGGGAAATTTTTCGCGGACATTCTCGATCGGCGACACCTCGCTCTCCTCGCGCCAGGGGATGTCGAGTTCGGCGGCGAGATTTTTGAGAAAATCGGCCTCGCGGACGAGCTGGGAATCGAGCAGGGCGGCCACGGGGGAGCGCTGCGCGAAGGCGGCGCGCTTGAGAATCTCGCGGCACTTTTCGGTCTCGCTGCAACCGGCGCCCTGGGCCAGTTGCAGGAGGTCCTCAATCATATTGATCATTGGTCCAGGGCCACTTGAATTTTTTCTTGGGTTCCGGCGGCAGCGGGGTGGGTTTCCAGACGGCGGGCGGGTGGGCCTGCTCGGCGAGGGGCGCGGTCATCTCCATGCCGTCGCGACCGAGCGGGGAGCGGTCGGCCTCGTAGGCGCTGGCCTTGGTGAGGTCGGTGTTCGAATCGACGACGACGGGCTGGATCATGACGATGAGTTCGTATTT
>CAZVPK010000063.1:3535-12481 GCA_964628505.1 uncultured Chthoniobacter sp.
CGTGGCCTCGAGGAAGCGGGCGTAGACATCGACGGAATCGGCGATGGTGCCGTAAAGCGAGAGGCCGGCCAGCGAGGTGAGGGCCGGGGTGAGCGTGGAGGGATTGATCAAACTGGCGGGTGTGGGAATGAACGGGCTGTTGCCACCGGGTAGAATGCTGGGGGCGAGCGAGGTGGCGGCGAACCCGCTGGTGTCGGAGTTGCCGAGGAAGTCGCTGATGGGTTTGAATCCGTTCGTGCGGATGAGGTAGTTCACGCCGTAGTCCACACCCTTGTCGAGGCGGAGCTGGCCGATGACGACGGCGAGGTAGACCTGCTTGGGTCGCTGGTCCAGGAGGTCGAGGACCTGCTTGGCGCGGAGCTTGGCCTCGGGCGGGCCGTAGACGATCACGCTGTTCGAGTTGTTGTCTCCGATGATCCGGATTTCCCCGATGGTCATGGCCTGGGGTGCGCCTTGCTGGGATTCGTCGCTGAGGCGGTCGGGGCGGCTCACCCCGCCCGAGCCGGAGAGACCGCCGGTGTTGTTGTTTCCGGTGCCGCCGGTGTTCGAGAAGGGGTTCGAATTGGTGTTTCCCCCGGAGGGTTGGCCGGTGCCGCCGGAGGACTCCGATTCGGCGTCGGAGAGCATGTCGCCCACCACGGAGAAAATGTCGTTCACGGGAACGTAGTTGAGGACGCGCACGTAGGGTTGTTCGAAATTGGCGGCGGCGTCGAGTTGGGCGATGACCTCGCGCACGTAGCGGAAATTTTCCACGCGGGTGATGACGAGGACGCGGTTGGTGCGCTTGTCGGCGAGGAATTTGGCCTTGCCGGTGAGGAGGCGGTTTTCGTAGCGGGCGCCGGTGGCTCCTCCGGCGGCGGCCTGGGCGGGCGCGCCGGGCTGGCCGTTCGGCTGCTGGGGCTGGGAGGGGGCGGCGGGGGTGTTGGCTTTTCCGGACTCCTCGGTGCCGAACATTTCGTTGAGGACTTCCACGATGCGCTCGGAGCTGGCGCGCTCGAGCTGGACGAATTCGGTGACGACCTGCGCGGGCTCGACATCGATGAATTCGAGGAGGCCGAGGGCCTTGCGGATGATCGGGGTTTTGTCGGTGAGAATGATCGCGTTGGTGTTTGGAACGGGAACGAGGGACCCGTAGGCGTTGATCTGGACGACGCCCTGGATGACGGTCATGGCCTCCTCGGGCGAGATGTAGTTGAGGGGCTTGTAGAAGCTGATGATCTTGTCGCCATCGGTCGGGAGTTCGTCGAGGGCGTTGTAGAGCGGGAGGCCCTCGGTGCGCGGGGCGCGGCTCGGGCCGAGGATCTTGATCGTCTGGTCGTCGACCGGAACGATGCTGTAGTTGTTCATCAAAAGGGAGCTTTCGATGATGCCGATGGCATCCTCGCGGGAGACGGGCTTGGCGATGAGGATGGTGAGTTCGTTGCCGGCGAGGTTCGAGTCGCGGATGATGCGTTTGCCGGTGAGGTTTTCGTAGAAATTGAGGATGTCGGTGACCTGGTTTTTCGGGAAGGTGAGGCTCACCTGGTCCACCGGGCGGGGAGCTGCGGCCTGCGGAGGCGGGATGGAGGGGGTGACGGGGTTGCCCGGGGGCACGACCTGCGGAGCGACCTGCGGAGCGGGCGGGGTCGGCTGGGCGGTCGGTGCCGGATTTTGCGCCTGCGAGGCGGCGGCGAGGGCGAGGAGAAGGATGGCTGCGAAAAGGGCGGAGTGGTTTTTCATGGGCCGGGGACGGGCTGGGCGGGCTGGTTGGAGATGACCCTGCGCCGGATCACGCGCCGCGGGGGTTGGGAATTGTCGGTGGCGCCGGGTTGGATGGCGGCGTTGTTCTGGGGAGGCTGCGGCGGGACGGCTCCGGGCGGGGCGCCGGCGGGGTTTGGCGGGTAGGGAGGGTTCGGCATGCCGGGTTGGCCGGGGACTTGGCCCGGCGGCATGGGTTGCGGCGGGCCGGCGAAGCCTTGGGGCGGCGGGGCGGAGGGGGTGGCGAAGGAGGATTCGGAGAAACGGATCTCGGTGATTTTGCCCTCGATGTGGATTTTGGCCGAGAGGGTCTTGGGATCGGAGTCGCCGGAGAGTTCGATCAGACGGTCGCGTCCCTGCGCCTCGGGGCCTTCGAGTTTCTCCAGCATGAGGCGGTTCTGGGTGTTTTTGTCGAAGACGAAAACGACCGGGGCGTCGTTGATGGTGGCGGCGCCGGTGAGGAAGAAGCGCTCCTCGGCGGAAATGGTCTCCTCGGCGGTCGGCAGCGAGAAGGGCGAGCGGTCGAGGAGGGATTTGAAGTTTTCGAGCGAGCGGGGCTTGAGCCAGGGCGAGGCGTCGAAATCCTGCAAATCCTGCGGTTCCGCGGCCAGGCGGGCGGCGGCGGCGAGAATCAAAACCAGGATGGCGGCGCGGGATGTCATCAGGGTCCCGGGGCGGGTGCCGCCGGGGTCGGCGCACGGTAGTATTGGCGGACCACCAAGTCCACTATGACATTCGGGGGTTCGGTGTCGCTGCGGATGGCCATTTTGTCGACGGCGCGCCAGGCGACGGGGGTTTGGAGCTCGAAAAGGAAGCGGGCGACTCCGGAGAACGGGCCGGTGAGTTTGGTTTGGAGAATCGCGGATTCGCCCGAGGGGGCGGCTTCGTTGGGCAGGAGGGTTTCCTCGACGAGCTTGAGGTCGGATTTTTCGGCGAGGGCGCGGACGGTGTTGAGGAGGTCGGTGCTGGCCTTCTCGCCGGTGGAGGAGGGCGGCGGGTTTTGCTCCATCCACTGGTCGGCCTCCGCCAGCGCGCCCGCGGCGGAAATCCAGGACTGGCCGGTGGCGATGGCGGAGCGGGTCTGGGAGATTTTCGAGACCAGCGCGGAGCGATGCTGCATCCAGGCGCGCACGGCGAAAAGGTTCAGCGCGACAAACACGGCGGCGCCGAAAACGATCAGCAGGCGTTGCTCATTCCTCGCCAGTCTTCGCATCGGGTCTCGCTCCTTCCATTTCGAACCGCACCTTGTTGCGCCCGGCCAACTGCGGCTGGCGGCTCGTCCAGTCGTAGTCCTGGAGTGCCGGGACTTTTTTCACCTTTTCAAAAAACTCGTAGGCCTGCGAGACGTCGGCCGCCTCGCCGGCGACGACCAGGCGGCCCTGGTCCATGTTGTATTGGGTGAGGCGCACCTGCTCGCCGGGAATCTGCGAGGCCACGGCGTCGAGCTGGTCGATGGCGAAGGCCCCGGGATCGAGGGCGGGGCGGACGTCGTTCCAGCTGGAAACCAGCCTCTGGCCGTCCCCGGCGGACGACTCGATGGCGGCGAGTTCGGCGGCGAGGGAGCGGAGCCGGAGGCGCTGCCAGACGAGATCGGCGGCCACCAGAAGAAGAACCAGCGCGTAGGCGGCGAGCACCCCGGCGGCGACGAGGCCCCATTGGCGCACCTGCGCGCGGCGGTGGATTTCGGCCCGGGCGGTCGGCGGGGCGGGATCGCTGGGGGACCCGGGGGCAAGCGGGGGCGGCACCTCCCCGACGTGTTCCCAATCGATGCGGAGGGCGTGGCCGAGCGCCTCGCACTCCTCGCGGGAGAACTCCCCGATGAGGCGCAGCTTCGCCGGAATGCGGGCGAGCACCCCCTCCGCGCGGAGACGCAGGGCGGCGCGGGAAAGGGCTCCGCAAAAGGCCGGGCCCGCAACCGGCTCGCCGGAGGAGGCGAAAAAAACGCACTGGTCCTCGCGGAGGAACGCGAAGCAAATGTCGCCGAGTTCCCGCCACACGAGGATATCCGCTCCTCCGGTCGGCAGAAGCCGCGCGGGAAACTCGAAATTTTTCGCGGCCTTGAAATACTCCGCCGCCTCGGGATCGTCCGAGGACGCGAGGCCCAGCACGAGCGAGCGTCCATCCTGTTGCAGAATCGGGAGGCTGTGGGTCTCCGCGTTTTTGCGGAGGAGGTGGCGGCCGGACAGCTCCAGTTCCGCCATTTCGGCGGTATCCCCCTCGGAGGCCACCCAGAGCGGCACGGAGAGGATGCTTCTCGTGGGAAGCGCGAGCAAAAGATGGCGGAACGCGCCGAGCGCCTTGGCCGAAACCTCGCCGGCCATCTGCGGACCCTCCTTGCCGGAGAGCTTCCAGAGTTCCCAGCCCGCGGGTCCCGGGCGGAGGATGGCATCCGGGGCGGCGCTCATTTTTCCTCCCAGCTCATGATCTGGCCCGGAGCTCCGGACGGGGCGACCACGACAATTCGATGCCGCACCCCGTTGCAGAACCCGGTGCTTTCAATCCGGCGGATGTCTCCGGATGTGTCGAAAAACGCCAGCAGCGCCTCGCGCTGGCGTCCATCCGCCCCGAGGAACGCGGCCACCGCCTCGACGGACGTGAATTTTTCATCGTCGTCGGTTCCCTCGATGCCGTCGAAACCCGCGCGCACCTCGAGAAGGGATTGGATTTGGGTGGGTGTGAGCCCCGCGAGTTCGGCGAGAATGGGTTCCTTGGCATGTTGGATGCTGATCCGACCACCATACCAGACGGTGAAATAGGTTTGCCAGTCCGGCTTTCCGGCGAGGATCGGGGAGAGGTTCATCACGGCCTCCATCTCGCGCACATGGCGGAGCGGGCGGTTGGCGGGAAATCCCGGGCGCCCGGCGCGCTCGTATTCGCCCCGCTCGGCGCCCTTGAGCGAGAGGAAATCGTCGCCGTCGATCCAATCGATCAACCCGTCGATCGCCGCCTCGGCCGCGACGATCTCGACGCCCCAGCCCTCGAAAAGACGCAGGAAGAGGGGGCGGTTGCCCTGCTGGATCCAGAAGTTGGGATTGATCTTCGCCGCCTCGTTGCCGATGCGGACCTCGTAGCCCTCGCCGTCCGGGGAACCGCTTCGCAACAGCGGATCGCCGGGCTTGAGGACGGGATTCAAGCCGAGCGCGATGCCGCTCAGGGCCATCTGGCGGGCCACGAACCGCCGCCCGGCGAGCGACTCGCCGTCCATCCAATCGGAGACCGCGCCCGCGAGCAAAACCACGAGGGCGCCCATGAAGGCGATGCTCCAGAGCACCAGCGGCAGCGCGATCGCGCGATGTTTGCGGTCAGGGTTCATTCGGCTCGGGTTCGGGAGGCGGGTTCACCTCGATTTCGGTTCCGCCGCCGCCGGCGTCGGGCGGGGCCTGCTGCGGCGGAACCACGGGAGGGATCCAGAATTGCAAGTCGATCGTGCCGCCGGGCAGGTCGACATATTCGAATTGAAGCCGCACCAGGGGCGGGCGGCCGGCCCCCTCGGGCCATTCCTCGACCCATTCGCCCTGCTGGAAAAACGTCCAGGCCACCTTCTCCACTCCGGGCAGCAGCGGAATCCAACCGCCCTGCTCCACGAGGCGGTCGTAGTCGCTTCCGCTGACATCGGCGGGAACGCGAAGGATCGAGAACACGCGCGTGCCGTCCGCCCTCGGCCTCGCGGAGAGGATCATCGAGCCGCCGCCGAGGCTCGCCACGCCGAACGTGCCCGAGGTTTCGGCGAAGACCAACTCGGGCACGGGGGCGCCGGTGTTGGACTTCGCGATTCGCAGGAACAACCGCGCGTCGGAAGGGAGGTTCAAAAAGGCGTCGCGCGCGATCCGCACAAACGCCTCGAGCCGCCGGGCGCCGGCCTGCTCGCCCATCGTGGCCTTCGTGCCCTCGAGCGAGGCGGTGGTGATCGTGTAAACGGCGCCGCTCAACAGCCCGAGGATCATCAAGGCGAGGATGACCTCGAAAAGGGTGAAGGCGTTTCGACGGGCGGCGGCGATTCTCATGGCCTGTAAACCAAAATCTCCGCCGTCTCCTCGACTCCGCCGCGGCCGGCCTTCGCGGTGACGCGCAGCTTCCACATTCCCGGCAGGATCTGGCCGTTGGTGTCCATCAACTCCACGGGCTCGAAGGTCTCGAGCACCGAGACGCCGTTGTTCGTGCGGCCGTCGATCTCGCGTTTGCCGTCGAGCGGCGGATCGGCCATCGCCGCGGCCAGCCGGGATTCGATGACGAACCGCGACAGCGCCCGCTCGCGCGTGCTCAGCGCCGCCTCCACGGCGGATTGCAACCCGATCGCCAGGCCCGTCACCGCGATGGCGAACACCCCGAGCGCGATCAAAACCTCGAACAATGTGAAGCCGCGCCTATTCATCGGGCGGCAAAACCTCGCCGGTGAGCGGGTCGAACTGCATCGTCGTCGATTCCTCCTCGCCGACGAGCCTGAGGGTGACCGGTTCGCAAATGCCCGCGCCGTTGATTTCCCAAAACTCGCCGCGCTCGGGCCGGCGGAATCGCGTCTCCGTGAACCGCCGCACCTGGAGCTTCCAGCCCTTCGGCAGCTCCACGCCCGCGATCGACGACGAGAGCGAAACCAATCCCCGGTCGTCCAACCCGAAGCGCCTGGCCTCGCCGGTCTCGAGGGCGCTGGCGCGGGCGGATTGCACCGCCTCCTCGATGTTGCGGGCCACGCCCTCGGTGGCGGACTCGCCGAAGGATTCCATCACGAGCGGAACCGTCACGCCGAGCAGCACGGCGACGATTCCCAGCGCGAGCAGGATCTCGAAAAGCGTGAACCCGCGCGCCCGGCGGGGCTTTTCAATCCTTGCCGGAATCGTCATCGCTCTCCTTGCCGTCCGGCCCGAGCGAATAGAGGTCGAACCCGCTGCCGCCCTTGCCCGGATTGCGATAGACATATTCGTTGCCCCAGGGATCGAGCGGCACCTCCTTCATGAGCTGCTTCCAGCGGCGCGGACGCGGCTCGGTGCTGGGTTGGCTGACGAGCGCCTCGAGGCCCTGCTCGGTCGAGGGCATGCGGTAGTTGAGCATCTCGTAGGTGCGGAGCTGCATCGAGATCGCCTCGATGTCGCTGTCCACGCGCTGCTCCTTGGCCACATCGATATTGCCGGCGAGCATGAAAATCGCCGAACCCACCAGCACCGAGATGATGCCAAGCACGAGCATGATCTCGAAAAGCGTGTAGCCCGATTCGCGGAGGCGGCGGTTTTTGCGTTGGAAGGAGAAATTCATGGGGAAAACATATCGGCGTGTTTGGCTTTGGCCGCAAGCCCTGTGTCGGCCCCGCGCCGGCGGGAACGTGCGGGAGAGGCCGCCCCCTCCCGCGGACCGGCTCGGCCTCGCATTCCGCCCGGGAGGAGGACGCGGGGCTTCTCAGCGATGCGCGTTCAAAATCCGCGCGAGTTCCGCGATGCCTTCGGGGTGCTCGTGGGCGCCATGGCCGGAGGGAACGATTTTTTCGGACACCGCGCCGTCGATGCGCGAACTCCAATACGGCACCACGCCGTCCGAACTGTCGGGCGAGTCGCCGCGGCCCTGGTCGCCGACGATCGAGTGGTAGGGCAGGCCCGGGCGCATCGGGAGCGCGAGGATCGACCCCAGCAAGGGCGAGTTCGCGCGGAGGAAAACCAGGCTGTTCGCGGGCGCGGTGAACAGGTCGCGGAATTCGTCGCGCACGGCGGATTGGAGTTCGCGAACGTCGGTTTTCAGGAAATCCGGCAGGCGGATGAGGCGGGAGAAGAACTCGGCGGCGGGATGCACCGCCATGTTGCTGCCCCGGTGCGGCGTGGCGAAAAAGACGACGCGCGCGACCTCGGGCCGCGGCTGGAATTCCACCACCTCGACGATGCGTTGCTTCACGGCGGGCGTGAGCGGGAGCCGGTCCGGGGGAGTGTCCATGAACTGCCTCCAGAGCGCCTCCCCGCCGGCGCGCACCTGAAGACCGGCGATGAGGCCGCCCATGCTGTGGCCGACGAGAACCATGCGGTCGAGGCGGCGGTTGCGGCGCGCGGGGTCGAGCGCCAACCGGAAGCGTTCGAGTTCCGAGCGCAACTCCGCCGCCGAGCCCCACACCGGCAGTCCCGTGGGGTAAAGAAAGAACCAGAACTGGTAGCGCCCGCGGATGTTTTCATCGGCCAACAAGCCGTTCACGGCCGCCACCCAGGTCTCGGGGCGCGAAAGCAGTCCGTGCACGAACACCACCGGGATTTTTTCCGGATCGTAGCGGTGGAACTGGTAGAGGGCGGTGTGCGCGAAGTTTTTGTCGCTGCGAAGCAGGGCTCCGATGTCGATGGCGCGGTTGCGCCCCTTCGAAAGCATGTAGGCCAGGGGCGCGGAAAAATCCGCCGCCAGCCTGGTGCGGCGGCCGTCGACGGAGACCTCGCTTTCGACAAGCGTTCGATAAAAAACCAATTCGGGATTTTTCCCGCCGGCGCGGACCCAAACGGTCACCGGCTCGCAAATTCCGGCCAGCGGGGGAGTGCCCGGCTCGCCGCGCAGCGCCGGCGAGTCCGGAGCGAAGCGGGCGACACAGGGCAGGCCCGCGCCTTCCCGCGTGGATCGCGGGCCGAGTTTGGCGATTCGAATGTCCGCGGCGGGAAGAATCCGGCTCGCCGCACGCGGATCGAGTGTGCCGCGGCTGTTGCCGGAAACCCCCAGCGAACGGCCGTCGGAGAGTCGGAGGGGCGCGAAACCCCGGGCGCCCATGAGCGACAGCAACCCGCGGGTCGCCGCCAGATGGATTTGGTGCCCGGGCGTTCCCGGCCTCGCCTTGGCCGTGGCCTGCGCCGCATCGAGCAAGGCCGCCGCCCGCCCGGCTTCGGACAGCCCCTTTTGCTGGCCCTCCGCCAAAAGAGCGGACGCGGGCGAGTTGCCGTTCCGTTCGGCGATCCGCAACGCCTCGCGGCGGAGCGAGGCATCGGACGGCTTGTCGACTTTCACATCCACCGCGGCGCAACCGGCGAGGAAAACAGCCAGAACCAAGGCAAGGATCGGGACGGAGCGATTCATAAAAAGGGCGCCACCTCTACCATGAGGACGCGGGCGGGGGCCATGGCGGTGTTTGTTGTGGCTTGGAGCGGTTCGCCCGGCGTTGAAGGCACCCGCCCTACCCGAGAGCCGCGCGGGCTTTTTGGAGTTCGGCGAGTTTGTTGAGCCAATCCTGCTGGCGCCGGCGGTGGTCCGCGACGACATCGG
>CAZVPK010000064.1:0-12463 GCA_964628505.1 uncultured Chthoniobacter sp.
TCTCAAACGGCGTGATCCGGGGAATTTCCCCGCTGTAGTAAACATGGTCGTCGAAAAGAAGCTGGGGATCGAGATCGTTCACGACCGTGGCACCGGCGCCCTCGAGTTCCGCAGGGCTGGGAACGATCTGCACCGGCACGATGTCGCCGGTCGCGAGCTTGACCGCGCGGGGATTGAACATGTCGGGGTTCACATGGACGGTGACATTCCCGCTGTCGGCTTTGATGGCTTTGACGGTGTCCATGAGAGCGCCCATGTGGTCCCAGTGCCCGTGGGTCATCGTGATGTGCTCGATGTCTCCGAGCTGGATCCCCATGTTCTTGCAATTGCGAAGAAAGACGGCTCCCTCGGGGCCGGTGTCGAAAAGCATCCGGCGGCGGCGGCCGCCATATTCCACGGTCAAGCGCAGGCCGAGGCCGAGGTTGGCGAGCAGAAGCGTCTCGCCGGAGATTTCCTTGGCGCCGCCTTTGACGATGTTCGCGAACTCGGAAACGGCGAAGAGCGTTTTGGTGACATAGGCGTCGCTGACATCGTCGGTGATGACATCGATTGTGAGCGAGTCGACGGGCTGGAGGCGCTGGCTGAGAGGGTTGAGAGGCATGGTATTTTTCGTGTCGGGGGTGGAGTGGTTAAGTGAATTATGTGAGACTCTGTTTTTCGTGACCCATCGCGTCAACCTTCGATATTTCGTTTTTTTGCTCGCCCTGCCGTGTCTGGTCGGGGCGGCGGAGGATTGCGATTGGCGACCAAAGTTTCTCGAAGAGCTGTCGGGCCGCGGAGTGGAGCTGTTCGCGGACTACACGAACAACCTCGCGGGGAATCCGGTGGGCGGCGAGCGTCGCGGATTCACCTATGCGGACAGCACCCAATTCGGCGTGAACCTCGATTTCGAAAAGCTGGCAGGTTGGGACGGGCTGAAATTTTCAGCCAGCGCCTTCGACAGGAACGGGCGGAGTCTTTCCGGCGAGAGCCTCGGGAATGTTTTCACCGTCCAGCAGGTTTACGGTGGCGAGACCTTTTCCTTCTACTCGCTCTATTTCGAGCAGGAGTTCGGGGATGGAAACGGATCGCTGAAAGCCGGGCGTTTCGCCGTGGGCGACGACTTCGCCACCTCTCCAATCTACGGGCTCTACATGAACTACGGCATCGACAGCAACCCGCAGGCGCTCTCTCTGATTCCGGGATTTTCGACATCGCCCGAAGCGGTCTGGGGCGCGCGCGTTCGCTTCGACCCCGCGCCGGACTGGCGTGTTCTTGCGGGGGCTTTCCAATCCACGACGCTGAACCTTTATTCCGGCCACGGCTTGGATTGGGCGATGGATTCCCGCGATGGAATCCTTCTGATCGGGCAGGTCGGCTGGTCTCCGGAAATAGGAAAATCCGAATCCGGCGGCGGATTGCCCGGAAATTATTGGTTCGGAGCCTTCGCCTCGACGCCGCAGCGGGGACCCTCCGCGAGTCCGGCGGCGCATGGATTTTATTGGCACGCCGACCAAATGCTCTTCCGCGAAAAGACCGGCGGGACCGAGGGACTGGCGGCGTGGGCGGTTTTTGTGCTGACGCAACCGCAGGCCGCGGCCCCCGTGCCGTTCCAGATCAACGCCGGGCTTGTCTACACGGGTCCGATTCCCGGCCGCGACGAGGATGTGCTCATGGCCGGTCTGGCTTCGGGCCAAATCGGGGATGTGGACACCGGAGGGCCCACAGGCAACGGATGGGAGGCCGTGCTGGAGGCCGGATACCGGATTCAGCTTCCCGGCACGGCGTTTTTCCAACCCAACCTGCAGTGGATCCTGCAGCCCGGCGGCGGAGGAGGCATACCGAATGCCTTGGTCCTCGGAGCCCAGATGGGTGTGTCCTTTTGACAGGCAGACAGGCAATAGCCGCTTGAGTTCCCGGTCGGAGGTTGCGAATTTCAACGGCCATGGACACGCGACCCGTTCTCACTCCGCCCGGCGGGCACAAAAAAGTGCTCCTGCACTCGTGTTGCGCCCCGTGTTCCGGCGAGGTGATGGAAGCCATGTCGGCCTCGGGCATCGATTACACCATCTATTTCTACAACCCGAACATCCACCCGCGGGAGGAATACGAATTGAGGAAGTCGGAAAACATCCGCTTCGCCGAAAAGGAGGGCGTGCCGTTCATCGACGCCGACTACGACACCGACAACTGGTTCGCCCGCGCGAAGGGACTCGAGTGGGAGCCGGAGAAGGGGAAGCGCTGCACGATGTGCTTCGACATGCGGTTCGAGCGCACGGCCCTCCATGCGCACGAGCACGGATTCCCGGTGATCACAAGCTGCCTGGGCATTTCCCGCTGGAAGGACATGGACCAGATCAACGGCTGCGGAGAACGGGCGGCGGCGAAATATCCCGGCCTCTCGTATTGGACCTTCAACTGGCGCAAGGGCGGCGGGGCTCAACGCATGCTGGAGATCTCGAAGCGCGAGCAATTCTACCAGCAGGAATATTGCGGCTGCATCTATTCGCTCCGCGACTCGAACAAATGGCGCCTCGCGAACGGCCGGGAAAAAATCCGCCTTGGCGAGAAATTCTACGGACAAGGCGAAAACGCCGCGCCTACTCGTAGCGAAGCGCCGTGATCGGATCGAGCCTCGAGGCCTTGGCGGCGGGGTAGAGTCCGGAAAGAAGTCCCGCCGCCACGGCAAAGGCCACGCTGAAAAGGATTCCACCGGCCGTGAGCACCGGGACGTTCTCGGTGGGAGAGATCAGCTTCAGGATTTCAATCAAACCGAGCGAGGCGAGGATTCCCAGCAGACCGCCGATCATCGAGACCAGCATGCTCTCGACGAGAATCTGCCGGAAGATATCGCGGGGACGCGCGCCGACGGCCAGGCGGATTCCGATTTCCCGCACCCGCTCGGAGATGCTCGCGAGCATGATGTTCATGATGCCGATTCCGCCGACGACAAGGCTGATCGCGGAGATCAAGCCGCCGCTCAATCTCGCCGCCCGCACGCTGGATTCAATGCGGTCGAACCAGTCCTCGCGCGTTTCCAGATCATAGTCGTCCACTCCGCGGTGGGTGGTGTCGAGCACCGAGCGGATCTGGCGGAGCGCGGCGCGGAAATGGTCGAGATCGCCGACCCGGACGCTCAGGGAGTCGAGTTTGAGGGATTCCATCGAATCGTCGGGAAACGCCCCGGAGCGGAATTCGTGGAACATGGTGGTGAAGGGAATCAACACCGATTCGTTTTTTTGCCGGAAGGGATCCCATCGACGGGCGGGACGCCTGATGCCGGCTTTGCGCGCCCTGGCATCCTCCTCCCGCTCGTAGAGCGGAAGAACACCGACCACCTTGAACGGCGTGTCGTCGATCAGGATCGTTCGCCCGACGAGGGCGGAAGGCGGCCCGCCGGGCAAAAACTGCTCCGCGATGGAGTGGCCGAGAACCGCGCAGCGGCTGCCGCGATCGATGTCGAGATCGGTGAGGAATCGACCGGCCTCGAGACCGTGCATGCCGATCACGAAATGGTCGGGGTAGATTCCGCGGACACGCCGCCTCTCTCCGGATCCGCCGTTTTCATCGGCCACCATGGCGGTGAATTGGCTTTCGGGCGAGATGTGGGAAAGGAGGGTGGCGCTGCGGCGGAGCGCGCGGGCATCGCGCAGCGTGAGGCCGGGCGAGAGATTGGCGAATTCGAACATCCGGCTCGACGGCTCCGTCGCCACGACCGTAACCAGCTCGAGCCCTCCCATTTGCTGCATGAAAACCCGGGTGCCCTCCTCGATGCCGCGGGTGAGGGCCATGGTGGCGATGAGGCTGCTCACGCCCAAAACCACGCCGAGCATGGAGAGGAAGCTCCGGAATTTGTGCGAGAAAATCTCGCGGAGGCCGGTTTGCAGGATGACGAGGAAGCCCATGGTCTCAGCGTCGCTCCTCCCGCACGATCCGCCCGTCGCTCAACTCGACGACCCGCCGCGCGCGGGCCGCGATGCCGGAGTCGTGAGTGACGAGAAGGATGGTTTTACCGGCGGCGTTGAGTTCCTCGAAAATTTCCAAAATCCCGCGTCCGGTGGCGGAGTCGAGATTGCCCGTGGGTTCGTCGCCAAAGACGATTTTCGGGTCATTGACAAGCGCGCGGGCGATGGCGACGCGCTGGCATTGGCCGCCGCTCAGTTGTGTGGGCCGGTTCGACAGACGATCGCCCAGTCCAACCCGTTGCGCCGCCTCGCAGGCCCGCCTCCGCCTCTCGCGGGGAGCCACCCCCGCATAGATCAAGGGGAGCTCGATGTTCGATACGACATCGAGTTTCGGAAGCAGGTTGAAGGATTGAAAAACAAATCCGATCTCGCGGTTGCGCATCCGCGCGAGCTCGTCCGGAGTCGCCCGGCTCAGGTCGGTCCCGCAAACCGTCATGCGTCCCTCCGTGGGCGTGTCGAGACAACCCAGCAAGTGCATGAGAGTGGACTTGCCGCTGCCGCTCGGGCCGATGATCGCGACGAACTCCCCCTCGTCGATGCGCAGATCCACGCCGTCCAGGGCGCGGATTTCCTGATCGCCCACGCGATAGATTTTTCGAACTCCCTCCAACTCGAGGGCGCTCACGGCGAGGATTTTCCCGGGGATTCCGGAATCTCGGGCCTGGCGAGAAACACCTCCTCGCCCTCCGTCAAACCCGATCGGATCTCGGCCGACCCGGAGTCGACCAAGCCCACCTCGACCTCGCGGCGAACGGGGGAATCCGCCGTTTTGGAATAGACGATTTTGTTGCCGTCCTCCTCGAAGACCGCGGTGATCGGAACCGACAGCACATTCTCGGCCCGGCCGAGGGGAACGGTCATGCTGACCGAGACCCCGGGTTTGAGTCCGTGGTTCCGGCCCTGGAGGATTCCCGTGACTTCAAAACCCTTGATGTTGTTTTTGACCGTCGCCAAGGGAGCGATGAAACCGATCTCGGCCTCGGCCACACCGTCGCCGCCATCGGGAGGCTTCACGGACATGCGCTGGCCGACCGAGAGCTTGCCGGCGTCGAGTTGGTTCACATGGGTGGAGATGAGAAGGCGGGAGAGGTCGGCGAGGATCATGAGGCTGGTGCCGGCATTGACGCTGGCGGCGGCCACCACGACCTGGCCCTCGCTGACGGGGACCTGGAGGATCGTGCCATCGGCGGGCGAAAGGATGCGGGTTTTGGAAATGCGGTCGTCCACGAGTTGGCGGCGGCGCAGCGAGCGTTCGAGTTCGTTCTCCGCGATGCGCAGGTCGGCATCGAGATTCGCGAATTCCTCCTTGCTGAGGAGTTTTCCCTCGAAGAGCTGCTTGGCGCGCCGGTGGTTGCCGCGGATGCGCTCCACCGAGAGACGCGCTCCCTCGATTTCGGCATCCACACCGGCCCGCTCGTTGAGGAGGTCGGTGTCGTCGATGGTCACCAGCGGATCGCCTTTTTTCACGGTGTCGCCCGCCGCGACGTGGATCTTGGCGATGCGTCCGCCGATTTCGGGTTTCACATCGACCTGAAAAGCGGGCGCCACCTGGCCTGCGAGCGGAAGCTCAGGCGCGACATCGCCGCGCTCCACCTTGGCCACCGGAGGGGCTTGGCGCGACTCCCCTCCCCTGCGCGCGAACGGAATCCAATCCATCCACCACGCCAAGGCGGCGAGAAAAACAAGTAGGGCCGCGAGAATTTTCATCAAAAAAAAAACGAACCCGAACGTTGCTCAGGATTCCCGCTGGATCAAGACGGCGGCGGCCGCGGAGTTGCCGTGGAGGGCGTTGAGGCCGGCAACCGGGGCGATCTCGCCGTTGCAAAAAAATCCCGCGACCGGTTTTCCACCGAGCGCCTCGAAGAGCATTCGGGCGTCCTGGTCCTTTTGCCCGAAAAAACTCGATCCGCGGCCCAGGCACGAGAACAGAAGGGCCCCGAAGACGCGATCCGCAGCTCCCCGCGCGGGTTCGAACGCGCGTCGCAGATCCTCGATGGCTCCGCTCCGGTTGCGAATCTGGTATTGGAGCGTTTGACCCACCCTCGGAATCCCCGCGATCACCACCGCCCCGGAATCGGGGTCCGCACCCAGAATGTTTTTAATCAGAAAATCCCCCGAGCCGAACTCCTCCATGTATTCGTTGCCCGCGAGCCCAGCGAAAAGATTGCCGCGGGCATTGGATTTTTCATCGTCCGAGAGGGTCTCGAACGCGCTTTCGAGCACCTGGTAGGCGGGCTCGCTGCCGAGCGCATAGACAATGTTGTGGTCGGCACGGGTGACGGTCAGTGGCTCGCCGATCGGCCGGCATCCCTGGCTGATCACAGGCACCAAACCGGTCCGCCCGACCAGAGGCACCGCCGCCGCCTCGACGATCCGGTCGTTGATGAAAACCACGGTGTCCTCGTCGGATCCCCCGCTCGCCAATCCCCCAACCGAGGGAACACCCCGAAACCGCCGGTTCCAACGCCTCAGCCAGGATTCGATGTCGAAAGCGAAAGGGTTCGCGAGAACCAGCCAGCCGTTTGGATCCCCGGGAAAAACCGTCCCGTCGACCTCGGGATCGGCCTCCAGTGCGATGGGTTCGCCGAATTCTCCGCGCAAGGCGAGCAACGCGAATCCCGATCCCCTTTCGATCTCACGCCGCCCCTCGATGCGCCCCCCGCACGTGCACCCCACAATGTCGCGAATGCGCCCGTCCACCCTCAGCGTCTCGCACAAATCGGACAGGTGCGGCGCGATGTTGGCGCTGAAAAAAAGAAACGCCACGCCCGCCGGGCCATCCAACGACTCGCGTATGCGGCGCGCGGCCTCGAGGGCGGTTTCGGGTTTGTAGGGGCCGGGCACCTCGCATCCGGCCGCTTGGAACGATTCCATCGGTGAATCATCGCGAACCCGTCGCCGCGTGAGAAGAAAAACCATCGCCCGACCGTCATCGCGGGACTGTTCCTTTTCCGGGGTCTGGTTTATTTTTTCCTCAAACACAAATCGCCATGCGTCCCGAAAAATTCACCATCAAGCTCCGCGAGGCCCTCAATTCCGCCCTCGAATCCGCCTCCAAAAACGAAAACCCCGAGATAACCCCCGAGCATTTCCTGCTGGCCCTCCTCGGCCAATCCGACGGACTCGCCAAACCCCTCTTCGAAAAACTCGGCGTCTCCGTTCCCGCGCTGGAGGAGCGCCTCAAGGACGTCGTTGCCAAACTCGCCAAAGTCCGCGGAGCCGCCCAGCCCCAACTCTCGCAGGAACTCCGCAAAATCCTCGACGCCGCCGAAGGCGAGATGGCCATGCTCAAGGACGAGTTCACCAGCGTGGAGCATTTCCTCCTCGCGCTCATGACCACCAAGTGCGCCGCCGCCAAACTTCTCGAGCAAAGCGGCGTCACCCGCGACCGCCTCATGCAGGCCCTCGTCGCCGTGCGCGGCAGCCAGCGCGTCACCGACGAGGACCCCGAAGGCAAATACCAGACCCTCGAAAAATACGGCCGTGACCTCACCGCCGCCGCCCGCGCTGGAAAGATCGACCCTGTCATCGGCCGCGACGACGAGATCCGCCGCACCATGCAAGTCCTCTCCCGCCGTTCCAAAAACAACCCCGTCCTCATCGGCGAACCCGGCGTCGGCAAAACCGCCATCGTCGAAGGCCTCGCCCGCCGCATCGTCTCGGGCGATGTCCCCGAATCCCTCAAAAACAAAAAACTCGTCGCCATGGACATCGGCTCAATGGTCGCCGGCGCGAAATTCCGTGGCGAATTCGAAGACCGCCTCAAAGCCTTTCTCAAGGAAGTCGTCGCCAGCGAGGGCCAGGTGATCCTCTTCATCGACGAACTCCACACCATCGTCGGCGCCGGAGCTGCCGAAGGCTCGATGGACGCCTCGAACCTCCTCAAACCCCAACTCGCCCGCGGCGAACTCCACACCATCGGCGCCACCACGCTCGACGAATACCGCAAATACATCGAAAAAGACGCCGCCCTCGAGCGCCGCTTCCAACCCGTCATGGTCGGCGAGCCGAGCGTCGAGGACACCATCGCGATCCTGCGCGGACTCAAGGAACGCTACGAAGTCCACCACGGCGTGCGCATCCAGGATGCCGCGATCATCGCCGCCGCGGTCCTCAGCGACCGCTACATCAGTGACCGCTTCCTGCCCGACAAAGCCGTCGATCTCATGGACGAAGCCGCCTCCCGCCTGAAGATCGAACTCGAATCCCTCCCCACCGAACTCGACCAACTCGAACGCGAAGTCATGCAGCTCGAAATGGAACGCGCCGCCCTCAAAAAGGAAAAGGACGCCGCCAGCCGCGAGCGCCTCGAGAAACTGGAAAAAGAACTCGCCGATTCCAAGGAACGCGCCGCCACGCTCCGCGCCCAGTGGCTGAAGGAAAAAGAGGAAATCGGCAAATCCCAAAAAGTCGCCGAGAAACTCGACCACCTCCGCGCCGAACTCGAGCAGGCCCAGCGCCGCGGCGACCTCCAGCGCGCCAGCGAAATCCAATACGGCCTCATCCCCGAAGCCGAACGCGAACTCCACAAAATCGAACCCGACTCGAAAGGCACTACGATCCTCCGCGAGGAAGTCACCGAAGAGGACATCGCCAAAGTCGTCTCCACCTGGACCGGCATCCCCGTCTCCCGCCTGCAGGAAGGCGAGCGCGCCAAGCTCGTGAAAATGGAAGAGCGCCTCATGCAGCGCGTCGTCGGCCAGCAACAAGCCATCAAAGCCGTCTCAAACGCCGTCCGCCGCGCCCGCGCCGGCCTGCAGGACGAAAACCGCCCCATCGGCTCCTTCCTGTTCCTCGGCCCCACTGGCGTCGGAAAAACCGAACTCTCCAAGGCCCTCGCCGAATTCCTCTTCGACGACGAAGGCGCGATCATCCGCCTCGACATGTCCGAATACATGGAGAAGCACACCGTGGCCCGGCTCATCGGCGCCCCTCCCGGCTATGTCGGCTACGAGGAAGGCGGCCAGCTCAGTGAAGCCGTCCGCCGCAAGCCCTACTCCGTCGTCCTGTTCGACGAAGTCGAAAAAGCCCACCCCGATGTCTTCAATGTCCTGCTGCAGGTCCTTGACGACGGCCGCATCACCGACGGCCAGGGCCGCACCGTCGATTTCAAAAACACGGTCCTCATCATGACCTCGAACATCGGCAGCCAATACATCATGGAGGATTTGCCGGTGGAGGAACGCAACCACCGTGTCCAGGAAGCCCTGCGCGGCCACTTCCGCCCCGAGTTCCTGAACCGCATCGACGAAATCATCATCTTCGACCGCCTCGACGCCTCACAGATCACCAACATCGTCGACATCCAACTCCAGCGCCTCCTCGCCCGCCTGCAAAAACAAAACATCACGCTCATCCTCGACGACAGCGCCAAAAAATTCCTCGGCAAGGAAGGCTACGACCCCGCCTACGGCGCACGACCTCTCAAGCGAGTGATCCAACGCGAAATCCTCGACCCGCTCAGCCTGGAAATCCTCGACGGCCGTTTCACCGAAGGCGACCACATCACCGCCACGGAAAAAAACGCCCGGTTGGTCTTCGAAAAATCGGCCTGACGCCCCGGCCTCCATCGCTCGCGGCGTCTTGCCAAGGCCCCGGGCCGGCTGTTTATTCAAAACATGAAAATTGTTTTTTACGGACTGGCGGCCGTGACCGCCCTGGCTACGGCGAACGCCCAGGATTTCGTGGCCGTCGAGGCGTTCGAACAGGAAATCACCGTGGAGGCGCCGGATTTGCGGCCCGCCATCGACGGCATCGTCACCCAGATTTTCACCGACAAACCATGGCAGGCGGTCAACCCGGCCGCCCCCGCGGAATACGGCACCGGCGAGAAAAATGTCAGCAAGGACATCGCCGGCGGCACGCCCTACCAGGCCTCGACACTGACGGTGGTCGGGGTCGAATGGTGAGGCCGCGCGAATGATCAGGTGGAGACGAGCGTCGTCGTCTCCTTGACGCCGCGCGGGGGTTTTCCAAAAAGAAACAACCGGCTGGGGATCACTTGTTCGAGCCAGCCGAGATGCGGCGGCAACACGCGTTGGCGGTTTTTCCACTCGGATTCGACGAAAAGAAAATCGGGACGCGATTCCTGCAGGATGTCGCAGAGGACGAATCCCGTGTTCGATTGGACCCGGCGGACGTCGATCTCCGAGGCGATGCCGCCGAGGTCCTCGCGGATTTCCTCGAGGCTGCCGTCGACATCGCTTTTGGCATTGGCGGAGCGCCGCGCCTGGGCGAACGGACTGTCCGCGGCGAGAATGGAAATGCGGGCGGGCTTCAACGCGCGAAGGGTGTCCTTGGCGGCCCGCCAGCGGGGAGCGTGGGCCTCGACCAGCAGACAGGCGGAGAGGTTTTCGGGAGGTTCCTCCTTGGGGTCGGGAATGAGCAGGAGATCGCACGGAGTGCGGGTGAAAAGCTCGCGCACGATCGCACCGGTGAAATTCCTCACGTCGTCGGGCCGCGCGATCGTTCCGGCGATGAACAGGTCGAAATACTCGCTGGCGGCCGCGTCGACCAGCGCCTCGGAGGGCGTGGATCCCTCGCACCAGTAGATGTCGACCTCCTCGCGCCCCAGGCCCGCGAAGGCGTCGCGGAAAATCCCCACCTTCTCGTCCGACCTCTCGCCGGCGTGCAGCACGCTCAAGCGAGCGTCGAAGAGCCGCGCCATGCGGTCGGCCTCGACAATGATGGCCCGGAAACGCGGTGAGAAGGTGGAGGCGACAGCGAAATGGGGGGACGTTGTCATGGAGGAAAAATCCTAGGAATCGCGCCGGCACGCCAGCGCAAATGTTGCTATTTTTTCGAGAGGCGCAGGAGGGTTTCGAACTCGGGTTTGGCGAGGGGCATCACGCTGAGGCGCGACTGGCGGAGCAGCGCGATTTCCGAAAGCGCGGGCTCGGTCTTGATTTCCTCGAGCGTCACCGCCCGGTCCAGCGTCCGCACCGGCTTCAAATCCACGCAACTCCAGTCGCCCTCCGCCGCGGTGGGATCGGGATACGCGGCGCGGACGACCTCCGCCAGGCCGACCACCGCCTTGCCGGTGACGCTGTGGTAGTAAAGAACGCGGTCGCCGGGCCGCATGGCGCGAAGATGGTTGCGGGCCTGGAAATTCCTCACGCCGGTCCATGCGGTCCCGCCATCCCGCACAAATCGCTCCCAGGGATACGAGTCGGGTTCCTGTTTCACGAGCCAGTGGTTCATTCGGGCTTTGCTAAAACGGCGCGCGCGGAATATCAAAGCCGTTTTGACGAAAATGTCGCGACCCGGTTTGTTCATCACGTTCGAAGGTTCGGAGGGATGCGGGAAATCCACCCAGATCGCCCTCCTGGCCGACACGCTGCGCCGCTTCGGCCGCGAACCGATTTTGATCCGCGAACCCGGCGGCACCTCCGCCGGCGAGTCGATCCGCCATCTCCTGCAACACGCGCCGGAGGGCGAGGCGCTAGTGCCCGAGGCCGAACTTCTCCTCTTCGCCGCGAGCCGCGCCCAACTGGTCCGCGAAAAAATCCTGCCCGCCCTCGAGGCCGGGCGGGTCGTGATCAGCGACCGCTTCCTCGATTCCACCACGGTCTATCAAGGCGTCGCCCGCCGCATCCCGGCGGACGCCACCGCCCGCATCAATGCGTTTGCCGTCGGGGATTGCCTGCCGGATGTGACGATCGTCCTCGACCTCGACCGCGAAACCTCGCTGGCCCGCATGCGCTCCGGAAAACGCCAACTCGACCGCATCGAGCGGGAGTCCGAGGAGTTCTTCTCCGCGGTTCGCAAAGGCTACCTCGATTTGGTCAAGAACAACCCCGCACGCGTGGTCCTTCTCGACGCCTCGCGCCCGGCCGAAACCACCTCGGCCGAGATCGAGCGGATTCTTTCCCTGCGATTCCAAGCCATCTTCACGCCGGCGACGCGTCCCTTGAAAAAATGACCTCGGCCGCCGGGCCCCGGCGGCGCTTCCGGCCGGAGCGGCGGGGAAATTCAGGCTTCCCAGCGGCCAAGGATTTGCTGTAGGGAATCGCATCGCTCCGAGGCACCGCCGACCTCCCCCGCCCGGCTTCCAACCACGCCAAGAAGCCCTTTCTTTCTCACATGCAAACCACCACGCCTCAGGGAGACATCGGTCTCATTGGATTGGCCGTCATGGGCCAGAATCTTGTCCTCAACATGAACGACCACGGCTACACCGTCGTTGTTTACAACCGCACCACCTCGAAAGTGGACGAGTTCCTCGCCAACGAGGCCAAGGGAACCAACGTCCAGGGCGCGCACTCGATCCAGGAACTCGTGGCCAAACTCAAACGCCCGCGCCGGATCATGATGCTCGTGAAGGCCGGCCAGCCCGTGGATGATTTCATCGCGCAAGCCCTCCCCTTCCTCGAGCCCGGCGACATTCTCATCGACGGCGGGAATTCCCTGTTCGCGGACACCAACCGCCGCCAACGCGCGCTCGAGGCCCGCGGGATTCTTTTCATCGGCACCGGCGTCTCCGGCGGCGAGGAAGGCGCCCGGTTCGGTCCCAGCATCAT
>CAZVPK010000065.1:0-1546 GCA_964628505.1 uncultured Chthoniobacter sp.
ATGAACGCCGTCGCCAACCAAGGCAAAGCCAAATAAAACCCAGCCTCCCCCATCGCGCGTAGCGGAACTCGGAACGAGTTTCGACCACCGGCCGTGCGACCACGCCAACGGCCGTCGAAATTTTTTCAAAATTCCGCCACGCGCGGCGCCCCCCCATGAATCCCCTCCTCCCCCTCGCCGCCCTCCTTCTCGCTTTCCTCCCCCTCCAAGCCAACGACGGCTTCGGCGGCATCGGTGCGACCGGACTCGAATTCTCCCGCACCGACCAGGTCGCCATGCGTTCCGAAGACCTCTTCATCAGCCTCGAAAAAATCCGCGTCGCCTATGTCTTCGAAAACACCTCCTCCGACGATGTCACCGGCGAAGTGATCTTTCCCCTGCCCCCCATCCCCGTCCGCTCCCTCTTCCTCCAGGACATGAACCTCCCGGACGACCCCGACCGCGAGAACCTCGTCAATTTCACCATCACCGTGGACGGCCAAAACATCCCGCCCGAAATCGAGCGCCGCGCCTTTCGCCACAGCCACCATCCTCACACCGGAGACGACCAAATCGGCGAGGATGTCACCGCCCTCCTGCGCCAAGCCGGCGTGCCCTTGAGCCTCGATCCCGGGCGCCTGCAAAAAGCCCTCGACGCCCTGCCCGAGTCCGCGCTCCAACCCCTCGTCGACGCCGGCCTGCTGAAAATCGAAACCGCTTTCCAAGGCGGCAAGGAATACTGGTGCGAATGGGCCATCGGCATCCGCCATCACTGGACCCAAACCTTCCCCGCCGGATCGAAAATCACCATCTCCCACGAATACGAAAACCACCCGCGCGGCGGCGTCTGGTCCTGGCCCCTTCCCGCGACCCAGGATTTTCAAAAAGAACTTTCCGAACGCTACTGCATCGACGCCCCCACCTCGAAAGCCCTCGCCCGATGCCGCAGGTCCTACCACATCGACTACATCCTCCGCACCGCGAACACCTGGCAAGGCCCCATCGACTCCTTCCGCCTCACCATCGACAAAGGCCACCCGAAAAACATCCTCTCCCTCTGCGCCACCGGCGTCAAAAAAACCGGCCCCACCACCTTCGTCGTCGAAAAGAAAAACTACACGCCCCCCGACGACCTCCGAATCCTCATCGCCACTCCCTGACCCGACAGCACCCCTTCTTCCCGCCATCGGCGAGCCAGGGCGAAGAACGAAAGGGGCATGGGCGCCCCGCCGATCCAAAATCTCCAAAAGCCGGAGTCGCCGCCCCTCCCCCGCTCATTTCATAATCGCACAACTCTTTTGCGCCGATCGTCGCAAAAGAGTTGTGCGATCATTTTCTGCAAGGAGGGATTTTTCTGATCGGGTTTTTCACCCTCCCGGTGATGCGGGTGGAGGGATGGATTCACACGGGCGTGGCTTTTTTTGTCGGGACATGCGGTTGCGGAGCGGGCGCTCCGGTCCCTGGCGGACGGGAAGGCGCGGAGGAGGGAGCTTGGCGGGTTGGGCGTGGAGGTCGGCGGGTCCTTGCGCTTGGGGGTTGCCGATTCGCAGCCCTTTGGCCGGTTGCC
>CAZVPK010000065.1:1646-12435 GCA_964628505.1 uncultured Chthoniobacter sp.
GGGCTTCTTGCCGTCGCCGGGAAGGCCGCTCGCGTCGCTTTCCTTGGTTCGGACGCGCGGGGATGGTAATTACGCCCCCGTTTTGATCACGCCTCCACCGTCCCGAACCGAACCCTCCGCGCGGGCGCGGGTGGCGGCGGGGAGCTTGTTGATGGTGGCCTCGCGCGTGGCGGTGCTGGGATGCGGGCTGGTTTTGATGGGATATCTCACGCGCAATCTCGGGTTGGCGGATTATGGCCGGTATGCTCTGTCCATTCTGTTGCTCAATTGGGTCGGTGTTTCCGTCGGCCTGGCGACCGGGGGAGCGCTTGTGCGACTGGTGGCGGGGCGGGCGGACGGCCACCGCTTCGCGGTTTCGATGCTGCAACTGGTGACGCTGGTCTCGACCGGTCTCGGCGTGGCGCTTTTTGCCGCGGCGGGTTGGATCGCGGCGGCGGTCCATGCTCCGGCGATCGCGGTGTTGTTGAGAATCCTGGCGATCGATCTGCCCTTGGGCGGAATGGCGGGCGTTCATCTGGGAATTCTCGCGGCGCGGGGGGAATTCGGGAAAAACGCGGTCGGGGTTTTGGCGGGATGGATTTTTCAACTCGCGGCGGCGGTGGTTTTTTTGGAGAGCGGGTTGGCGGCACCGGGAGCGGCCTGGGCGGTCGTGGCGGGCGGCGCGGGGCAACTTCTCCTTGTGCGGGGGATGAGCGGCGTGGGGATTTTTCATCGAGACCGGGCCGGATTCATGGAGCTTTGGTCGGAAACGCGCCTGCTCGCCGTCGCTCAAGCGGCGCTCCGCGTGTCCCAAGGCATGGATCTGCTCGCGGTGAAATTTTTCCTCCTGTCGCCGGTGCTCGCCGGACTCTACGGCGGGGCCCAGAATATCGGGTTTGCGGCCTCGATGCTGTTCCAGCCGACGAGCCCGGTCGTGCTGCAATCGCTTTCCAAATCCCGATTGTCGGAAAACCACGCGGAGGCCGCCAAAGTGGCCCGGGCGTTTCTGCGGGTCGCCGCGATCTACGGCGGGATTCTTGTGGCGCTCGGTGTTTTCTCGAGGGAGATCGCCGTGTTCTTGCTGGGCCGGGAATTCGCGGAGTGCGCGCCGGTGCTTTGGGTGCTTTTGATCGCGGTGGTCTTTCGAATCCAGACATTGGCGGGACGCACCCTGGTCTCCGCGGCGGGCGAGCGGGTGTCCATTCTTCTGCCGTTGCTGCTATTGATCGTCGCCGCGGTCGGGGCGTTCGCCCTGGTGGTGCCGAAAGCGGGACTGATCGGCGCGGCCTGGGTGGCCGCCTGCCTGGCGTTCGGAACGGCGATGGTCTCGCTCCGCGACGGCCTGAGGTTGCTCGGACTCCGATACCCTTGGGCGACCTTGGCGAGGGTGTCCCTTGCCTCGATTGCCACCGTGTGCGCGGGGCTTGGGCTGCGAGGTCTCGGACTTCATGTGCTGGTCGACCTCTCGCTCGCGACGATTCTCTATGCCGGCACGCTGATCCTCCTTCGCGAGTGGCATCCGACGCGCGGACATTTCCGGGAGATGGCCGGCATATTCGGCGGCCGTCCGTCCCGAAACGCGGACGGAACTACCGGACTCGAAGAATTCGCTGAAAAAGAAAAACGGCTTGGCCCGAGATCCAACCACTGACCGCCGCGAGGAAATAGAAAAGGTGGAGCGGAACCGCCCCGAGCGCAAAAAGCCAGCCCCCCTTGCGGGCCAGAAACCGGTGGAATCCTCTGTTGAGGAAAATCGCACCCGCCAGGCACGCGGCGGGAATTGCGAGGAGCCAAGGGGACAAAAATCCTCCCGCCGTCGAGGCAAGTGCGGCCACCACCAATAGCGCGCTCCAGCGCGAGCGGGTGTCGATGTTGAGATCATTGTCCAAGCGGCCTTCGCGGAGGAGCAGGAGCGTCCACGGGAACGCGCGGCGGCCGATGTCGGTGAAGACGAGGTCGCGCCAGGTCCATTTCTTGAGGTGCTTGACCTGCCAACCGGGGTCGAGCGCGATTCGGTGGCCGGCGCGGTGGATTCGGTAGCCGAGGTCGATGTCCTCGATGCTGGGAACGCGGTAGGTTTCATCGAAGCCGCCGGCTTGTCGAAAAACCTCCGCATCGCAAATCCCGCAGGCGGCCCAGAACGACCGGGCATCGCGGTTGGCATGGAGGTGGGTGAAGTGGTGCAGAAGGTTGCGATACCGCGAAACCAATCCGGGGGCGGACGGCGAATCGTCGTAGCATCCGAACGCCGCCACGGCGGCGGGCCGGGACCCGAGCGCCGCGATCGCCCTCGCCACATGGTCGCGCCCGGGCACAACATCGGAGTCGAGAAAGAGAAGATGTTTTCCCTTCGCCCGGGCCGCGCCGGCGTTTCTCGCGGCCGAAACCCCCGGGGCGTTTTCCAGAACAATTGTCTCGAACCCCCTCCCCCGAGCCGCCCGCGCGACGGATTCGTCGCCTCCATCGACCACCACGATGACTTCACCGGGCTCTGGCTCGAGGCCCGCCACCGCATCGAGGCATTGTTCCAACATCGGACCGTGCCGATGGGCGGCGATCACGAGGCTCGTTTCCGGGGGTTGCAAGCGGGTCGGCTCCGTATCGCGGTGGAATTCTCAACGGGCGTCGTCGAGAAGTTCGACCATTTTCTCGGCGACTCCGGCGGCCGACGCGGGATTCTGGCCGGTGACCAGACGACCGCTCGCGACGACCTGTTTCTGGAAATCGGGGGCGGGCCGGTGCACGGCCCCGCGTTCCTCGAGG
Source organism: uncultured Chthoniobacter sp. (assembly GCA_964628505.1). Lineage (GTDB taxonomy): Bacteria > Verrucomicrobiota > Verrucomicrobiia > Chthoniobacterales > Terrimicrobiaceae > UBA967. The sequence goes on from CAZVPK010000065.1 coordinate 4,389, forward strand.
CGGGTGGCGAGGAGGAACGGAACGACTTCGGAGAGTTCCATTTTTTCCTCTTCGGAATTCGTGAAGGCGGCGACCTCCTTGCCGGCGACGAGATATTCCCCGTTTGAAAGCCTCACGTTCACCAGCGCCGCGGGACCGTGGCAAACCGCGCCGACCGGCGCGCCCGCCTCGTAGAGGGTGCGGATTGTTTTCCACACCGCCTCATCGTCGGGAAAATCCCACATCGTGCCGTGGCCCCCGGCGAAAAAAACGGCGCGGTAGCCCGCGGGATCCAAGGCGGCGAGCTTTTTGGTCGATGCCAGCTTCGCGCGGAAGGCCGGGTCGTTCCAGTATCGGGCGTTCACAGGATCCTCGAGGTCGAGACCGTCCACCGGCGGTTCCCCTCCCCCGATCGATGCGAATTCCACAGGCAACCCGGCCTTTTCAAAAACCTCGAGAGGATGCGTGAGCTCGCCGAGAAAAAATCCGGTCCCCCGCCCCGTATCCCCCAATCGGGAATGGCTGGTGAGAACGACGAGCACCGGCTTGCCGGAGGATTCGGCAACCCCGTTGGACAAACCCGCGAGCCACAGGGCGAGAAATCCGAGGAGAAGATGTTTCATGCCCGGCAATCCTCCACCCGCCTCCGGCGGCGGCAAGGCAAAAGCACGGGACATTTTTTTCCAAGCGGGGTGCCCGGGGGGAACACGCTCGAACTGGCATCCGGCGGGGAATCCGCTAAAACTGGCCCCCGAATGAAAACGCGCGTTTTTCTCGTCCGCCACGGAGCCACGGTCCTGTCCGCCGAGGACCGGTTCGCCGGCTCGACCAATGTCGAACTGAGCGACACCGGTCGCGAGCAGGCCGGAGCCCTCTCGCGCCGCCTCTCGTCGCAAAAAATCTCGGCGTTCCTCGCCTCCCCCCTCGACCGCACGGTGGAAACGGCCCGGATCCTCGCCGAACCGCATGGATTGCCGATCCAGACCGACGACGGACTGCGCGAGATCAACCACGGCGCATGGGAGGGATTGACGCGGGTGGAAGCCGAGACACGCTTCGCCGACATGTATGAAAAATGGGAGTCCGATCCCTACAATTTCGCTCCCGAGGGCGGCGAGTCGGGGCTTGCGGTGACCGCCCGGGCGATGCCCGCCCTTCTTCGAGCGGTGTCCGCCCATCCCGGCGGGATCGTTTGCATCGTGTCCCACAAGGCCACAATCCGGCTCATGCTCGGGGCGATCCTGGGCTTCGATCCGAGACGCTACCGCGACCACCTGGACCTGAACCCGGCATCATTGACGGTTCTGGATTTCCGCGATTCGCTGGATGCGCGCTTGACGGTGTTCAACGACGTCGCCCACTACGCGGCGGACGGGTTGGCGATCCCGCCGATGCCCGGCGGCAGGCTCTCGAAGACCTGGAGCGACGGAAAAAAATAAGCCGCAATCGCGCGGATCAATCGACCTCGACCTCGACCACCTGCCGGGTGGCGCGGTCGTATCGCAGGTGGCGGAGTCCCTTCGGAGTGCCGATCACGAGATCATCGGTCATGCCCAGAAACAGCCCGTGCTCGACGACCCCGGTTCGGGATCGCAATTCGGCGGCGAGTTCCTCGGGATTCCCGAGCGGTCCGAAGTTGCAATCGTAAATCACATTCCCCTCGTCCGTGATGAACGGCTCCCCCTTTTCATCGAGCCGGAGAACCGGACAACCTCCGAGAGTCTCGAGGAACCGCCTCTGGGACTCGCAGCCGAAGGGGACGACCTCGACCGGCAAGGCGTGGAGCGTTCCCAGGCGGGGCGACATCTTCGCCTCGTCCACAACGATGATCTGCCGGGACGTGGCCTGGGCGACGATCTTCTCGTGGAAAAGCGCGCCGCCGCCGCCCTTGATCAGGTTCAACGCCGGATCGACCTCGTCGGCTCCGTCGATGGTGACATCGATGGAGGCCGGGCCGGAATCGTCGAAAAGCGGAAGCCCCTCCCCGCGGGCGACCCGCGCGATGTGGGACGAGGTGGCAAAGGCGCGAACGCCCTCCAACTCCCCCGCCGCGTGCCGGCGGGCGATCTCGCGAACCGCGTGGATGGCGGTCGAACCGGTGCCGAGTCCGACGATCATTCCGGGCTCGATGTGCCGCACGGCGTGGATGGCGGCCTCCTTTTTGAGGGTGTCGCGCAGGTCGGATGGAATCATCGGCCGATTATGCCCGAAGCCCCCGATGGCGGGGAGGATTTTTCCAAAAAGACCGGCCTCTATTTCGGGGCGCCCGCCAGGAACCGCAGGGCCTCGCCGAAACGGACTCGCCAGGAGATTTCCGCATGCGAACCTCCTGCGCTTTGGCGGATCGTGAATTCCCGCCCCTCTTTCCAACCCTTGTCGCGCAAGTGCCCGGCCAGCAGGCTGTGGTAGACCGCATAGCACTCGTCGAGCCCCTGGTCGCCGTGGTCGAAATACATCCGGATACCGGGCTCGAGCGCCGGCTCGGTCTCGAGCGCTTGAAGCGCGGAGGACTGGTCAGGGAGGGATTGGGACACATCCTCGAAGGACGTGGAAAGGCAGGCGAAGCGGGCAAAGACCCCGGGGTGCGCGATGGCGGTGTGGAAGGCGTTGAGGGCCCCCAGCCCCGCCCCGCCGAGGGTTCTGGACTTCGGCTCGGCGATCGTGCGGTAGTGGCTGTCCATGTGGGCGACAAGCTCCGTGGAGACGAACTGCGCGTAGGCCGCTCCTCCAAGCTGCGGCGACAATTCGAAATCGCGCATCGTGACGTTGTCCTCCGCGTAGCCCTCGGGGTGGCACACTCCGACGACAATCGTTTCGGGAAGCACCCCCTGCCTGGCAAGGAGCCCCGCCCACTCGTCCGCGGCCCAGTCCACCCCGGAAACCACGCTGGTGCGGGGATCGAAAACATTCGCGCCGTCGTGCAAATAAACCACCGGAAAGCGCATCGGCGATTCGCCGGAGTAGGAGGGCGGTAGCCAGATCACCAAATCCCGCTCGCCGGCGAGCACCCGCGAGTGGACCCGCTCGCGCGTGAGTCGGCCCGCGTGCCGGTCCTTCCAATCCGCGACGGTGTGGTGCCGGGTGGCATCGAGCCACACATCGTGGACGTGGTTGGGCGGCACGTTTCCGAAGGCGTCCACCTCCTCGGCCTCCCAACTGCCGCGGTGGATTTTGTATTCGAGCCGCGATCCGGTGTCCGCCTCGATCCCGCCGGAGTGGAAAACCCCGTCATGCTCGAGAGGCAACGCCTGGGCGGGATTCCAGGACCCCAGCGCCGGATGGTTGCCGGAAATGTAGACCGGGGCGGCGGCGCGGTCCACGGGGGGGACGATCCGGAATTGAATCCTGCTCATGTGGCGAGAATACAGGCGCGGCGGCCCTTCGGCAACGGCGGGATGAATTTCATGCGGGCCGGACTTGGTTCGATGCGGGAAAAATCGAATCGACGGCCCGCGCGAATTCGGGAAAGTCTTCTCACATGTCCACGATGGCGCCCATGCTTGCGGCGGAGGACTCCGCGGCCGGAACGGTTCCCGTCAACAGGCCGGGCGGACCGAGATCGTATTACCGCGTCGCCGAGGAGGCCGGTTCGGTGGTTCGCTGCGAACCCGACGAGGCCCAGATAATCGTCTTCAACTCCCCCACCGCCGAGGACGAGGCGGACCTGATGGAGTATTACAATATCGACTTCCACACCCTCCGCTCCTCGCTCGACCCCGACGAACTCTCCCGCCTCGAATTCGAGACCGACCACGCCGCGCTCATTTTCAAGCGACCGAAGAGTTTTTCCGCGGACGACAATTTTCTGCTCAAGATGACCTCCACCGGCGTGTTCCTCTACGAGGACCGGATCGTTGTGGTGATGCCCGACGACGCCCCGCTCTTCGAGGGACGCGCCCCGCTCCGGATTTTTACCGTGCAGGACGTCATCCTCCGGCTGCTCTATCAGAGCATCAGCCATTTCGAGGGGCATCTGAAAGCCATCAACATGCTCTCCGACTCCCTCGAGCGCCGGATCATGACTTCGATGGAGACCCGCTACCTGCTGAACATGTTCGCGCTGGAAAAAAGCCTTGTCTACATCCTGAACGCGATCAATTCGAACGGCGCGCTCTTCGACAAGATGCGCTCCTGCGCCCCGCGGCTGGGATTCGACCACGAGCAGACCGGCATCCTCGAGGACATCATCATCGAAAACCAGCAGTGCCTCCGCCGCTCCGAAATCTACTCGCAGGTCATCGCAGGCCTCATGGACGCCCGCGCCTCGATCGTGAGCCACAACCTCAACACCCTCATCAAAAAATTCACCATCTGGACCATTGCGATCATGACCGCGAACCTGGTGGTGGGAATTTTTTCGATGAATGTCGAACTCCCGATTCCAAGCGCCGGGCCGATGTGGCCCTTCGCGGCGATCAACGCCCTCGCGCTCGTCGTGGGTTTCGGAATTCTCTGGTTCTCGCGCTTCCGGAAATGGTGAGCGGCCTCAGAGGATGCCGAGTTTCATTTTGCCGGCCTCGCTGATCATCGACTGGTTCCACGGCGGATCCCAAACCAGCTCGACCTCGGCCTCGTCGATGCCCTCGATGGCGAGGATTTTGTTTTTCGCGTCGGCCGCGATGGTCGGTCCCATGCCGCAACCCGGCGCAGTGAGCGTCATTTTCACAAGAACCGAGGTTTTTCCCTCCTTCGTCTCCACGGCGCAGTCGTAGATGAGGCCCAAGTCGACCACATTCACGGGAATCTCGGGATCGAAAACCGTTTTGAGCTGGCTCCAGACCGCGTCCTGCAAGGTTCCCTCGGCCTTGATTTTTTCGGACGCCTTGGCGGCGTCGAGACCGAGCGCGTCGGAATCCTTCAAATCGATGCGGGCAAGGCCTCCCGGCGTGGCGACCGTGTAGGTGCCGCCGAGGGATTGGGTGACGACCACCTCCATGCCGGCGGGCAGCACGATCGGATGCCCGCTCGGGATCTGGACCGCGTCGCAATCCCTCAGAAGCTTGATTTCCGTGTTTGTGTTCATTTTGTCAAAATGCGGCGCGGCCTGCCGCCTGTCGAGGCGTTTTGGGCGGTCCTGCGCGGCGGGCGGGATCGAGTAAAAAGTGGAAATCCCGACCCGAACGGCTAACTTGTGCCCATGCCAAGCCACCGGGTCCGGACAGCCCGCCGGAGGATCGCCGCGATCGGAGCGGCCATTCTCGCCGTCGTGCTCTGTTCCAGGCCGGCCTCCGCCAACCGGGCGGACTGGATGGAATTCCCCGAACCGGACGCCCCCCGCCCGCTCCAGCTTCGGCCCTCCGCGGAGAGGACCGCCGAGGCCCATGCGATGCATATGAAGGCTTTTCTCGAGGAGGAACTCCGCGGACCCGATGCCGCTCTCGCCTCGAAGAAACGGGTTTTGTTTTTGGATCCGGGATTCACCGCCCTTGCCATCGATGTGGCCCAGCACTATCTGCGCCGGGGAGAAACCCCGGAGGCGATCTCGGTTTTGAAGGACGCGCGGAAAGCCTCGCCGCACGACCCCTCGCCCTCGCAGGCCCTCGCCAGTATCTATCTTCGCCATCTTCAAAAGCCCCTTCTCGCCGAGAAACACGCGCTCGAGGCGCTCGACGCCGATCCCTCCGCCGCCTTCGCCTACGAACTCCTCTGGGAAATCCACCGCGCCTCCGGGCAAACCCGCAAGATCGAACCTCTCTTTCAGAGGGCCGAGCGCCAGAAGTCCGACGACGTCGAGTTCTGGATCTCGATCGCGGACCTCCGCCTCCGCGAGATCGCCCGGTCCCGCCGCGATCCGTCCCCCGCCGCCCTGGAAAAAATCCAATCACTTCTCGAGCGCATCGAGGGCCTCGGCGCCGGGAATGCCGACGCCCTCGCGAGGGCGGGCGATTTCCACGCTCTCTGCGGAGAAACCCGCCGCGCGGTCGAACTCCATGAAAAAGCCCTCTCGCTCGATCCGGACCTCGACGGCGTGCGCGAAAAACTCGCCGGGGCCCTGATGGAACTGGGCGAGGACGACCGGGCCGCCGAACTTCTCCAATCCATCATCGCGCGCAATCCCGTCAACCTTCCCGCCTACGACCTGCTGGCGCGCATCCAAATCCGGCGGGGCGAATTCGCCCAGGCCGCCGCCGACATGCGCCAGGCCCTTCTCATCGCGCCCATCGATCCCCGCCGCCACGAGGAACTGGTGCGAACCCTCCTGCGTTCCGGCGACGCGCCCGCCGCCGTCCAGGCCGCCGCCGAGGCGGAATCGAAATTCCCCTACCTTGTCGGGTTCACCGTGCTCCGCGCCATCTCGCTCAGCCAGGCGGAACAACATGCCGCCGCCCTCATCGCCTTCGAACGGGCGCTCGTGGCCGCCGCCAACATCCACCCGGCCCTCCTCGACAGTGATTTCTATCTCAGCTACGGCGGCGCCGCCGAGCGCGCGGGACATTATGTGAAAGCCGAGGAACTCCTGCGCAAGGCCATCGCCCTCGCCCCCTCCCGGTCCGCCGAGGCCTGCAACCACCTCGGCTACATGTGGGCCGAACTCGGCATCAACCTCGACGAGGCCGAGCAACTCGTCCTCCGCGCCCTCGAGATGGACCCCGGCAACGGCGCCTACATCGACAGCCTGGGCTGGGTTTATTTCAAGCAGGGCCGCCACCACGAGGCGCTGGCCGAACTCCAGCGCGCCGCCTCTCTCCTCGACCCGCCCGACCCCGTGGTGCTCGACCATCTCGGTGACGCCCACGAAAAACTCGGCCAAATCCCGGAGGCCGTTCGCCATTGGCAAAAGGCCCTCGAGCTCGACCCCGAAAACACGAACGTCGCCGGGAAACTGGACCGCCACTCCGCTCCCGTCGCCCGCCAACCGGATGCGCGCTGAACCGGGCGCACGGTCCCGTCCGTGGGCATTTGCCCGTCAGGCCCGACCGTCCAATCGCCCGAGAACCTTTTCCACCGCCTCCAACGGCTTGAGCGCCGACAGCGTCCCGGCGTTTTCCTCCACCCATGCGCGGGTGTCCTGCAACAATCGGACGAGTTTGGGATCCGGCGCCGTGAGACGGCTTGCCGGGACCACCGGACTTTTCGGCGGTTCCGCCGGCGCCTCCCCGCCCGAGAGCCACGCCTCCAACTCCGGCAGCACATCCTCCGGCGTTTGAAACCGCTGCCACACCCGGTCCTCCCTCTCCGGATCGATCGACTCGATGAACTCCACCGCGAGATGGAAATTCGGCGAGTTCGCATGGACCGCCTCGCGGCACTGGTCCGCGTGCATTTTGAGTCTTCCTTTTGTTCCGGTGCTGTATTTGCGCGGTTCCACGGACGCTTTCTCCGCCGCGCGCGATTTTTAGTCCAACCATTTCGTTGCCGCTCCAAGGCCGTTTGATAAAGTCCCGCGCCATGCCGAAAGACACCTCGATCAAAAAAATCCTCCTCATCGGATCCGGTCCCATCGTGATCGGCCAAGGCTGCGAATTCGACTATTCGGGGGTCCAGGCCTGCAAGGCTCTTCGCGAGGAGGGATACGAGGTCGTGCTGGTGAACTCGAACCCCGCGACGATCATGACCGATCCCGAGTTCGCGATGCGGACCTATGTCGAGCCGATCACTCCGGAGACGATTGAAAAAATCCTCGAGCGCGAAAAACCCGACGCCGTCCTTCCCACCCTCGGCGGCCAGACCGCGCTCAACGCCGCCATGGCCCTCGTGGAAAACGGGGCGCTGGAACGCCACGGCGCACGCCTCATTGGGGCCAACGCCGAAGCCATCAAGCGCGGCGAGGACCGGCTCATCTTCAAAAACATCATGATCGAAATCGGGCTCGATTGCGCCCGCTCGGGAGTCGCCCACACGCTCGAGGAAGCCCGCCAGGTCGCCGCCGAAATCGGAACCTTCCCGCTTATCATCCGCCCCGCGTTCACCCTCGGCGGCGCGGGCGGCGGCATCGCCTACAACCGCGAGGAACTCGATGAAATCTGCCGCCGCGGGCTCGACCTCTCCCCCGTGAGCGAGGTTCTCGTCGAGGAATCGCTCCTCGGCTGGAAGGAATTCGAGATGGAGGTCATGCGCGACCGTGCCG
>CAZVPK010000066.1:0-12371 GCA_964628505.1 uncultured Chthoniobacter sp.
AGGTGGATGGCCGCACGCTGGTATCCCTCGTCCCGCCCGACCGCCTGCGCCGCATTTGCGAACGCCTCTTCGACGAAACCGAATTCCTCTCGCCGCACGGCATCCGCGCGCTGTCGAAAGTCTACGAGGCCCATCCCTACTCATTCACCGAGGGAGAAAAAACCGAGACGCTCGCCTACAGCCCCGCCGACAGCCCGGTGGCGATGTTCGGCGGAAACTCAAACTGGCGCGGTCCTGTCTGGATGCCGATGAATTTCCTCATCATCGAATCGCTCCAAAAATTCGGCTTCTACTTCGGCGACTCGTTCAAGGTGGAATTCCCCACCGGCAGCGGTGTGGAAATGAACCTCTGGGAAGTCTCGATCGAACTCCAAAAACGCCTCGTCGGCATTTTCACGCCCGACAAAAACGGCCGCCGCCCCTTCCAAGGCGGAGTCGACATTTTCCACAACGACCCGCACTGGCGCGACATTCTTCAATTCAACGAATACTTCAACGGCGACAACGGAGCGGGCGTCGGAGCCAGCCACCAAACCGGTTGGACCGCCCTCGTTGCCAAAATGGCCCGCCAAATCCACACCGCCACCGCCAAACAAAACCCCTCCGCGGCTTGACCCCCCCAATGATTCAGGACTTCGCCGACGAGGACACGCAGGAGCTTTTTGAAACCGAATCCAACAGACGATTCGCGTTCATCGCCCGTGTCGCCTTGCGAAAGCTGATTCAAATGAACCGCGCCTCCCGACTTGAGGATCTCGCTGTTCCTCCCGGAAACAGGCTGGAGGCCCTCAAGGGTTCCCTCGCCGGATACCATTCGATCAGGATCAATGCCCAATGGAGGATTGTCTTCTCTTGGACAGCGCAGGGACCGTCCCGCGTGCGCATCGAGGACTATCATTGACGCCACCGCATAACGCCATACATTATAGCGCCATGAAAACTCCCATCACTCCCGGCGAAATTCTTCTCGAGGAATACCTTCTCCCCATGGGCATCTCGCAGAATGCCATGGCGCGGGCCATCGGCGTTCCGCCACGCGCCATCAACGAAATCGTCCTCGGCCGCCGCTCGATCACGCCCGCCATGTCGATCCGCTTCGGCGCCTTCTTCGGTCAATCCGAAGACTTCTGGCACGGCATCCAGATCGAGTGCGATTTCCGTGCGCTCGCCAAAAAGCGGAAGGAACTCGTCAAAAACATCACCCCCGCCACCAAACTCCTCGCCGCCTAGCCATCAACATTTCGCATTCCCCATTTCGCATTTCGCATTTCGAATGAACCAACCAATGAACCTCCAAGGAAAAACAGCCATCGTCACCGGCGGAAACAGCGGCATCGGCCTCGCCATTGTCCTCGAACTCGCCAAGCAGGGAGCCAACATCGTCATCGACTATGTCGTGCATCCGGAAACCGCCGAAGCCCTCGAGAAGCAAGTCCTCGCCCTCGGCGACAAGGCCGTCGCCGTCCAGGCCGATGTCAGCAAAACCGCCGACCTCCAAAAGCTCGTGGACGCCGCCGTGAAAAATTTCGGCCGCCTCGACATCATGGTGAACAACGCCGGCGTCGAAACCCGCACCTCGGTCCTCGACACCACCGAGGAGCAATACCAGCGCGTGCTCGACATCAACCTCAAGAGCGCGTTCTTCGGCACCCAGATCGCCGCCAAGCAATTCCTCGCCCAGGGCGGCGGCGGCCGCATCATCAACATCACCTCGGTCCACGAGGATTGGCCCATGCCCGGCAACACCGCCTACTGCCTCTCGAAGGGCGGCATGCGCATGCTCACCCGCACCGCCGGCCTGGAACTTGCCCCGCACAACATTCTCGTCACCGCCGTCGGCCCCGGCGCCGTCGCCACGCCGATCAACACCTCCACGATGAAAGACCCCGCGCTCCTCAAGAAACTCGACGATGCCATCCCCGTCGGCCGCATGGCCCAGCCCGGGGAAATCGCCAGCGTCGTCGCCTTCCTCGCGGGGGACGGAGCCAGCTACCTCACCGCCACCACCATCTTCGCGGACGGCGGAATCATGCACAGCAGCCCCGGCCTCTAAGACAGACAGCGGATCGCGTTAGGACCTCAGGTAAAGGCATCGCTTGCGCTTTGCGAGGAGGGCTCCGGTTGCCCTTGCGGGCCTAACCTTCGTGCCTTCGGTTCATATAGGGCGCGGCGGCTTCCACCCCCGCGGGCGAGCCGCTTTCCGGCTTCTCAACGGGATCGAATCGCGACCGCCAGGGGGCGGGCGAAATCGGCGATTTTTTCGGGAAGGTCCTGCGCGCCGCCGTGCTCGCCGATGCGGCGGACGATGGCGCTGCCGACCACCACGGCGTCGGACTCGCGGGCAACCTCGGCGGCTTGCTCCGGCGTGGAAATGCCGAATCCCACCGCCACGGGAAGCGCGGTGTGTTTTTTGATCTCGGCGACCTGCGCGGCGATGCCGGTGGAGAGGCTGGTTTGCTCGCCGGTGACGCCTTCGCGCGAGACGTAATAGATGAAACCCTCGGCCGATTTCGCGATGAGTTCCATGCGCCCGGGCGGCGTCGTGGGCGCGATGAGGCGGATCGAGAGCAGTCCGTGGGATTTCATCAACTCCGCGTTGCGGACGGCCTCGTCGGGCGGCAAGTCGAGGATCAGCAATCCATCCGCGCCCGCCGCGGCGGCATCGGCGTGGAAGCGGTCGTAGCCGTAGATGTAAATCGGATTGAGGTAGGTGAAGAGGACGATCGGGATTTGCGAGGTCTTCCGGATCTCGCGCACGGCGTCGAGCACGCCGGCGACGGTGGCTCCCGCCGCGAGCGCGCGCCCCGAGGCGGCTTGGATCGTGGCTCCGTCGGCGAGGGGATCGGAGAACGGAATGCCGAGTTCGACGATGTCCACGCCCGAGTCTTCAAGCGCGGCGACGAGGCCGGGAGTGGATTTGAGGTCGGGATCGCCGGCGGTGATGTAGGCGATGAAGCCGGGTTGGCCGGCGGCGCGGAGGGCTTGGAATTTTTCGTCGATGCGGTTCATGGTTTGGAAGAATTTTCAAGGCCCCGCGCGATCCAGATGCCGAGCAGGGCGATGTCGGCGGGGGTGACTCCGCTCAGGCGCGCGGCCTGGCCGAGCGTTTCGGGGCGGACCTTGGCAAGCGTGTGGACGGCCTCGGTGCGGAGTCCGTTGATTTTGGCGAAGTCCACCCACTCGGGGATGGGCTTGCTCTCGTGGCGCGCGGTGCGGGCGATCTGGTCCTCCTGGCGCTGGATGTAGCCCGCGTATTTGAGATCGGTCTCGAGTTGCTCCCAAATGGAGTCGGGAAAGTTCGAACGGATGTCGGCGGGGAGTTTGTCGCAGGTGTTCTCGGGACGCTTGAGCCAGCGCTCGAGCGGGACGGAGTCGATGCGGAATTCGCCGAGGCGGCTCCGCAACCCGGCGAGTTGGTTTTTCTTCGTTTCGTGGCGCGTGGCGCGCTCGCCGTCGACGAGCCCGAGGTCGACGGCCTTGCCGGTGAGGCGGAGGTCGGCGTTGTCCTGCCGCAAAAGCAGGCGGTATTCCGCCCGGCTGGTGAACATCCGGTAGGGCTCGGGCGTGCCGCGGGTGACAAGATCGTCGAGCATCACGCCGATATAGGCCTCGTGCCGGGCGATCGCGAGCGGCGGCTTGCCGAGGCGCTTCAGCGCGGCGTTCGCGCCGGCGACGAGTCCCTGCGCGGCGGCCTCCTCGTAGCCCGAGGTGCCGTTGATCTGGCCCGCGAAATAGAGGCCGGGGAGGCGCTTCGTTTCCAGCGTGGTGTGGAGTTGCGTGGGCGGGCAGTAGTCGTATTCCACCGCGTAGCCGGGCCGGAGGATCTCGGCGTTCTCGAGCCCGCGAACGCTGCGGATGAAGGCGTATTGGACCTCGAACGGCAGGCTCGTCGAAATGCCGTTCACATAAATCTCGTCGGTGTGCCGACCCTCGGGCTCGAGGAACAGCTGGTGCTGCGGCTTGTCGGCGAACTTCACCACCTTGTCCTCGATGCTCGGGCAGTAGCGCGGACCGACCCCTTCGATCTTGCCGGAGTAGAGCGGGGATTTGTCGAGGTTCGAGCGGATGATTTCGTGGGTTTTCTCGTTCGTGTAGGTGATCCAGCACTCGATCTGGCGGGCGTGGAATTCGCCGTCGCGCCACTCGTTGAGCGTGTGGACATCGTCCTCGCCGCGCCGGATCGTGTCGGCGAGGTAACTGAACAGCGGCGGCGGCGTGTCGCCGGGTTGGCGCTCGCACTTGGAAAAATCGATGCTCTTCGCGAGCAACCGGCAGGGCGTTCCCGTCTTGAAGCGGGCGACCTCGAAGCCGAGTTCGCGCAGGCAATCGCTGAAGGTCGAGACGGTGTCGCCCAGGCGGCCGCCGGTTTGGTTACGCAGGCCGACATGCAGCAACCCGCGCATGAAGGTGCCGGTGGTGACGACGACCGACGGCGCGCGGAAACTCAGGCCCAGGCTGGTTTCCACGCCCTCGACGCCGTCGTTCCCCACGGCGAGCCGGGTGACATTCGCCTGCTTGATGTCGAGGCGGGGTTGGCGCTCGAGCAGCGCCTTCATGCGAAACTGGTAGGCCTTCTTGTCGCACTGCGCCCGCGGGGCCCGCACGCTCGGGCCCTTGGTCGCATTCAGCATGCGGAACTGGATGCCGGTGGCGTCGGCATTGAGGCCCATCGCACCGCCGAGGGCGTCGATTTCGCGCACCATGTGGCCCTTGGCGAGCCCGCCGATCGCGGGGTTGCAGGACATCTGGCCGACCGTGTCCGCGTTTTGCGTGAGCAGGAGCGTTTCGCAACCCAGTCGCGACGAAGCCATCGCCGCCTCGATGCCCGCATGGCCGGCCCCGATGACAATGACGTCGTAATTTTTCGGATAAACGAAATCGCTCAAGGTTCTCGATGGTTTCACGCATTGCGGACGAGGAGACCGGCCCGCACAAGCGCGCGGAACGATGGATCATCCCCTCCCGCTCCTCAACGCAAAAGTCCCGATCTCCCTTTCACACCCGAACCTGTCCCGCCCCCGCGACACCGCCCGCCCTCGAAACTCTTTGCGAGTTCCGCTACAGACTGCACCCGGATTCCCACTGGATTCGTTCACTCCCGCTTGTCTCTCACCCTCCGATCCGCCTCCGGCAGCCGACCAAGCACCCGCCCCGGTTCCTGTTTCTCTGCATCGGTTTTCATCGACGCTCATCGGTCGTTTAAAAACAGATATATATTACTTGCATTAATTGTTTTAAAGCGTTTTTTTTACGATTCATCCGCCAAAACTCTCAAGAGTTTTTGACAGCCCCCGTCTTTTCCGCACTGGCAACGAGTAACCGGCATGGATGGCTTTCAAAAGGCGGGATGGTCGTGCATGGAGCGATTATTTGGGTCAGTCGAAATGCCGCTTGAGGAATTTTTTCAAGGACTCGCCGACGCCCGGTTCCAGTGGCGGGGCACCGGTGATTGGTTCGACGACAAGACGGCGGATGCGGCGGAGTTCGTCGAGTTGGAGGTCGAAGACCAGGGGCACAATCACCTCGTCGTCGGGACTCGATGATCTCGCGCAAATGTCGCGCCGCCTCGCCATCGGCCCGCTGCACGCGCCCGCCCTCGATCAAAAACGGGCGAAGCCCGCAGCGGAGCACCCCGAACCTCTCGGGTTCCGAGACCAGATTGCCTTCGGCATCGTGGATCGGGCGCGGCGAGAGAATGCGTTGATAAACCTCCGGTGTGAAGAAATAGAGTGTCAGATCGAGACTCTCGGCATGCGTGGTGCGGGTCTCGAGCGCGATGCAATGCGGGGGGTGGGGCGGAGCCGAAACCGGCCTCTTATCGGCCCAGGGCGGCGGCACTCCGGGAGTGAAACGCTGCCAGCGGCGGTGAGCGATGCGGTTGAAACTCCCGTTCACAGGCAATCCCGCCGGGCCGGTTTCCATGTTCTAAACCAGACGCGCCTTTTTTTCACAGAGAGCCTCGAAACAGGCCGCGAGAAGCGGCGTGGCACGGTTTTCCCAGAACTCGAAATCGGGACGGAAGGTCGCGGCCCACACGCAGAGCACTTCGCCGTCGAGAGTCTCCTCGGTGAAGGGCGGCGGCACGCTTCCGCCATCCGGACCACCCGGATCGCCGCATCCAAACGACCACGAGCCCCCGCGCCACGCGGGCGCGGATGGTTTTCGACACCATGCCGCTCGATTCGGAGGAGGAGAGTTCGTCGTAGGAATCGATGCAGCCGTTGGTGAGCAACCGCTGCACATCGCTCTCGATCTGGAAATTCCTCGAGACCGTGGAGGAGTGCACGATCGCGCCCACCGTGCGCTCCAGCGCCGTGACAAACGCCACACTCAACGCCTCCTCGTCATTCGTTCCACTCCCCGTGACCACCTCGTGAAGGCCGTCGGAGGCGGATTCCGAGTGGCTCTGCGCGGTGGCGCGTCCGCACAAGCCCGCAATCAGGACTACAAGAGCCAATGCAGGGATTGAAAAAAAACCGTCTGTCCATTCCAGAAAACATCACGCCGCGAAGCCATCGCGCGGCGTTTCGCGCCTCTGCGTGGGATCGGCGTTGAAAATTTCCGCCAGCGAGTAGTCGGATTGCAAAGGCAGCTCCCGACAGGCCTTGGCCGCGATGCGCTGGGCCGTGGAGGCATCCACGCGCGAAAACACGCGTTGGGCCTGAAGCCGACCCGGCCCGATCAAGGCGGGTTCGATCGCCGTGGAGGCGCAATTGATCGAGCACACGATGAGGAGACGAAGAAAGTCCGACAGCAATCCATCCGTGAGGTTCAGAATCGCCGCGACCTGGCGGCGGTTGTCCGTGTCGCGAACCATCACCCCCCCTCCGCGTCCTCCAGCACGCAGACAAAACCGAGATCCTTGTGGGTTTTGCGCTGCTTGCGCCAGACGCCGATGAATTCGGGGTCGGAAAGCATCCCTACGCGGCGGTGGCGCGGTCCGCTGAATAGGTGGCAAGACACCTCTCGCTGATGTGGAGAAAAACCCCGCTACCCTCGTCCAGGATGATGTCCTCCCAAGTCATCGCTCCTTTGGCGGATTCCCTCGAATCGGAGCGCAAAATCTTCGCGTCTTTTTCCACGAGATTCTTCTCGTAGTCCCAGTCGGAATACCTCTGGACAACGCGGTGGAGCGCCCACGCGCCTTAAGCCAGAAGGATCGGCGACGGCGCCCCGCCGCAATACGAAGTCGAAAATGCGGGAGTATCCGCCAGGTCGATGTGGAACGGGGCGGTGAAGGGGTGTTGGGTTTTCTGGAGTCCATGCGTTGCAATCACGAGACATGGCAGTTTAATATTATCAGCATCTGGGATAAGATGAGACTTTTGACGACCTTTCTTGCGACCCTGCTGGGCCTTGGTGCCTCCACTGCGCTTGCAGAGGAATTTGTGGCGCTCGACGACGGGGTGCGTATTCCGATCCGGAAGGCCATTCCTGTGATACCGGAGTCATCGGGTTGGCGGACTTCGACTCCGCAACCCCGCCTGGAGTTCCACCCGCTCAATGGGATGCGCACCAACCATCAGGGGTTCCATGTCGATTACAGGATCGCTCCGGAGGGGGCTCCCCGGATCGGTTATGATCTGGATGCCGGGTTCAGGACCCTCGACTCGATGGTCGGCGATTCGATCGACCCCTCGCTTGCGAGGAGCATGCAGATCAGCCAAGGCGGACATCTCCGCTGGATCGGCCCAAACCGCCTCGAACTCTCGCACTCCTCAAAACTCGAAACCGCACTTCATGACACGGGGTCGTTTCCGGATCACGCCGTGGTTCACAGCGGCCTCCTCGCCTTCGCCCCGATGCCCCACACCACCCTGCGCGTGTCGCTGGGATCCACCGACCGTTACCGGATCGATGGCTCGATTCTT
Source organism: uncultured Chthoniobacter sp. (assembly GCA_964628505.1). Taxonomy (GTDB): domain Bacteria; phylum Verrucomicrobiota; class Verrucomicrobiia; order Chthoniobacterales; family Terrimicrobiaceae; genus UBA967. The sequence continues at coordinate 7,872 of CAZVPK010000066.1, forward strand.
CACGAAGACGCGCTCTCCACCTCTCTCGAGCAACGCGTGCCGCCCCTGCCGCTGCGTCTTACACTGACCCAGTCTTCCGCATGGCAGTCGCTCGTGGATTCCGACCATGGCGATGTCGAGCGCCACCGACTCCTTGGATCGGCCCATTGGAATGTTCAGGAGGGCACAGCTCTTTCCCTCGGTGTCGAGTCCAGCATGGTCTCGCGGGCGGCCAATGACTCAAACGAACTCACCTCGATCACCTACACGGAGCTGCGTCTCGAGCCCCTCCCCCAACTCGGAGTCCGCCTGCGCGCAAGCGCCGAGGACCGCGAAATTCCAGCCCCGGCCAACGAGGGCGGCGAGACACGCATTCTGATGCCAAGCCTCTCCGCCGGACTTGAACTCCAGCTCGATCGACACTTTGAAACCGGCATCGGCATCCTCTACCGGCCGAATGCCCCGGCCACCCCCGCCAATTCTTCGACGGTTCCCGCTCAATTCACCGTTTTTGGCAGCGCGCTGTTCTGACGCTTTTCGGGTTGCGAGCTAAAGCAGACTCTCGGGTGCAGACTTCCAACCCGGGCAAGCTCGTGCGCTTTGAAGAGAGCTCCTGCTTCAGGAAATTTTCGCGCGGGTGTTTTTGAGGGCCTGGGCAGAGGCTTGGAGCGCTTGGAGTTCTTTGGGCCAGAGTTCGAGCTCGATGTGCTTGAGGGCGCCGGCGCGGCCGACGACGGTGGGCACACTGATCGAAACGCCACGGATGCCGTAGGCGCCGTTGATCTGGCTCGAGACGGGAAGGATGAGGCGACGGTCGAGGGCGATGCAGTCGATGACCTCGCGGATGGCCACGCCGACGGCATAGCCGGCTCCCCCTTTGCGGGAGATGACTTCCGCGCCGCTCTTCTGGGTGCGCTCGAAGATTTGGGTTTGGAAGGCGGGTGTGACGCCAGGGAATTTCGTGAGCGGGAAGCCGTCCACCGAGGCGGAGGACCACACGGGGAGCATGGTGTCGCCGTGTTCGCCAAGGATCATGGCGCGGACCTGCGTGGCAGGGAGGTCGAGCGAGGACGCGATGAGCGAGCAGAAGCGCGAGGTGTCGAGCACAGTGCCAAGGCCGAGGACTTGGGCGGCGGGCAGGCCGGTTTTTTCCACCGCGAGCTGGGTGAGGATGTCGACGGGGTTCGAGACCACAAAGACGATCGCGTCTTTTTTCATCCCGGCGGCCTTGAGGCTTTCGAGGATGCCGAGGAAGAGGGTGACATTGCGGTTGATGAGATCGAGGCGGGACTCGTCGGGTTTGCGGCGGAGCCCGGCGGTGATGCAAATGATGTCGGCGTCTTTGCAATCGGCGTAGGTGCCGGCGGAAATTTTCTGGTCGGCGCAGTAGGCGGCGCCGTGCAGGAGGTCGAGGGCCTCGCCTTCGGCTGTGGCTTGGTTGGCGTCGAGAAGAACGAGTTCGCGGACGATGCCGGAGCATTGGAGGGCGAAGGCGGCGCAGGAGCCGACGCGGCCACCGCCGCCGATGATTGCGACTTTCATGGGATGATTATTTGTTGAGGTTGGCCATGATCTCGTCCGTGAGTTTTTGGACGAGGGATTCGAGTTCCGCATCGGATTGAGGCGGAGTCATGGGATTGAAGGGAGTGACGGGTGTGGAGCAACCGCGGCTGCCGCACATTTCGGTCCAAGGATCGACTTCGCAGAGTTCGGCATTCTTGAGTTCGTAGCGGTTGTCGGGAAGACCCATGCTCTTCTTGATGGCGAGAAGGTCGTCCATCTTCTCGCACGGGATCGAAGCGGAGCCGGGGAGCGATTGGGCGAGGATGATCGTGCGGCAGTAGGCATCGGTGATCTCCATCTTGAAGTAGGCGTCCTCGACGGATTTGCCCCAGCAGATCACGCCGTGGCAGCCCATGATGATCGATTGGTGCTGCGGCGCGAGCGGGCGAATGCTCGCGGCGATCTCGGGCGAACCGGGAGTTTGGTATTTCGCGACGGCGACCTGGCCGACGAAAACCTCGAGTTCCGGAATGAGCCGGGCGGGCGGTTGGAGTTCCTTGATGGCAAAAGCTCCCGCATGGCAGGGGTGCGCGTGGCAGACCGAGGCGGCTTCGGGCGTGGTCTCGTAAATCGCGGCGTGGGTGGTGAACTCGCTCGAGCGTTTCCAGGTTCCAGCGAGTTGGTTGCCTTTGATGTCCACCATCGAAAGCATGTCGGGAGTCATGAAACCCTTGCTGACGCCGGTCGGCGTGATGATGAAGCGGTCGGGACCGAGGCGGGCGGAGATGTTGCCTCCATTGCCGTCGCAGTATTCGCGGGCCCAGATGCGGCGGCCGATGTCGCAGATTTCTTTTTTGATCCGCTCGGCCTCGGGGCTGTTGAAAAGTTTCTCGTCGTCCGAGGCACCGGCGGCGGCGGCGCAAGGAGCGGATGCGGCGGGAGCGGAGGACTCGGCGTCGAACACGACCTTCACTCCGGCTTCGGAGAAAACATCCTTGGCTCCCGGAGTGAGGCGGATGTCGCGGTTGAAGCGGAACTCAACGGCTCCGGTTTTCACGAAGGCCTCGGCTTCTTTTTGGGCGAACAGTTTCATGGTTTATTTTTTGTAAAAGTGGTCGTCAACCAGCGCGGCGCAGTAGGCGTCCACAGGTGTTGGTTTGGGGAAAGGGCAGGCGGCCTCGCGGCCTTCGCTGATGGCGATGTGCTGGCCGATGTTGGCTCCGAGTTCATCGTAAACAACGATCGAGGGCGCGAAGGCGTCTTTGCCATCGAAGGTGTCCTTCGTCCACGGAAGCGTGAGGAGCAGGCGCTCACCAACGAACCGCTTGTTGCGGACGGAAAGTGTGACGCGGCCGACGACGGTGCCCATTCTCATACGGCGAGGCTCCTTTCGGGATCGATGATTCCCATCACGGTCCAGCGAGCGGGGCTGAGTTCGTCGCCCACGATTTTGCGGGCCTCGCTGCCATCGCTCGAGATCATCACCTTTTGGCCGATGGCGGCGCCGAGGTTGTCGATCACGATTTGCGTGGGCACATCCGGCGACTCCGGTTCGGCCAGCAACAAGCGCCAACCTTCGAGGCTGGGGTGCTTGATCGTGCTGGTCGCGTAGCCGCGGATGGTGGCGAGTCTCATAGGGAAGAAGAGCCCGCGAATGACGCGAATGGACGCGAATGAAGAAAGATGGGGGGGCGGGATTGGGAGATTGGAAGCCGGGGAGATTGGGGCGTTTTTATCCTGTCTTTTATTCGCGCTGATTCGCGTGATTCGCGGGCCTTTTTAGATGCAGGGGAGGAATTGCCCGCGAATGACGCGAATGGACGCGAATGAAGAAGGATGGGAAAGAGGGTTGGGGGATTCGGAAGCCGAGGAGATTTTGGCGATTCCATCCTGCCTTTTATTCGCGCTGATTCGCGTGATTCGCGGGCAACCTCTGCTGAATTTTGAAGGGCGATTTTCATTCTTCGCGGAGGGAGAAGCTGTGTGCTTCCACGGACTTTTTGCGGGTGTGGGCGATGCGCTCGTGTTGAAGCCGAGGATGGGCGCCGAAGTTAATGAGGATGCCGAGTTGGTGGCGGCCTGCATTGAGATAGTTGAGAACTTGGGAGCGGTGCTCGGGCAGAAGGGTCGAGGCGGCTTTAATCTCCACGATGATCGATTCGTGGCACAGGAAGTCGGCGCGGAAGCCGTGTTTGAGTTTGGTGTCCTTGTAAAAAATGGGGAGTTCGACTTGGGATTTGAAGGGAATCCCGCGAATGCCGAATTCAATTTCCAAAGCCTCTTGATAGGAAGGTTCCGTGAAACCACAACCGAGTTCATTGTGGACCTCAAAGCAGGCTCCCATGATGGCGTAGGATTCCTCCTTGAAGAGCATGTCGGGATTCCCGGTTTCCATTCGCGGTCTTAGTAGAGGTTCAGATTTTCCACCATCACGCAGCGGCGGGAGCGGGTGAAGGTCATGGGGGTGGTGACGCCTTCGCCGGTGGGCGTGGCGATGCTGAAGCTCAGGAATCCTTCGCCGCCGAGGCCGAGGCCGGTCATGCACGGGCCGTTCTTGATGAAGAGCGTGGTGTCGATCTCCTGGGCCATTTTCGTGAGGTTGCGGATGTTTTGGGAATGCATCACGCCGGTGTGCTTGTAGCCGTGCTCGGCCTTGATGGCTTCGGCGATGGCGGTGTCCACATCGGGCACGCGGACGACCGGGATGAAGGGCATCATCTGCTCCTCGTCCACGAAAATGTGGTCGGCTTTGGTCTCGCCGAAGAGGAGTTGGGTGGAAGCGGAGATGTCGAGGCCAATGGCTTTCGCAAGCACGGCGGCGTCGCGGCCGACGAGGTCGCGATTGACTACCGGGTGGGGGCAGCCGGCACCCTTGCCTTGCGGGAACACGAAGGCTTTTTCCGCGAGTGCCTCGATTTGCTGGGCGTTGAGTTGGACGGCTCCGGCTTTGCGCAGGGCCTCCAAGAGTTTGTCGGCGACGGACGCGACGACGAAAACCTCCTTCTCGCCGATGCAGAG
>CAZVPK010000067.1:0-3330 GCA_964628505.1 uncultured Chthoniobacter sp.
GCGACGGCGCGGTCGTTGCCGAACAATGCCGCGGCGTGCAGGGCGGTGTCCCCCCACGGGCTCTGCCACCCCGGGTCCAAGCCTTCCCGCAGGAACAGTTGGACCATTTCCGGATGCCCGGAGAGGGCGGCCCAATAGAGCGCGTTGAACCCATGCGTGCCATCGGTCCAGTCCGCCCCGGCGCTCGCAAATTCGCGACGGACGGTTTCGATATCGTTCCTCACGATGGCGGATGCGAGGGCATCGGTTTCGCCGCGGGGCGCCCAGGTCCACTCGATCCCTTTTTCCGAGAGAAAATTGGAAAGCGGGACGATCGTGGCGATCGCCAAGAGCATCGGCAGAAGGATTCGCAGAGCCCGCTGGCGGACGGTTCCCCCGATTCCGTTCCGGCGGATGAGGAACGCGGTGAAAAATCCACTGAGCACAAAAAAGAGCGGCATGCGGAAGCTGTGAATGACCGCGTAGATCAAAAAGAAATACCCGCTTTGCCGCGTATCCTGAACGGGCCAGACCGAGGGACAAAAACTCAGGCTGGCATGGAGCACGATCCCGAGCGCCATGGCGAATCCGCGGAGCGCGTCGAGGTCCGTGCGACGAGAAGAAACAGGGTCTTTGGATGGCGGGTCAGGATGCACTCGGGGCATAGCGGTTGGGCAATTGGCGTCAAAAATCAAGCTCCGCCTGCGACGCGGAGGATTTCGCGTTTGGGCTTCTCCGGTTCCGGGGGTTGGGTTAGGAAGCGGCCCATGTTTCCGAAACCGAAAGCGCACGGTCGGCGCGACATGCTCGACCAACATCTCTCGCCGGAGGAGATTGTCGCCTACGAACCAATGGGCGAGCGCGAGTGGGCGCGCGTGCGTTGGCGGGGTCTCTATCGATTGCTGCGTCATTTTGTGGATTGGAGGAACCTCCGCTTCCACAGGGGATTTTTTCCGGAGATCGCGGGGTATGCGTGGGGCGGCATCTACCGGAGCATGATGGTGCCGGCGATCGCGGCGGCCTCGTTCCGCAACGAGGGGCACTTCCGCCCCAAGGGCCGGATTTCGGGGACCGAAAGTTTTTTCAGCGCGGCTCTCCGGTATCCGCGGAATTCGCCCGCCCTGCGCGAGGCCCTGCGCGTGGTGAACCTTCGCCACCACGTGGCCGGCGTGGCGTCCCGGGAGGGCGATGACGTGAAGGTGCTGCCCCATTACGAAGCGGCCTTCGCGTATGTTTCCACGGCGTTCATCGAAAGCCTGCGCCGGGGTTATGCCGCCCACGGCGTGGCGCCGGAGAGCAAGCGGGGCCGCTCGATCGGCGAGGACCTGTGCACGATTTTTTATCAGGTCGCCGGAATGGCCGGTCTTCGCCGCATGCCGCGCGACCTGGCGGCCCACGAAAAATTCCGCGATTCCTTCGACGAGCACCTTCGATCCCTCTCGCGGTCCCAGTGGATGGCGAAACGGGCCAGGGAGCTGGCGAAGCGCATTTTTCCTTTCACGGCGGCTCTGGCGGGAATCCCGCTCGAGGACCAACTCCACCGCTACCTCGATCCCGAGACCGCCGCGTATCTGGTGCCCGACCCGGCGGAACTCGAGGAGATGCGTCCGGTTTACGACGAACTGCTCTCGCGGTTCGGCGAGCGCCATCGCGGATACAGCCTTGGTCTTTTCAAGCAACTCTTCAACTTCCGCCCGCCGCCCGTCGATGATCCGCGCGACCTCGAACCGCTTTGGAACGCGTATCGCGAGTGTGTGGACGAATCCGTGGATGCCCGGCTGATCGGAGCGATTCTTCTGCACGCCATCGAGGAGCGCTCGAGGGGCGGCTATTGGCATGTTCCCGTGACGCTCCGATTCGAGGAAGGGGAGCCCCTGATCCGCCAAGGTGAAAAGCCCAAGTATTGCTACATTCTTCTGGATTCGCGCCGCCCGCTCTCGGTGACACGCCGCGGAGTTCCCGGGAAGGACCGGGATGACGAGGTGGAGATCGCCCGGATCGAGGCCCCCGCGGTCCTCGGTGAGATCGGCATGTGGCGGGGAACCGCCGCGATGGCCACCGTCTCCTGCCACGGCGAGGAGGAACTGCGCGTTGTGAGGCTGGGGCACCACGAATTCGACTCCCTCAAATCCACGCCGGGCTTCTGGAGCGCCGCTGCCGCAGAGGTCCAGCGCCGTTTGCGTGTTTCCATGCAGGCCAGCGAGAAGTTCCTCGGGGAATACGAGGAAAGGGTTCACGACCCGGAATTGATGCCGCTCCTGTTGCTGCTGCGATATGTGAACGGCGACAGCGACGTGAATCTGGATCTTGTTCCCGAGATCCACCCCGACTCGAGCCTGGCCGATTGCATCGACCTTCTTCACGACATGGCCACGAAGCTTCTCGCCTCCCGAACCGACGATCCCTCACTGCGCGTCGAGTTGGAAAATCTTCTGCAAGTCATCGGCTGATGCCCATCGAACCCAAACGAAACGCCGCGAGACGGCTTCCGCGGTTTGTTTTTGTCCTGCTGCTGGCGGACCTCGTTTCGCTCGGGTTGATCATGCCCGGCCTGCCCGGTTTCGTGGCCGAACTTTCCGGCCCCGGGGCGAATGCGTTTGCGTGGTATGGCGGGGCGACGCTCGCCTATGCGCTGGGATTTTTTATTTCCGCGGGGACGGTCGGACGGTTGTCGGATGCTCTGGGGCGCCGACGCCTGATGCTGGCTGGCTGTGCGGGCCTCGCGGCGGGAAATCTCATGGGCGCCTTTGCGGGCAATGTCTGGTGGTTGGTTGCGGGACGGTTGCTCTGTGGATTGTCCAGCGTGAACATCACGCTGGCTCCGGCCTATGTGGCCGACTTTTCGGCTCCGGAAGAGCGCGGGCGGTTGTTCGGGTTGCTCGCGGCGATGCAGGGACTCGGGTTTATTCTGGGGCCCGTCGTCGGCGGATTCCTCGGTCAAATCGATTTGCGCGCGCCCTTTTTCGCGGCGGGGCTTTGCACCGTTTTCAGCGGCCTGGCGGGGCTTGTGCTGCTGGTGGAATCGCTCCCCGCCGACCGGAGGCGACCGGCCACCACAAGAGAGGTGAATCCGCTTCATTCCCTGAGGTTGCTTTCCGCGCTGCGTGGATTCGGGGCGTTCGTTCCGGCGGTCGCCTTGTTCGCGCTGGCCCAAAACATCGGCATCTTCGCGTGGGTGCCCTATGCAACGGCCCGCTTCGGATGGGATTCCGCGCAAAACGGGATCGGGCTTTTCGTCTATGGAATTTGCGTGATGGTTTCGCAGGGCGCGTTTTTTCCCTGGGCGGTGCGGAAATTTCCGGTGCGCCACCTCTGCGTGGCCGCGATCGTTTCCTCGGTGGCCGCCTACCT
>CAZVPK010000067.1:3430-12366 GCA_964628505.1 uncultured Chthoniobacter sp.
GGATTGCTGACGAGCGCCGGTTCGTATTGGCGACGCCAACGCCGCATCGCCCAACCGGCCTTCCACGGCGAAAGCATCAAGCGGTTCGCCCCCATCTTCGGCGCGCTGGCGAACGAATGCGCGGACAAATGGGAATCGGCCTGCACGGCGGGCAGGCCCGTGGATGCGGGTGCCGACATGATGAAAACCACGCTGACGGCCGCGGCGCGCGCGCTGTTCGGCGAGGACCTCTCGGGGAAAACCGCCGAATTCGAGCGGTCCTTTCCGGTGATTTTGTGGGAACTGGCCACGCGCACCGCCTCGATCCTGCCGCTCCCGCTTTGGGTTCCGTCCGCCCCGAACCGCCGTCTCAAGGCCGCACTCGGGGATTTGGTTTCCATCGTCGATGAAATGATCGCCCAGCGCCGCGAGCGGCTGAAAGGAATTTCCTCCGCGGAGGGCGCGACGCTGGATTTGCTTTCCACCCTCATGCTCGCGAGGGACGAGGAAACCGGCGAGGCCATGAGCGATTCGCAATTGCGCGACGAGGTGATGACCCTTCTGATCGCCGGACACGAAACCACGGCCAACGCGCTTTCGTGGGTGTGGATTCTCCTCGACCGCCATCCGGAGGAGCAAGAGCGCTTGCGCGCGGAGTTGAACGAGGTCACCGGCGGACGCCCGCCCACCATCGACGACCTGCCGCAACTCAAGCGGCTTCGCATGGTTTTCCTCGAGGCCTGCAGGCTCTATCCGCCGGTGTGGATCTTCGACCGCAGGGCGCTCGGCGCCGACCGACTCGGCGGCTGCGACATTCGCAAGGGCGACCTCCTGTTGTTCTGCGCTTATGCCGTCCACAGGCTTCCGTCGTTGTGGAAAGACCCGGAAAATTTCCGCCCGGAGCGTTTCGCGCCCGGCGCCGAGGAGCAGAAAAACAAATTCGCATTCCTGCCGTTCGGAGCCGGGCCGCGCGTTTGCATGGGCATGGCGTTCGCGATGGTCGAGGCGCAAATCATCCTCGGCACGCTGCTCTCGCGCTTTCGCACCCGGCTCGACGGCGCGGACCAAATCGTTCCCCAGCCCTATGTCACCTTGCGCCCAAACCGACCGGTGATGCTGAGGCTTGAGAAGGTCGGTTGATCAAACAGTCTTGCGGCCCGCAAAAACAAAATACCGCCACAGCCCTCCGTAGGCCCGTGGGGTTTTTTGGAAAAGCGTCATCGTGCGCTCCGCGAGGAACGGCAGCAGATGCGAATCCATCCTCACATGGTGGTGGCGCATGTGGGCCTTGAAAATCCCGACCGGGCTGTCGTGGAAATCCACCGCGGCCACGATGCCGCCGGAATCCAACGCGTCCAGCGCCTTGGAAAGCACCATGTCCCAACCGGGATTCATCATGCTGAGGGAATAGGAAAAAACGACGGCGTCGTGCCGCGCCTCGAACGCGCCGGTTTGCACTTCGTGGCGGAGGGAAACGCGATTTCCAAATCGGGCGGTTTTTTTTCGGGCCAGCGCCAGCATGTCCGGCGAGAGGTCGATGCCGGTGAGGCGCGCCTTGGGAAATGCGCGGGCGAACCGCGCGAGGTTCGCCCCCGTGCCGCAGCCGATTTCGACGATGTGCGCGGGCGAGGGATTTGCCTCGGCGAGTCTTCTGGGCAGTTCGCTTCGGCCAAAAAGGAACATCCACCGAGTGGCATCGTAGATCGTCGATTGGAAACGATAGTAGCGCTCGAGGTGCTCCATGTCAGGCGATCTCGGCGAGATGGACGCTCCCGTAGGTCCCCACGCGGTCGAGCGGGTGGAGCGGCCCCGTGAGATCGGGATGGAATTTCAAGCGCGCGCGGATGTCTTCCGGGATGAATGCGGCATCGAGTCCCGCCGAGCGGAACAGGATGCGGGCGCCCGGGCGGCTGTTGGCCAAAATCAATTCCCACTCTTCGCGGAGCCCGTCCGGATCGCGCCACGCGAGCCAGTCTTGATGGTCGAGGAGCACGAAATGGGAATAGCGGCCCGGGTTTTTCCGCAAAAAACCGGAGACCGAATCGGTGTGGCAGGAAACGCGGTCGAGCAGTCCCGCAAGGACCGGTTGGTTTTCGCGGCGCAGGTAGTTCGGGCAGCAATCGAGCGTGTAGGAACCGGTCGTGTAAACGCGCCAGAAGTAATTGTCGCGCGACGGAACGCGCGTCATCACATGCCGGAATTTGTCGCGGATGTAGGCTGGGAGCCCGCCGGGGTGGGATTCATCGATCAGACGCGTTTGCGCGGGCGGAACCCCGACGAGCGACATGAGCCACTCGCTACCCAGGAATTTGTCCATCCAGGGACGCCAAATCACCGGTTCGGCCATGTTGTAGATTTCGGTCTGCTCCTCCGTGCCCGAGGCGTCAAACAGGGCGAGCGCGAGGCTTTTCAGATTCACGCGGAGGAGGCCGATGGCCCGCCAGATCGACCACGCCGCGATCCCCGCGGTGCCGTGCCAGTAGAACGAGGGACGGAGTCCGGTCGGTTGGAACATCGACACGTGGCGTTTCCAAAATTTCGTCGCGGGAGCGCCCAGGCGGGATTCGATTTTGCGGAGAACCTCCAGGCGGCGGGGATGCGAGCCGATCCCGAAAAACTGGAACAGGTCGGAGAAATCGCCTGCCGCGATCAGCGCCATCTTCAGTTCCAGCAGGAAATTTTGCCGCGGGTTGATGTCAACCGCATGAATCCGCGCCGGGCGGTCCAGAAGCATGTCGAGGATGTTGCATCCCGCGCTGGTGATGGCCACCAGTTCGCTCCCCGGACCGAGCCCGAGGAGGGATCGATCCATGCGCGGATCCTCCCAGGTGGCGTTGTAGACCAGCCGGTTGCCATGCAAGGCCGCGAACATTTTTTGGTGAATCCATCCCATGCGGGCGCGGAAGAATACATGGCGCTCCGTCTCTTGCGACAGAAAGCTGGAGCCTCCACCCCCGCCCCAACGAAGGCGGGGTTTTTCAGTTGCGGGCGGAGGGCCGGACATTCAACGTCCTGCCGTGCCCCGCGAATCGGGCGGGCTTTTCGACCACGCACAGATGACTTTCGATATTTCCAACACCAGGGATCGCTTCGAGACCCGAGCATCGGCCCCGGGCCGCGGAGGGAGCGCGTGACGCGATGACCCTGCGATTCGATTTGCACATGCACACGTTTTTTTCGAAGGACGCGTGCAACTCGCCCGGGGAGATGATCGAGGCGGCGGTGGCGAGGGGGTTGAACGGAATCGCGATCACGGACCACAACACCTGCGAAGCCCACACGCATCTGCAGGGGATAAAAACACCGCCGGATTTTTTGGTGGTGCCCGGCGTGGAGGTCAGCACCGCGGAGGGGCATCTGCTGTGCCTCGGCGCGACGCTGCCCTGCATGAAAGGACGCCCCGCCGCCGAGGTGGCGCGGGAGATCGCGAAGGCGGGCGGCGTGGCGGTTCCCGCCCATCCCTTCGACCGCTGGAGGGCGGGCATCCGCGCCTCCGTTTTGAACACTTTGGATGTCGGCGTGCTGGAGGTTTTCAACGCGGCGGTGAGTTGGCGCCGGTTCAACGACACGGCCGCGGAATATGCGGCCCGGCGGGGATGGACGGGAATCGCCGCGAGCGATGCCCACCATGTTTCGGCCGTCGGAATCGCCACGACGGTGTTTGAGATGGACGAGTTGAGCGTTCCGGCCCTGCTGGAGGCGATCAGGAAGGGCGGTCGACCCGACGGGCATTACCTCTCCTTCCGGGAAGGGATGAAAAAAATCGGCGCGAACTGGTTCCGTTTCTTCAACCGCCGGCCCGACCGCCCTTGATCGAACGTCGGGCAACGGCCGGTTTTCAAAGGAGGCTGGCGGGAGTGTGTTCGTTGCGACCGCCGCATTGCGGGCAGACGGGAAGCGCCTCGGCGGGGTCCGCCTTGAAATGGAACGAGCACATCCGGCAACAAATCCAATCCCGTCGCCGCACCGCCTCGCGGCGGCGCCTCGCGATTTCGTAGCCGATCCACACCAGCAGGATTCCCGCGAGAAAAATCCCGAGGGCCGTGAAAACCAGCCAAGGCAGGGGCATCCGGATCATGGGGCGGACGGAAGGGTTTCCAAATCGCCGCCCCATTGGAATTCCACAAATCCCCATTCGGTTTCCCCTCCCCTGGCGGGCAGGAACGGGAGGGAGCGAAGTCGGCGAACGGCCTCCTGATCGAGTTCCGCGTCGCCGCTCGAGCGGTCGATCACCACATGGCGGGGCGTCCCCTCGGGCGAGAGGGCGATCAAAAACGAGGCCGGCGGCGGAAGATCGGGCGAGCGGGTTTGGAAGGATCCCGCCCCGGTTCCCGGCGGAACGCGCCGAGCCAGGGACGGGGAAAACACCAAACGGGTGGAAACGCGCGACGGGCCGGGGGCACGGGAAGCCTCCCGACGGATCTCGAGCGGGCCTTGGAAAACCCGCGCGTCGGTTTCCAGGGGCGCCGAGGGCGGGGGCGGATCGAATTCCACGGTGCTGTCGAGATAGTGGGGCGTGTAGTCCGCCACGATGGGGTTCTCCCTCGCCAGGCCGCGGCCGGGCGCGTGGAGGGCGGGGTCCATCGAGTCCAGCAACGGCGCGAGTTGCACCGCCGCCGCCGAGCCGGGGCCGAGAAAATAGACCTTCGCGGGATTCGGGCCGCCCCGGCCCGGCGCGGGTTGCTTGGCGGCGAACAGGAAAAAAATCGCCGCATGCGCGAGACCCGCGGCCAGCACCGCCGCGGGCAGGAGGATGTGGATGCGGTGGCGCGCGGGCCACTCGAAGAGGAGATTCGGCGACCTCATGCGGCGGCGGCGCTCCTCATTCCAAAGTCCGCTTGCGTTTGGGCTTTTGGAAAGTGGCGCGTCAGCTCCCGGTCCCGGGGAGTGCGCCCGCTGCTCGCCCGTGGAGTTTTGCATTTTCTACTTTTCCAGGCTCGGGTGCCGTCGACCGCGCCCCTCCCCCGACATGGGGAATTTCGAGCGGCCCATGGCCGGATTTTTTTCCAATCGCCCCGCGAGGGCGCGAGGCGGTGCGCCCGAGGGCGGGCACGCTCCCCGGGACCTTCGCGCGAAGTCTGTCTTTCTTCACACAGAGTCCAAAAGCTATCGGCCATCGGTGTCATTCGTTCCCCGAGGTGGCGATCACCGTCGGATACCCCAGGGCGAGCGAGATGTTCATCACCCTCGCAAGCTGCTCCACCGGGGCGCGGCGGTCGGATTTCACGATGATCGTGTTGTTGCGGGTGGGCCGCCGCTCGAGGCGCGCGCGGAGCTCCTCGAGGGTCACCTCCTCGTTTTCGAAATAAACCGCCCCGGACGGCGCGGCGACGAGGCTCACCACCAGGGGGTCGCGCTGCGGAGCCAGAAGGAAGGGCGAGTCGGGCACCGTGACCGCCACACCCGGTTGAAGCAGGAAGGACGTGCTGAGAACGATGTAGAAGACCAGAACCAGAACGACGTCGAGGGACGGTGCGATGAACATCAACGCGGGATGCGGGCCCGGGGAGCGCTCGAGTTTCACCGGGGTTTGACGCGGGTTTGGTCCGCGCGAAGGATTTCCAGCATTTCGATGGCGGCGCGCTCGATGTCGTGGACGACATCGTTGACGCGCGCCGAAAGATAGCTGTGCGCCACAAACGCCGGAATCGCCACGGTCAACGCCGCGGCGGAGGTGAGAAGGCTTTCGTAAACCCCGCCCGCGATCTCCGCCGCCGTGGCATAGCCGCCGAGCGTGGTGATTTGCTGGAAGGCCGAGAGAAGTCCGAGGATGGTGCCGAGCAAGCCCACCAGCGGTGTGGCGTAGGCGATGGTGCCGAGGAGGGCCAGGTTGCGCTCCAGGTCGGGAACCTCGAGTTGGCCGGCCTCCTGGGCGATGTCGCGCAATTCCTCGCGGTCGGCGTCATGGCGCAACAGCATCGCATGGAGCACCCGCGGCACCGGCCCCGGCGTGCCCGCGCACTCCTGGATCGCCTCGGCGTAGTTGCCCGCCTTGAGGAGATTCGCCAGCCCGCGCAGGAAGTCCCCGGTTTTGATCGAGCACCGGTGGAGATGCACAAGGCGCTCGAGAAACACCCCGAGCGCCGTGATGCTGCAGGCGAGAATCAGCCACATCAGCGGCCCGCCCTTCTGCACAAGTTCCATCATGACAACCCCGACCCTAGCGGCATCGCGACGGCCCCGGCAATCGCATTCACCGGGGCAAACCCTGTTCCAAAACGCGAAACGCCCTGGCGGCCTCGCGGGTGTGGGGTTCGCACCCGGCGGGGAGGAATTCGTCGAGGGTGGTGTGGAGGAGGGTTTGCCAGCCGAGCGCCTCGCCCCATCTTTCGAGGTCGGAAAAACTCACATCCGCCGTGAGGTCGATGCGGCCGGGGGCTTGGTAGATTTCGGCTCCGGTCAACCTTTGGTGGTGGGCGTAGCCGCGAAGGGTTCCGCGCGGGCGGCGGTGGTAGAGGGCGGGCAGGAGGTCGCCGTAGTCGATCGTGAGCATCGCGCCGGATTTCCATTCATGGGCCCAGGAGCGGAGCCAACGGTGGTAGGATTCCTGCACCTCCACGCGTTGGCCGAGGGGAAGGGGATGTTGGAAAACCTCCGAGTCGGGCAGAGGCGTTTCCTCCAGAAACTCTTCGGTCGAATCGCCAGCGAAGCGCACCCGGACCTCCTTCCATCCGGATTCGGTGTTTTCAAAAACCCGGCAGGGAAAGGCATCGGGGAGTTCGTTGGAAAAAATCCAGGCCCGTCCGCCGGTCGCCTTCAACGCCTCCCCGAGGCTCGCGTGCCGCCGGACCCGAAACCCGCGGAGGCGCTTGTCCTGGGCTTCACGGAGTGGTCCGTCGACATCGACCAGATGGTAGCGGAGGCCGAGGCGTTTCCACCAGCCGAGCCGAAGGAGGATGCGCCGGGCGAGTTCGCCGTTGCCGGGGCCGACCTCGATCACATCGCGGGCGCGGGATTTTGCGATCCACCCGGCGAGGGCCTTGGCAAGCGCATCCCCGAGCGTGGCGAAGGTGGAAAAGTCGCCGGTGCGCCCGACATCGCGGATGCGTGCGGTGTAGTAGCCGAACTCCGGATGGTAGAGCGCCTCCTGCATGAAGCGCTCGAAGGGCAGGCTGCCGCCGAGTTGGCTTTGGATTTCGCGGAGGACCGGGAGGGCGCGGCTCAAGGCGTGCAGAGTTTTTCCTCCTCGTCGAGGAGCGCCTGCCATTTCGCCTTGTAGTCGGGATCGTAGTGCTGGTCCTGGAAGTCCTGGATGCGTTCGCGCAGGCGCACGATTTCCTCCACGCGCGGACGGAATTCCTGCCAGACCTCGCGCAGGATGCGGAGCGCGCCGGGCTCGCGGTCCCACAGGACGGCGTAGCTTTGGA
The DNA here is from genome assembly GCA_964628505.1 of uncultured Chthoniobacter sp. GTDB lineage: Bacteria > Verrucomicrobiota > Verrucomicrobiia > Chthoniobacterales > Terrimicrobiaceae > UBA967. Next base: position 10,777 of record CAZVPK010000067.1, read on the forward strand.
CGAACTCGGAGGCGTAGTTGGAATCCGCCCGATCGCCGGGAACCCAGATCTGGCGGGGGGGCTCCTCGATCTCCAGCAGCATGGGGGCGATGTAGATGTTGCGAAGAATGCCCTCGATGTATTTCTCGCGGGCGACGCTCTCGCGGCCCTCGAGCGAGGCGCCGAGCGCCCAGCCGAAAAGGAACGACGGCTCCTGGAAATCGCCCGGGTATTTTTCCGCGTAGCGGTTGAAATATTTCGACGCGGCCTCGGGATTCTCCGCGAGCAGGTGGAGCATCGGAACGAGGAAGCGCGCGCCCTGGTTGTCGGCGGGGTTGCAGGCGAGCAGGTCCTCGAGGTCCGCCGCGGCCTCGGCGAAGCGCGAGAGGTGCCACGAGGTCATCGCCCGGCCGTAGATGGCGCGGAGGTAGGGGCGGGTGGAGGGATCCTTCCACCAGATGGTCTCCGGATCGTTTCGCAGGGCGGCTCCGCGCTTGACGATCTCGGCGTAGGCCTCGCCGCAGGCCTTCCAGTTTCCGTCGGCGAAATCGGAGTCGGCCAGTTCGATGCGGGCGGGCGCGCAGTCGGGATCCTTGGCCAGGGCCAGCCGGAAATGGACGAGCCGCTTGTGGCGGGAGCGCAAACGCAGGCCGGTGCGCACCAGGCCGTGCGCGACCTCCTCGGGACCCGGCATCGGCTTCTCGGGTCGGCCCACATGCATGACGAAGGCCCGCGTCATGGCGCGCAGTTCCTCGGGGGCGCTGCGCTCGGCGGGCTGGAAACGGATGTCCACCTTGCATTCGGTCGAGAAGGCCTTCCAATCCTCGTCGTCCCATTCCTCGTCCTGCGGAACCAGCAACTGGTCGGGCGGCGGGGTCTTTTCGAAAATCCGGTAGAGCATCGATTCCACACGCACCTGGTCGAGTTCCTCCATGATCTCGGGCGGGGCGACCGGCGTGCCGGCGCGGTCGCAGACCACGACAAGAGTGGGAACGAACCAGTCGCGGCCCGAGGGAAGCGGCTCCTCGAGGTCGAGCCAGTAGAGATGCCACGCGTTTTTGGGGACCTTGAGCGCCTGGATCATTTCCTCCAATCCACGGCCACGCGCTGGCGGCGGCCGGTGCGGTCGTTGAAAAAAAGCTCGCCGGTTTCCATCCCGTGCTCGTGGAGAAGCTTGGTGACCTTGACGTCGAAGCAGCAGTATCTGGCGATGTCGATCAACCGGCCCTCGCGCCACCACTTGATGGCATCGATGCCGACGGCGGTCTTGCCGAGTCCCAGCGTGGCCTGCGCGACGTCCTCGAGTTTGACGCGGTGGCCGACGAGTTTTTCCAACTCAAGCAACAGGTCGAAGGAGACGAGCGCCTCGCGCAGGTCGAGGATCGTGTAGGCCATGAGCACGTCGTAGTCGAAGCGGACGTGGTTGAACCCCACCACGAGATCGGCCCGCTGAAGACGCTTCACGAGGGCATCCGCCTCGGGTTCGCCGAAAATTTCATAGCGTGCGTCGCGCGTGCTGTAGGTGACTCCGAGCGACATGCCCATCTCGTGCTTGCGGTCCCAACCGCCCACGTCGTTCGCCGTGCGCTGGGTCTCGAGATCGAAATAAAC
>CAZVPK010000068.1:0-5899 GCA_964628505.1 uncultured Chthoniobacter sp.
CGGCCTCCATTTTCCGCTCGAAGCGGTCGGTGTGGCTGATCGCTTTGACATGGACGCATCCGTCGTTTTCGAGCCAGCCGAGGCTGACTTTTTCGCACCCGAGCCGTGAGGCCAACTCGTTGCAGAAGGTCATGGACAGAGACAGGAAGCGATCCGGAACTCCCATAATCGCGAGCAGGTCGAGCAGGGAGGAAACGCGGGCGGCATCCTGGCGCGTGCGCTGATGGGCCTGCTTCTCCTGATAAACAGCAGGTGCATGGATCATCGGCGCCAATTTGTCGGCGAGGGATTCCATGCGGTTGCCATCGGCGTTTTCCAGGAGGAAAACCGCGGCGCAGTCGCGTCCATCCCCGGCATCGATTTTCACCGCGAGGGCCGCCGCCGCGCGGGCGAGCGGACGGGAGGAGTAACCATCCCGCATACAGGACTGCGCAAGATTTTCATCCACTTGGGCCAGCGGTTGGGCTTCGGCGGACGAGGGCCACGGGGAAAGACGCTTCCAGGCCGCACCGGGCTCGCGAACGAGAATCCATGCGGCCCGGGCGCCGACAACGCCCGAGCAGCCCGCGAGAAAAGCACACCAGAACTCGGCGGGTTTTCCCTCGAAGCGCCAAATCCGGCCGGGATCGGCGGCGTCCGGATTTTCCGATGGACTGGGGTTTTGAACCATGGCGGTCGACTAGGAATTTCCGTCGAGCAGGAGAAACGCGTTCACGCCGGGCGTGACCGAGCCGTCGGAGTTGTCAAAACGCACCTGAACCTCGCGCAGTCCGCTCGCCGGATCGACCACCGGGGAGATGAAAAACACCCGCCCCTCGCGTTTCAACGGTCCGCTTCCGGATTCGACCTCGAGAGCCACCGTGGTGTCTTTTTTTAGACCCGCCGCATGGACCGCCGGCATGTGACAGACGAACTCGCAGGTGCGCGCATCCACGACATCGACGAGCGGTTGGCGGTCGTCGCACCCCTCGCCTTCTTCGAGGTAGAGGCGGGTGACCACGCCGTCGAACGGGGCGCGGATGTCGCGGCGGTTCATTTGTTCGACCGCCATGCGGTGTTCGAGGGCCTCCTGCATTTCGACCATCTTCAGGCGTTCGTGCTCGGTGGCGGCGAGTTTGTATTCGGTCTCCTTGCGGTCGCGCTCCTCGCGGCTGATCGACTTGTTGTTTTCGAAAAGCCGGTTCGCCGTTTCCCACTCGGCTTGCAGGAGCTGGACGCGTTGAGTCGTGGCTTCGAGTTCGGATTGGCTTTCGGACAGGAGCTTCCGGCGCTCCACATCGAGGGCCTCTAGCCGTTTGTCCAACTCGATGAGCAGTTGACCAGCCTGCACCGGCGTGCCTTCGACGACATGGATTTTGGCAATCTGGCCGGGAAGGACCGAGCTCAAGGTGGCGCGGTTGACGGGGGCGGTGATGCCGGCGATGCGAACGGGATCGGCGACGGACTCCGTGACGAACCCGCACAGAGCCAGACCAATCAGGACACAGGTCGTGGGAAAATGCTTCATAGGCCTTGCCCTCAGATTTGACCGGGTTCGGCGCGGCAAAAGCTACACGCGGACACGCGGCGATCAACCTTTTGATCCGTTCTATCGGACGGTGATTTCGGAGGTCGTGGAAGACCGGATCGGACCCGCCTTGGTTTTGGCGACAAGCGTCGCGCGAAGAAGGACGGTTCCCTTTTCGCTGGAATCTGCGAGATACCGGATTTTTCCGGCGGAGTTGGCGAAGAATCGATTCAGTTCGGAGATCGACCCGATGAACGTGAGGGATTTTCCGGTGCCGAGCACCTTGACCCCGAAGCGGGATTTCGCAAACAGGCTTCCCAGTTCCACCCTCAGCTTCACCTTGACCTTTTTGCCATGCTGCACATCGACGGACAAAATCGGCGAAACGTCGAAATCCAGCGCGCTCATTTTGCCACTTGTCACCGTGAAACCGGAGGGAAGCCGGATTCCTTGTTTGCTTCCCGATGGCGCGATTGGATTTGCGTTTGGAGACGCGGGCGGAGCGGGAGCCGGCGTGTAGTCGATGCCCGCTACAAAAAGGGAGAAAACCTTTTCATAAACAAATCCGGTGATGTCCGTGGCGCGGACTCGGATGGACAGCCGAGGGTTTGTTTCGGAGGGGAATTTCGCGGTCGTGCGGAGTTCGCCGTCCATGATGTGGAAAAGGGCGTTGTCCCTGTCCCCCTCCCCGGAAACCAAATCGTAAGTGGTTCCGCCCACATCGAACGGGATGGAATTCGCAATCTCGCCCACCAAGGTCCCCGCGGCCGCGTTCACGGACACCGAATTCGCGGACAGACCGATGTCGCCGAACCGGAAAATCATCGCCGCGATGCTGGTGGACATCGAGGACCAGGCGTTGTCGCCTGTCGTCGGCGAGTAGAGGCTCAAATAGGCGATCGGCCGACGGGCCACCACATCGAACAGGATTCCCCCGTAGGCGATGAATTCACTGATGCGAATCGCCGGGACCGGATCGGCCTCGTCGATCCGGTTGTCGATCAGTTGCGACAGCACGGCGGGATCGAGGCTGTTCAGCACTGCGGCGCCGAGCGTCGAGCGCAGATAGGCCAATGCGGCCTCGCGCCGGACGGGGTCGGCCAACCAAGCGGCATGACGCGCGGCCCGCACATCGCCGAGAAGCAAAACGATCCCGTCGCCCTCGTCGGGATTGATGTTCTCGAGGAACGGCACACCCGCGGCCTGGGAATTTCCGATGACGAACAGGTCGGCCTCGCCATCAATCCCGCGCAGAACGGTATGAATGCCTCCGGAGGGGGCACCAACCGGGGAGTCGCTGCCGGATTCACGGGTGACAAGCGTGTTGGGAACGAAATCCCCGCGGCCGCCAGTGGGCGTCGGCGCGGCGGCCCGGCCTGCAGCTCCAAACGCGATGGTGGCAACGGCGGCGTTGTCGGCAACCCGGTAGCCGGAGTCGGCGCTCAGGATTTCGATCTGCAAATACCGGGAGCCCGAGGCGAGCGCGGATGCCGATACCTCGATGTCGATCGTCGTCGAGGTGCTGCCCGGCTCGAACATCGCGATATGGAGCACTCCGCCGGTCGAGAGCGTGTAGTCGCCGGAGGCGAGGGCCGTTCCTCCGACCCGGAAGCGGACGGCAAGCCCCGTGTCGGGAGCTGCCAGGGCGCCCAGTTCGTCGAAGAGATCGAGACGGAGCCGCACCCGGCCGTGGGACGAGGGCGAGAGCGTCACGGTAGCCGGGCCGCCGCTCTCGATCGAAAGGCCGATCCATCCGCTGGCGATGCGATCGAGCGGATCGACCAGCTTGGCTCCGAAGAACAGCGGATAAAATTCGCCGCGGTATTCGTAGTCGGGCAACACGGCGAGCTTCACGAGTTCGCGGGCGAGCACCTCGATGAACAGCCGCTTCGGTCCGGCGATCGACGGCACGAACAGTTGCTGACCCAATTGCGGAACCAGGTCGCTCAACAAGATGGAATTCGTGATCTGTTTGTCCAGGTCCACCTGGCTGTGGACGATTCCATCGGTGAGGTTGTCGAGGAAGTTTCCGAAGTGCCGCTCGATCGCCGCGGCGATGCGTGCCTGCTGGTCCGCCGTCCGCGCGGAATCCACGACAAAATCGTCCACGATTCCGGGCTCGAGTTCGAAAAGCCGGCGGGTCGGGTAGTTTGCCAGGATTTCCGCGAACAACGCGCGCACATGCTCGGGATTCTTGAGATCGAACTGCGGCGCCACCGCCGGGCGGCCGAGCAAGTCGAGAGACGGCGCGCCGAACCGCGTGGCGATCGCGTAGCCGTAGGCTGTGAAAGCCACGATCTCGAGTTGGTCCGCGCCCAGCGGATCGGGTTGATATCCCCATGCGGCCTCGTTTTCGAAATCGAGTCCGAACTGACGGAAAAGTTCGGTGACCGCCAGGACATTGATGAGGTGGCCGTGGGTGGCCTTCAAATGCGCCGCGGCCAGGGCGACCTGCGCGGGATCGCCGGAGCCGAGGGCCAGATACTCCGAGAAATCATCGTCGAAAAAGGTCGCGGGAACATCTTTGAGGATGCTGGCGTAGAGGGCATTGATCAGCGCCGGAGTGGCCTCGATACCCCCGACGCTCATTCCGGGATACCAGCGGAGCAGGGTGGCGTATTTGAGTGTCGAAAGCAGCGAGATGTTGTCGCCGGGCAGTCCGACGAGCGGGAAGCCGAGGTCGGAGCCGGAAATCGAATCGATCACACTCAAAACGATGCCCGTGCCGTTGTCGCTGCGGGTGCCCACCACGATCATGCCATCCCGCCAGTCGGTGACGCCGTCGCCGTTGCTGTCGGCCATGCGGAGGTCGTCCTCGCTGAAGCTGAATCCGCCACGCGAGTCGGTCGTGGTCGTTACAAGGCCGAGGCCGAGGAGAAGATCGAGATTGGCCACGAACCGGCCGTTGTTGTAGTGCCGAAGAACCATGTGGACATCGCCATTGACCACCGGGCCCGAGTGGACCCGCGTTCCGACGGGGGCCGCCGAGCCGATGGTGAGATCGGAGAAACGGACCGCATCGATCGCAACCAGATTGGAAAGACCCGAGGGCGATTCGGCGGGAGCGATGGTTTCCAGATTCGCACCGGAGAGCAGGAAGTCGGCGGACGCCCCTGAAACCCCCACCACATCGTATCCCACACCGGTTCCCCCGTGGAAGCGGCTTCCGGCCGCGAACTGCGAAACCAGGAAAAGATCGCTGCCCGCGCCCCCGTCGAAATCCAAAACGGCCTGCACGCCCGGCCCGACCTCGACGATGTCGTTGCCGTCCCCGCCGCGGAAAACAATCTTCGTCACCCCGGAGAACTCCTGCGCAAATCCGGGATCGACGGTCCGGGAAACCACGCGCACCCGTCCCGGCAGGGGGTTTCCGTTGGCATCGCGAACGGCTTCGATGGTGAACGATTCGTTGAGGATGCTTCCATACCACTGGCCGTTCGGATCGCCGTAACGCAGGGGATCGTCACCGGCGGAAAGAGTCAGAACTCCATTTTGAATCCGGGCCAAAACTGGATCGGGTCGCTCGCCGCCCACCGGGTTTGACCGTTGCCAGACAAACGGACCGAAGGTCCACATCGAGCCAAAGATCGGCCCGAGTTGCATGCTGAACGAAACGCTCGAGGGCCCGAACGCGAGATTGCCGCGGAAGGAAGGCCCCTCGCCGCTGCCGAGCCAACCGAAGTCGTAGCGGCTGGTTCCCAAAATTTCCCCGCGGAAGGTGATAGTTCCGCTGGCATCGCGCCCGAGCGACATCGTGATCCGGCCCTCGCCGGAAATCGGCAATCCGTTTAAGAGGGTCAGGCTGCCGTTGACATTAATGAGGAACGCGCGGTCGGAGCGGTAGAAACCAGTGGCCCCGAGCGAGACCACACCGAAGAAGTCCAATGTGCCGCGATCGATCCGGAGCTCCCAGAGATCGGCTTGTTTGAAAAGGCGTCCGCCGATGTCGACTTTGAACAGCCCGAGGTCGAGCCCGGCGGTGAGCCGCACATCGAAGGCGGTGTTGGCTTGGACCACCGTGCCGCTGTCCATGGTCACATCGACCGCGCCGGTGTTGATGAAAACCGCGCCGTCGATTCCGGAGATGTCGCCGAGACGGCCGCTCGCCCGGCCGGCAAAAACAAAGTCAGTCTCGCGGTCTTCGCCGTGAAGAATCCAAGCCTCGCCGGCCACAGCGAGCGAGCCGAAGCCGACATCCGCCGAACCCGCCATGTCCACGCGAATCCGGCCGGGATCGAAGGTCAGGACCGCGGATCCATTGAAACTGGCTCCGCCGGCCGCCAGTTGTCCTATTCCGGCGATCCGCAGGGTGTTCGCCGCCACGGTGCGGAGAACATATCCATCGCCATCGGGATCCGCCTCGCCGGCGCGCCGGATCGAGCGCACCTCGCG
>CAZVPK010000068.1:5999-12347 GCA_964628505.1 uncultured Chthoniobacter sp.
CCGGGGCGGCGAAGTTCCTGCGGAATCGTGAAGGTGACATCCCTGCCGGTGGTGTTGATGACCAAGGCAAGCGTTTCCGGGGCGATTTCCACCGCGTTGCCGATCCGGATCGGATCGGTGTCGAGCAGCATTCTGGACACAACACCACTCGCGTCGATCCGCAGGAAAGCTTCGACATTGCTCGCGATCCATGGCGTGGCTTCCGGCCCGATCCGGCTGCCGCCTTGGAGATACACGAGCAGACCCGATTCGTCCGCGGTGAAGAGGAAATCGCCCTGGAGGACCGCGACATTCAGAATATTCAGATCGATCGTGCCTTGGGTTTGGAGAAGAGCCTTGTTGTGCAGGAGCACGACCGACCCGGCCACGGCATAGCCGATCCTTTCGACGGGATTTCCATCGGCATCCAGGACTGTGTGTTTGGACTTGCTGAAATCGACGACATCGAATCCCACATCGGCACCGAGGTTGGCCTCGAACTTCAAGCCGCTCAGTTCGGCCCGGGCAAAATCCCCGGCCCCGACCAGGCGCGCGCTGCCCAGGGAGGCGCTGGCTCCCGCATAAACGGCCGGGAGCGGATCGAGACCGGCGGGCAGGCGCAGCATGAAGACAACCCCCAGGTCGAGATCGTCGATCACCAGTCCGATGGCGGAGGAGTCCACCACCGTTCCATCGATCCGGCCTGACACTGTGTTGCGGCCCCAATAGCTGCCGAGGCCCATGAAGCCGCGGGTATCGGACATCGAGAATCCGAGTGACATGACATCGATTTGGCGGCCGTCGGTAAGCGTCACCTTTTCTCCACCGCGTTTGGCGAGCGCCAGGGAGCCGGCCACTTGAAGCGACGGCACGGACGATCCGGCGCCGGTGCCGAGGAAGCCAGGCCCGAAGAGGGAGGCCTCGAAGTAGCCGACTTTCACGGAGATGACTTCCTGCATGAAGTCCAGGAGCACAGGCTGCCCACCGGTGGCAATGGAAAGCCCGTTGGCTCCGAAGCCCGGTCCCCGGAGTTTGAGCGAAGGCATCGGCAATCCCGCCAAGACCACGCCCTGGAGCGCCGGAATGGCTGTAGCGAACGGCACAATGCTGGTGTTGATGTGAATCTCCAAGTCCTCGAGCACCGCCCGGCCGATGAAGTCCTCGAAGCCAACCGTCCTTGCGGCGCCCACAGTGGCCTTGGCCGCGATGTAGGTCGGCAGGACCGCCGCCACGCCCGGGATGACGAGTCCGCCACCGACATTCATGGACGCCATGATGGCAAGGCCAAAGGTGACATCCGTGATCTCGACTCCGATGCGGCGGGGATCGGTGAAACCGGAAACTCCCGGCACCGCCGGAATGGTCACGCCGGCGAAGCCGGTCAATCCGCGGCCGCCGATTTCGATCGTGTAGAGATCGTGAGTGAGTGTGTTGATCTTGAGGGTGCCAAGGATGCCGGGATCGGCCTGGGCCCCTTGGATTTGTCCGCCGAGACGGAAGGCCAACGCGCCGCGCAGCTCGAGGAAGCCGTCCACTTGAAGGACCGCCTCGCCCACTTCCGCCGCGACGACCTGCACGGCTTCGGAGGCATCGAGGAGGACAAACGCGCCGCCGGGCGTGGCGAGACGGTAGCCGCCGGTGGCGGAAAACGATTGGGCGAAATCGATCGAGGCCAACGCGGGTGCGATTTGGTTCCCGAGGAAACGGAGCCCGCCATTGCGGGTGACGGCGATATTCTTGAGTGAGGCGGTGACCGTTTCGCCCAGGCCGACAAACTCGGCGCTCGCGAGCGTGAGTTTCAAGGAATCGAAAACATGCTGCGCATCGAGGAACACGGCATATCCGAATTGAATGTTCCGCGCGTAGAGGCCCACCGCACCAGCGCGAAGGACAGCGCCATCAAAAGGCGAACCGCCAACCTGGCCGGGATATCCCACAAAGACATCCACCCCGGTGGCGGCGAGCGAGAGCACGAGGAACCGCCCGGCCAGTGTTGTGGAGTCGAGCCCCTTGACCACCAGTCCATCCGTGTGCTGGCCGATGCGGAACGCGTAGTCGCCGCGGACATGCAGGAATCCGTCGATATTCAGGATCGCCCCGGATACCTCGATGACCCCGGCTTCCGCGCCGAGCGTGCCATCCAGTCGGATGATGACGCTTTGGCCATCGCCCCAGAGTCCGCCACTTTGGCCGCCGACCCTCACCGCGAGTCCGGTTGGAATTTCGAGCGGTTGTTTTTTGAAATCGATCGTGCGTCCGGCGAAGTCCGGGGTGTTGAGACGCACGGAGACGGTTTGCGAAACGATCTCGACACCGTTGAGGCCGACAAAGCGGACGCCGGTTGCCGTGGCATCGACCGCCACCCAGACCGATCCGGTGGCGGGCCCGAATGCCAGGACCGCCGCGAGATTCACGCCGTTGAGTTCCAGGCCACGGCGCTGACCGTCCGAAACACCGCCCGCGAAGAGGTCCTGGTTGATCGCGGCGAAGGTGATGGTGGCAACCTCTTCGCGAGAGTGGGTCTTCGAGACGGGATCGTAGATTTCGAGGGTGTCCAGTTCGACCTGGATGTCGATTGCCTCGCGGAACTGCACGAGGCCCTGGATATCGACATCAAATTCTCCGGCGAAGGCGAAGAAGCTGCGAGCACCCGGGCGGAGGCGGTCGGCGCTCAAGCGGAAGGCGAGGTTTTCGTCGTAGGCGACCGGCACGGTCGTGTCGATCGAGGAGCCATCGTCCGGGAGGTGGAGGTAACCCATCCGCACATTGGTGGCGGAGAGTTGCACGCCGTCGAAACCGGTGAGGCCGAACCGGGCGATCGAGGCGTCGAGAAGCGACCACTGGCGGGCCGCGGAACCGACCGGGGGAGCCCGCTCGCGGAAGAGGCCGAAGGCGAGGTTGGCGTTTTGGATTTCGATTCCCTTGCGAACTCCGCCGCCACCGGTGCCGACAAACGCGCTGGCATTTTGAATTCCAATCACGAGCGCATCGACATCCACGCGGGTGCCGCCGACGAGGGCGATTTCGCGGCGGGACGATTCGAACGAGAACCCTCCAGTGATTTCGGCGATGCCCAGCAGGTCGATCGTTGCAAACCCGCGGGCGGCGAGTGTCGCCCCCGCCATGTCGAGCGTGATCGGTGCCGCCGGGGCCGCGTTGCCGAACAGGACAGGCGCCAGATTGACCGGCGTCTTGGACCAATCCACGGACCGTCCATCGCCGCCAAACACGGTGGTCGTGTTGAAGACCAGCGCCGCGTCGGTGACATTCGCCGTGAAGCCGTCGATGCCGATGAACCCGGCCCTTTCCGCTCCGGCTTTGGCCGCCACCCAGACCCGGTTCGCGTTGAGTTGTGTGGCGACGGCAAAGCCGAAGGTCGCCCCTTCGAGTGTGAGACCGGCGCGAGCGTCCGTGCCACCGCCGACTCCGAAGAAAAGATCCGGCAACGCCCCGGCGAAGGAAAGCACCGCCGCATCGATCTCGGTGCCGTCGTCGAGGGTGAGCGTGGTGTAATTCGGACTCACCCGCACGCGGAAGGATTCGTCCACGAGGTCCATGATCTTCAACCGCGCCTCGCCTTGGAGGTCGAAGAGGATTTGGCTGCCGATCCGGATGTCGAATGTCGCATTGCGGATCGAGGCTTCGATGTCGTCACCGATCGTGAATGCGGCATTGAATTCGGTGGCGTAGGCGGTCAGCAGGACTTCGGCCGGACGGTAGGCGAAACCGATGTCGCCATTCACCCCGAGCACCCCGAAGAGGCGGGCGTCCAGTCCCTTGATGTCAAAAACCACCGTGCCCGGGCTGATCGCGCCGGAGAACGCGTAGGCGGCCGGACCGACCTGCAGGATTTCCCCGGCGGCGACAGATGTGGTGGGCGAGGCGTATTGGACGAACACGCTGTCGGCCTTGGCGATCGTCATGTTCGCGATCGAGGCGGAGAGATCTGTTCCGTTGAGTTCGAGCGCGAGTTGGTCGCCGCTGGATCGGAATCCGAAGCGACCGGAGACCGAAAGGCTCGCGAAGTTTCCGGCGGCGAGGGTGGCGCGGATGTTGTCACCGACCGCGATCAGGGTGTTGTCCGCTAGAGTGAATCCGAGGTCGCCCGACACCGAGACGAAGTCCCGGACCGTGGCTTGGAAGCCCGCCACCGCAAAGGCATTGGTGCCTGAGGAAATTCCTTGGCTGAAAGTGTAATTGATCCCGCCCGCTGTCACTTGGCGCCCGGCGGCGAGAGTCATTCCGGAGGTGGAGAACCGCGCGAAGGCCGCGCCGCTGGAGACATCGGTCAACCCGGCGACCTGCAACCGCAGGCTGCCCCCCCCGAGTTCGAAAGCCGTGCCGGAATTTCCGGAAACAAGACCGAACGACGCATTCTCAACCCGGAGTCCGCCGAACTCCGGATGGATATATCCGGCCGAGAAATTGGAACCGACGGCGACCAGATCGGCACCCGCCACGGCAAAACCGAGGTTTCCGGAAATCGCGGTGAAGCCGGCGATGTCGGCTTGGAAGCCTTGCACCGAGAACGCGAACGAATCGGCCGCGATTCCCGATGAGAATGTGTATTGGGCGGAACCGATCGCGAGTTGGCGTCCGGCCACGATCGCCATTCCGGCGGACGCGTATTTCACCGCCGCGTTGCCGGCGGAAACCGTCAGCCCGGGGATGGCGGCGGAGAACCCGCCTTGCAACTCGAAGGCCACACCCGCTGCGCCGACGACCAGGCCGAAGGTGCCGCGCGTGGCGGTCACAAGGACCGCGCCGGCCGCGAGCGAGGTGTTCATTTCGGTGCCCACGGCGATGAAGTCGCTTCCCGATTTGGCGAAGCCGAGTCCACCGGAGACCGTGAGAACATCGGAGATGCGGCCCGTGAATCCGGTGAAGGAAAAGGCTACCGTGTTTCCCGCGATGGCGCTCTCGAAAGTGTAGGCGACTCCGCCAACGGCGATCACCTCGTTGGCGGCGACCGTCGCGTTCGCCGTCGTGTAGCGGAAGAAGACCGAATCGGCCGCCGTCTCGGGGAGATGGGCGAGTTGGAAGGCGATATCGCGGGCCTGGATTTCGAACGCGGTGCCGGCCGCGTTGACACGCAGGCCGAACGATCCGTTGGCCACCGAGAGGCTGGCCACGGTGCCGCCGTCAAGTGTGGCCGACATGCCGGAGCCGACAGCGACAAGCCCGTCGGGCGTGCTCGCGAAACCGACACTGCCGGATATGGTCACGAAATTCGTGACGGTCGCGGTGAAGCCCTGCACAGCGAAGAGCGTGGTGCCTGCCGGAATCGCGCTGGTGAAAGTGTAGGACCCGGTGCCGGTCTCGAGGATGCGGCCGGCGGAGATTGTTGAGTTGGTCGATGTGTATCGGGCGAAGACCCGGTCGGCCGAAACCCCGGTCAGACCCGCGATCACGGCGGAGAAACCGCCTTGGAGTTCGAAGGCCGTTCCGCTCGCGTCCGCAACCAGACCGAACGATCCGTTAACGACTTTGAGGAAGGTCCCCTCGCCTTCGGAACCGAGCGCGGCGTTGATGCTCGAGCCGACCGCAACCACCCCGGCATCGTCGAGGCTGATACCCAACGATCCACTTACCGCGAGACCGCCTTCGACGTCGAAATTTCCGGTTCCCGAGGCTTGGAGGATTCGGCCGCGCGCTCCATCGGCCGAGAGTTGGATGCCAGGAGCCACCACGAGCAGAGTCTTGCCGGCCGCATAGTCCACCAGGCTGCCATCGGCGGCTTGGAGGTTGAGGAGCAGTGCCGTGTTTGTGAGGCTGCCCGAGAATCCCGCAAATCCGACCACCGCGGCCGAATCGCCCCGTCCCTCGACCGTCAACCAGCGGCGGGCGCCGTTGCGCTCCGTCACCACGATTGCCGCCAGCGAGGCATTCACCACCTGCACGCCCACGGCGGAAACCGTGCCACCGCCGGTTCCGGCGAAGGCGCTCAAATTGGTGCCGCCGATGGTCAGAAGGTCCGCTGTTAGCGCGGTTCCATCGGCCAGGGTGATCTGCTGCGAGCGGCCTTCGATCGCGAAACTTCCGGAAGCTTGCAGGAAACCACCCGCGAGAATTTCACCGCCGGTCACTCCGATTTTGAAAGTTCCCGCCTGCAACGAGCCGAATGTGTAAATCACATCGCCGAGGGCGAACATCACGCCCGAGTAGTCAACGGCGGTTCCGTTGTAGGAAATGAAAGCGTTGTCCGCGTAGAGCGAGAAATCCAACGAGGGCAGCGCGGCGAGGAGTCCGGACTCCGCTTCGAACGCCACGCCGTCGTCGCTGACGAGGAGACCCAGTCTGCCGTTGCGGGCGGCAAGGTCGGTTCCGCCCACCGCCAGTTCCAAATCCATGTTGTTGGCGAAGGCGGCG
>CAZVPK010000069.1:0-12269 GCA_964628505.1 uncultured Chthoniobacter sp.
GCCGAACGCACCAAGCAGAACCATGCACAGCACAAGAATCTCAAGATGAACGGCGAGATACCCGACCGGGCCGATGACACGGAGAAGACGCATGGGAATCAGAAGTTGAGCGGCAGGCTTTCGGAGATATGAAGCCACAGCGTGAACGCGGTGACAAAAACAGCGACAAGAAATGCCGCGATCGTCAGGTTCCGGCGTTCCTGAAAAACACTCGCGAACGCCGCTATGAGAAGGAAATGGGAGAGCGTTTCCACGGCGCGAGAGTGCCTTTGCGCCGCACTTCCACACAAGGACAAAGTGGGCCGCCGGCCTTGAAAAAAGCGCGATCCATTTGAATCCGGAATCGAATTTTAAATCAGAATAACAAGATGACAGGATGAAAAAGATTCATAGGAATGCCATTGGAGTTGGTGAGATCGCTCACAAAGCCTGGCCCACATGAAAATGCAAACATCTGAACCTCTGTGTTCTCTGTGTCCTCTGTGGTTAATTCTGCTGAATCCGCTTTACTGATGCCTATGACATTTCTTGCCAAGATCATCCTCTTGCTCGCGGCCATTGCCTTGCCATTGTTCGCACGGGAGGCGCAGCCCACCGCGGTGATGGCATCCAAGGCGGAACGCAAGCCCGTGGCGGACCGCATCGAGGCCCTCGGCACGCTTCGCGCCAACGAGTCGGTGGAACTCACAGCCACCGTCACTGATCGCGTCGTGGAAACAGGCTTCGAGGATGGCGACCGCGTGAAAAAGGGGGACATCCTTTTGAAGCTTTCCTCCACCGAGGAGGAGGCGCTTCTCACCGAAGCCGTCTCCGCCGAAAAGGAGTCCCGCCTGCAATACGAGCGCATCGAACAACTCGCCTCGCGCGGCACCGCTTCGACTTCCCAACTCGACGAGGCCCGCCGCGTCCACGAAACCGCCCGCGCCCGCCAACTCGCCATCGAATCGCGCCTCGCCGAACTCGTGATCAAGGCCCCGTTCGACGGGGTCGTGGGCCTGCGCAACATCAGTGTCGGCGCACTGGTGCGACCGGGGGATCCGGTGACAACCATCGATGACGACAGCAAGATGCTCCTCGATTTCTCCGTGCCCGCCCGATTTCTCGACTCGGTCAAGCCAGACTCCCCGATCGAGGCGTCCACCGCAACCTATGGGGGACGCTTTTTCCACGGCGGCGTGCACAGCGTGTCCAGCCGCGTCGATCCCGTGACCCGATCGGTGATGGTGCGCGCGGAGATTCCAAACGAGGACCGCCTCCTCATGCCGGGCATGTTGATGAAGGTCGATCTTCTCGCCCGTCCTCGCGAGGCGGTGGTTATTCCCGAGGGGGCCCTCCTGCCGGCCGGCGATCGGAATTTTGTGATGGTGGTCGGCGGGGTGGCTGAAAAACCCACAGCGACCCGCCGGGAAATCGAAATCGGCACGCGCCGACGCGGAGAGGTCGAGGTCGTGTCGGGCCTTGCCGAGGGGGAAACCGTGGTCACCCATGGCGGATTCAAGCTCTCCGACGGTGCGGCGGTCCGCGTGATTCCTGCCATCGACAAGGATAAACCCGCCACAAACGAGCAATGATCCTCTCCGACCTGTCGATCAAGCGTCCGGTATTCGCCTCCGTTCTGGCGTTGCTTCTCCTGGCGTTCGGCGTTGTTTCATTTCTGCGCCTCCCCCTCCGGGAGTTTCCCGACATCGACCCGCCGGTCGTCTCGATCGAGACAAGCTACCGTGGTGCATCCGCCAGCGTCGTGGAAACCCGCATCACCGAACCCATCGAGGACCGCATCGCGGGGGTCGAGGGCATCGACTTCATCGAATCCACCAGCAGGAACGGCGAATCGGAAATCACGGTCACCTTCAAATCCGACCGCGACATCGATGCCGCCGCCAACGATCTCCGCGACCGTGTTTCATCGATTCTGGACAATCTCCCCGTGGAGGCCGACCCGCCGGAAATCCAGAAGGTTGATTCGAACGACGACGTCATCCTCTGGCTGAATCTTGTCAGCCCGACCATGACCGTTCCCGAACTCACCGATTACGCGGAGCGGTATCTTGTGGACCGGTTTTCGGTGCTCGACGGCGTGGCGCGCATCCGGGTTGGCGGCGCCCAAACCTACGCGATCCGCATCTGGCTCGACCGCCGCGCCATGGCCGCGCGCAACCTCACCGCAAACGATGTCGAGTCCGCCTTGCGCTCGGAAAATGTGGAGCTTCCTGCCGGCAGCATCGAATCCGAGGACAGGAATTTCACCGTCCGCACGAAACGCCAGTTCAACACCCCCGAGGACTTTGCGAACCTCGTTCTCAAAAAAGGGGACGACGGCTACCTCGTCCGCCTCGGCGAGATCGCCACCGTGGAACTCGCTCCGGAGGAAAGCCGAAACCTCTTTCGCGGCAATTCGGTTCCGATGGTTGGTCTGGGCATCATCAAACAATCCACCGCCAACACGATCGATGTTGCCCGCGCCGTCAAAGCCGAGGCACGCAAGATTTCCCCCACCCTGCCTCCAGGCATGGAAATCCGCGACAGCTACGACACGTCGGTCTTCATCGAGGGATCGATCCGCGAGGTCTACCTCACGCTCGGCATCTCGATCATCCTCGTTGTCCTCGTCATCTACCTTTTCCTCGGCACCGCCCGCGCCACGCTGGTGCCTGCGGTCACCGTTCCGGTGTCGCTGGTGGCGACATTCTTCGCGCTGGGGTTGATGGGATTCTCGGTCAACATCCTCACCCTGCTCGCGCTGGTTCTGGCAATCGGCATCGTGGTGGACGATGCCATTGTCGTTTTGGAAAACATCGTCCGCCGCATGCAGGACCTCGGCGAAACCCCGCTCGTCGCCGCCTATCGCGGAACACGCGAGGTTGGCTTCGCCGTCATCGCCACCACGCTCGTGCTCATCGCCGTCTTCGTTCCGATCGCGTTTCTCGAGGGGGACATCGGACGCCTCTTCTCGGAGTTCGCCCTCACCATTTCCGCCGCAGTGGCCCTCTCGAGCCTCATGGCACTGAGCCTCTCTCCCATGGTGGCGTCGAAAATCCTCCGCAGGAAAAACGGAAAGAACCGGCTCGTTGCGGCACTTGATCGCATGCTCGAGGGCCTTCAATCCCTCTACGCCCGCAGTCTTCGCGCGATCCTCCCGCACCGGGCCGCTTCGATCGCCGCATTCCTCCTCGTCACCGCCGGGGCCGCCTGGCTGTTTTCACAAATCCCCTCCGAATACACCCCGCGCGAGGACCGTGGCGCATTTTTCGTTTTGGTGAACGGTCCAGAGGGTGCCTCCCACTCGTTCATGGAGGAATACATGCTGGAAATCGAACGCCGCCTCATGCCCTACACCGAATCCGGCGAGGCGATCCGCTTGCTTGTCCGTTCCCCCAGAACATTCGGCGCGGCGGGCGACTTCAACACGGGCATCGTTGTGTTTGTGCTCTCCGATTGGGCCGAGCGCCGCTCCGCTTGGGTGATCATGGATGAAGTCCGCAAATTGCTCTCCGATCTGCCGGGCGTGCGGGCGTTTCCCGTCATGCGGCAGGGGTTCGGCGCGCGCATCCAAAAACCCGTTCAATTCGTGCTCGGCGGCGGCACCTACGAGGAGCTTGTTCAATGGCGCGATATCCTCTTGGCGAAAATCGCCGAGGACAACCCGGGGCTCGAGGGCATCGATTGGGATTTCAAGGAAACCAAACCTCAACTCCGCGTGGCGATAGACTATGACCGCGCCGCGGAGCTCGGTGTCACGATCTCGAATATCGGACGCACCCTCGAAACCATGCTGGGCTCGCGCCGCGCGACCACGTTCATCGACCGTGGCGAGGAATACGATGTCATCCTCGAGGGCGAACGCTCGACCCAGTCCACCCCGACAAGCCTGGAAAACATCCAGGTCCGCTCGAACTCCGGCGAACTCGTGCCGCTCTCGAGCATTGTCGAAATCCAGGAATTCGCCGACTCGGACACGCTGAACCGCTACAACCGCATGCGCTCGATCACCATCGAGGCGAATCTCTCTGACTCCCTCACCCTCGGCCAGGCGCTCGACCACCTCGACTCCCTCGTTCGCGAACACCTCCCCGACACCGCTCGCATCGATTACAAGGGCCAATCCCGCGACCTCCGCACGTCGGGCTCCTCGATCCTCTTTGTCTTTCTTCTCGGACTCCTTGTCGTCTTCCTCGTCCTCGCCGCGCAGTTTGAAAGCTGGATCCACCCGCTGGTCATCATGTCCACCGTGCCACTCGCCATCGCGGGCGGCCTGCTTGGACTCCACCTCACCGGCAACACCCTCAACCTCTACAGCCAAATCGGCCTCATCATCCTCGTGGGGATCGCCGCAAAAAACGGCATCCTCATTGTCGAATTCGCCAACCAGCTCCGCGACCGCGGAACGACCTTCGACGAGGCGCTCCTCGAGGCCTCCCGCGTCCGCCTGCGCCCGATCCTCATGACCGGCATCACCACCGCAGCAACGGCGATTCCCCTCATTTTCGCCTTCGGACCCGGCGCCGAGACGCGAATTGTCATCGGCGTGGTGGTCCTCGGCGGCGTGCTGCTGGCGACATTCCTCACGCTCTATCTCGTTCCCGCCGCCTACTCCCTGCTGGCGCGCAAAACCGGCTCCCCGGGGGACATCGCCCGCCGACTTCTCGCCGAATCCAACGGCCATCCTGAAGGCCCGGCGTCGCATTGACCCACCGATCGCCGCTCAGCGCCTTCCGCGCAGGCAAAAAAAACCACGTCAACCCTCCGATCCTCTTCCGGTTGCCCACGATCTCCAGTTGGTGAAAACTGGTTTATGATGAACTGGCACGCCATAGACACCTCCGCCGTCCTTGGGAACCTCGGATCGACACCCGCCCAAGGCCTGTCTGCATCCGATGCCGCCACCCGCCTCGCGCAGCATGGCCCGAACCAGCTCCCCGCCGCGCCGCGCGACTCGATCCTCAAGCGCTTCCTCCTCCAATTCCACAATGTGCTCATCTACATCCTGCTCGCGGCCGCCGTGGGCACCGGACTCCTCGGCGAGTGGATCGATACCGCAGTGATCCTTGGCGTCGTCCTCGCCAACGCGCTCATCGGCGTCATTCAGGAGGGCAAGGCCGAAAAGGCCCTCGACTCCATCCGCGCAATGCTGTCGCCGAAAGCAATGGTCCGTCGCGACGGCCACAAACTCACGCTCGACGCCACCCGCCTCGTTCCCGGCGACATCGTTCTCCTCAAAGCCGGCGACCGCGTCCCCGCCGACCTCCGACTCATCGAGAGCCACAGCCTGCGCATCGACGAGGCACTCCTCACCGGCGAATCCGTTCCCACGGAAAAAACCACCGCGCCCGTCGAGGAAAACGCCGACCTTGGCGACCGCTTCTGCATCGCCTTCTCGGGCACGCTTGTGACCTACGGCCGCGGTCTCGGCGTTGTCATTGCAACCGGATCCAGCACCGAGATAGGCAAAGTCAGCGGTCTCCTCTCAGAGGTCCAATCCGTCACCACCCCGCTCATCCGCCAGATGGATCAATTCGGCCGCTGGCTCAGCGCCGCCATCGTCGCAGTCGCGGCGGGCACCTTCCTCTTCGGCTGGATCGTTCGCGGCTTCGATCCATCGGACATGTTCATGGCCGGCGTGAGCCTCGCCGTCGCAGCCATTCCCGAGGGCCTTCCGGCAATCATGACCATCACGCTCGCCATCGGCGTCCAGCGCATGGCCCGCCGCAACGCGATCATCCGCCGCCTTCCCGCCGTCGAAACCCTTGGCTCTGTGACCATCGTCTGCTCGGACAAAACCGGCACGCTCACCAAAAACGAGATGACCGTCCAAACCGTCATCACCGCCGATGACACCTACAGCGTCGAAGGCGCAGGCTACGTTCCCGAAGGCGCGTTCCTCCGCGATGGAGAAAAAATCGACCCGCAAGCAAACCACCCCGTCCTTGCAGAACTCCTCCGCGCCGCCGTGCTCTGCAACGACGCCTCGCTCCGCCAAAAAGACGGCCACTGGCTGCTCGAGGGCGAACCCACCGAAGGCTCGCTCGTCACCCTCGGCATGAAGGCGGGCCTCGATCCCCGCGCCGAACGCCACGCCCACCCGCGCCTGGCCAGCATTCCATTCGACTCCGCCCACAAATTCATGGCCACCCTCCACGAGGGAGGCTCTGGAAAATATATCGTTCTCAAAGGCGCGCCCGAACCGGTCCTTGCCGCTTGCCACGCCCAGAGCACCCGCAGCGGCGACACGCCGATCGACAAATCCGCATGGGGCGAACTCCTCCACGAAACCGCACGCCTGGGCCAACGCCTGCTCGCCGTCGCCATCCGCAAGGTTCCCGACACGCAGGAAACCTTCGCCCTCTCCGATGTCCAATCCGGCCTCGTCCTCCTCGGCGTCACCGGCATCATCGATCCGCCGCGTGACGAGGCGATCACCGCCGTCGCCCAATGCCAAAGTGCGGGCATCCGCGTCAAAATGATCACCGGCGACCATGCCGTCACCGCCCGCACCATCGGGAAGGTCCTCGGTATCGGCGACGGCGAGATGGCACTCAGCGGACACGAACTCGAAGAAATCTCCGACGCCGACCTGCCAGCCCGCGCCCGCCAAATCGATGTCTTCGCCCGCGCCACGCCCGAACACAAACTCCGGCTCGTCACCGCCCTTCAAGCGGACGGCCATGTGGTCGCCATGACCGGCGACGGTGTGAACGACGCCCCTGCGCTCAAGCGGGCCGATGTCGGAATCGCCATGGGCCTCAAAGGCACCGAAGCCGCCAAGGAAGCCTCTTCGATGGTCCTGGCCGACGACAATTTCGCCTCCATCGCCCACGCCGTCGAAGGGGGCCGCGCCGTTCACGACAACCTCAAAAAAGCCATACTCTTCACCCTGCCCACGAATATCGGACAGGCGCTCACCATTGTTGCGGCCGTCCTGCTCGGCCTCGCCCTGCCGCTCACACCCGTGCAGGTGCTCTGGGTCAACATGGTCATCTCCGTTACCCTCGCGCTGGCCCTCGCCTTCGAACCACCCGAGCCCGGCCTCATGAAACGCCGCCCCCGCGATCCGCGCACGCCGCTGCTCACGCCGCTCCTGCTCTGGCGCATCGTCTTCGTCTCGCTGCTACTCGTCGGCGGCACCTTCGGGCACTTCATATTCATCGAGAGCCAACCCGGCGCCTCCACCGAACTCGCCCGCACCGTGGCCATCAACACGCTTGTCATCGGGCAAGTGTTCTATCTCTTCAACAGCCGCTTCATCCTCGCCCCCTCGTGGACCCGTCGAGGGCTTCTCGGCAGCCGCCCCGT
Organism: uncultured Chthoniobacter sp.; assembly: GCA_964628505.1. Lineage (GTDB taxonomy): Bacteria > Verrucomicrobiota > Verrucomicrobiia > Chthoniobacterales > Terrimicrobiaceae > UBA967. Next base: position 7,291 of record CAZVPK010000069.1, read on the forward strand.
GCTCCTCGCCTGTGCCATACTGCTCGTCCTGCAGGCGCTCTTCACCTACGCACCACCCATTCAAACCCTCTTCCAAACCGTGCCGCTCGCCCCGGCCGAATGGCTCCGCATCATCGGCTTCGGCATCTTCGTCTTCCTCGCCGTCGAAATCGAAAAAACCATCCTCCGCCGCAAAACAGGCGACAGCGGCATCGCCGTCTGAACGGGATTTCGACCGCAGCCACCCCTCTTGGCGGCTTCAGATCGTCTCTCAACGCTTCCCGCGCTCGCTGATCGTGCTCAGGATCAACACCCAGAAGGTGTGGACAAGCACGGCGAAGGGGATCTGCAATAACGGTGGCATGATGTAGACAAAGGTGACTCCCGGAAACCAAATCATCCACGAGGCCAGTTGCACCGGCAGCAACGTCCCGGTGAGAAACCTTCGCTGGAATACCGCCGCCCGCGCGGCCTGTCCAAATCCCCCGGCGCGGAGGGCGAAATATCCCGCGATCACCGGCGTGGCGAACAGCGGACTGTAGAGCAACTGGTCCACAAGCACCTTTGCCGCCACAGTGGAAAAATCGTTCCCGACTCCGAACCATTCGTTTTGCGCGGTGTAGAACACATCCACGACAGACCCCATGAACATCCAGACCGGTGCCATGGTCGCGATGCTTTTGAGGTTTCCAAGCGTGACCCGCCCGCCTTGGAAAAGAACCACCCGCATGATCTCGGGCAGCACGGCACCGGAAAACGTGTAGGTGACCATCGCAAAGAACACGCCCAGTTCCTGCCTGGACTCGCCGACCAACCTGAAGAACTCCCGCGACCCGTCGTGGAACAAATACATCGCGAGAATGCAGGCCATGATCGCCTGCAGAAGAAGTCCTGGCAGAATATTCGCCCGCGCCGCGCGCAACCCGACAAGCAATGCCTCACGCAGGTTCATCTGTCGCCCCCCTCCAGAAACAACACGCCGGCGCGCCTGCGGGCATGACGGTCGCCGGGCAAATTCACCTTCGCCGGACCGCTCCGGTCGAGCAACGACAGCACCCGCCGGGTTTCCTTCCATCCAGCCTCGGGAATTCCATGGCAGCGCAGCCACTTCAACACGCAACGCGCCCGAGCGGCGGGGTGCATTCGCTCAAGCTCCTTGCAGCGCAGCTCGTCCTCTGGTTCGGGCACCAAACCAGCCATCCACTCGTCCTCGGCGCGAAGGATGTCCGCGGCACGCAGAACCGCCTCGCGAAAGGCCGGCCCCATGACCTCCTCGATCGCGGGAATCACCCGATGCCGAAGCTTGTTGCGGGTGTGCAGCGTTTCGGCGTTCGACGCGTCCTCGCGAAACCCCACCCGCCGCCGCTTCTGATACCCATCGATCTCGCGGCGCGTCACGCCGAGCAGCGGACGCCGGATTTCCAGCCTGCCGCGCATGGCCACCGGCTTCATGCCACCCAATCCGGCGGCACCCGACCCGCGCAGGAAATTGAACAAACACGTCTCGACCTGATCGTCGGCATGGTGGGCGAGCAACAATACCCGGCAACGAACACGCTTCGCGCATGCATCAAAAAACGCATACCTCAACTCCCGCGCCGCCAACTCGAGGGACATGCCGTTTTCCCTCGCGAAATCCGCCGTGCGGGCCCGCGCGATCTCGACCCGCACCCCGCGCTTCTCAGCCTCGCGCCGCACGAAGCGCTCGTCGGCGGCCGAACTCCTCCCGCGCAAGGTGTGGTTCAAGTGGCAGACGACGATCTTTTCAAACCCACACGCAAGGAGAGCATCCAGCAACACCATGGAATCACGCCCGCCAGAGACGCCCACGAGCAGTGCGCGCGTTTTCGAGACACCGGACAACGCCTCCCCCAAGGCTTCAAGAACGGGGTCGTGCGGCTCGGGGGGCCTATTTTGTGATGTGGCGCGCACCGAAATACGGCTCGAGGGCCGCGGGCAACTCGACGGATCCGTCGGGGCGTTGGCCGTTCTCGAGCAAGGCGACATAAAGCCTCGCCAGAGCGGTGCCAGAGCCGTTGAGCGTGTGGCAGAAACGGTTTTTGCCGTCCTCGCCCTTCATGCGCAGGTTCATGCGGCGGGCCTGGTAATCCTCGAAATTCGAGCAGCTCGACACCTCCAAATACGCATTCTGACCCGGCGCCCAGACTTCGATATCATAGGTCTTGGCGGACCCAAACCCCATGTCGCCGGTGCAGAGAACAATCACGCGGTAGTGCAACCCGAGCGCCTGGAGCACTCGCTCGGCATCCGCCGTCAACGCCTCAAGCTCGGCGTTGGATTCCTCCGGCGCGCAGATTTTCACCAGCTCCACCTTGTCGAACTGGTGCATGCGGATGAGTCCCTTTGTCTCGCGGCCGGCGGACCCCGCTTCGCGGCGGAAGCACGGCGTGTAGGCGGCATACTTCACGGGCAACTCGGCGGCCTTCAGGATTTCCTCGCGCCGCAGGTTCGTCACCGGCACCTCGGCCGTGGGCACGAGAAACAGCCCCCCCCCGTCGACGCCATACATGTCCTCCTCGAACTTCGGCAACTGCCCGGTGCCCACCATGCAATCGCGGCGCACCACAAATGGCGTCGCCACCTCGGTGTAGCCGTGGTTGCGCGTGTGCAGGTCCAACAGGAAATTGATCAACGCCCGCTCCAAGCGCGCCCCGGCGCCGGTATAAACCGCAAATCCGCTCCCGCTGATCTTCGCGGCCCGCTCGGTGTCGATCAGGCCCAACCCCTCGGCGATCGCGACGTGGTCCTTCGGATTCGCGATCTCCGGCTTTTCCCCGTGGATGCGAACGACGGGGTTGTCCGCCGCGTCCTTGCCGACCGGCACATCGGCCTGCGGAAGGTTGGGCAGATTGAGCAGAAGATCGCGCTGCTTGGCGGAAAGCGCCTCGACCTCGGCGGAAATCCGCTCCATCCCCGCAGTGATCGATTTCACCTGCGCCTCGAGTTCCGAGGAATCGAGCTTCTTGGCGCGCAGGGCGCCGATTTCCTTGCTCAGGCGATTGCGGTCGCCTTGCATCCCCTGGAGGCTGGTTTCAGCGGCGCGGCGCTCCACATCGACCGCGAGAATGGCGTCCACCGTTTCGGAATGCCCCGTCGCGCGTGCGGCAAGGCGGGATTTGACAAGGTCGGGATTCTCCCGGATCAGACGAACATCGAGCATGGGTTGGACAGATTGAATAAATTCGTCAGAATGCGGGAAGCAAATTCTCAAGCAGATGTCAGCGCAGTTCCGCGATTACTACCAAACATTGGGCGTTTCGAAATCCGCCACCCCGCCGGAAATCAAAAGCGCGTTCCGCAAGTTGGCCCGTCAATTCCACCCCGACACGGCCAAGGACAAGAAAGTCGCCGAAGAGAAATTCAAGGAGATCAACGAGGCCTACGAGGTGCTCGGCGACCCCGAAAAACGCAAGCGTTACGACGAATTCGGCGTCAATTGGCAACAAGGCCCGCCGCCTCGGGGTCCGTTCGGCGGTGGAGGCGGCGCGGGTGGTTTCCGCCAATCGGCCCCGCGCCCAGGCACGGAGGAGGATTTTGAATTCGGCGGCACAGGGTTCAGCGATTTCTTTGAGCAGATGTTCGGCGGGCGCCGTGGCGCGCGCGGCGGCTTCGGGCAAATGCCCCAGCGCGGCCAGGATGTGGAGGCCGACCTTCTCGTCTCGCTCGAGGAGGCGCTGAACGGCTCGACGCGCCAGATTTCCTTCCGCCGCGGCTCCTCCAAGAAACTCGAGACCTACACTGTCAAAGTGCCGAAGGGCATTCGCGAGGGCCAACGCATCCGCCTCGCAGGCCAAGGGGGAACCGGCGCCTCGGGCGGCGGATCGGGCGACCTCTACCTCCGCGTGAAATTCCAGCGCCACCCCGATTTCGAGATCGATGGCGGCGATCTGCATTACGACCTCGAGATTCCCGCATGGGACGCCGTGCTCGGCTGCGAGGCGACCGTGCCCACCCTCGGCGGACGCGCGAAATTGAAAATCCCCGCCGGCACCCAAAGCGGGAAAAAATTCCGCCTACCCGGCATGGGCATTCCCGTCGGCGATGGAAAACGCGGCGACCTTTACGCCGATGTCAGCATCACCGTGCCGAACAATCCCTCTCCGAAGGAACGCGCGATCTGGGAGGAACTCGCCGCCGTCTCGCGCCCGTAGCGCGCCCTCACTTCTCCGCCCGCGGGTGGGCGGCCTCGTAGGCGGCCTTCAGACGCTCGATCGTAACGTGAGTGTAGATTTGCGTCGTTGAGATGCTGGCGTGGCCGAGGAGGGTCTGCACGCTCCGCAGGTCGGCCCCGTTGTCGAGCAGATGCGTGGCAAAACTGTGCCGCAACTTGTGCGGCGACAGGTCGCCGGGCAACCCGGCTTGCGCCAGGCGAAGCTTCAGCAGCGAATTCACCGAACGCGTGGAAAGTCTGCGGCGGGATTTGTTGATGAACAGCGGACCGTTCACCACGCGCGCAACCCGGCGGTAGTGCGAGATGGCGGTCAACGCATGGCTGCCCACCGGGCACACCCGTTCACGCCCCCCTTTTCCAAGCACCCGCGCGGTCTCCCCGATCATGTCCACATCCTTCACATCCAAGCCGACCAACTCGGACAAGCGCATACCCGTGGAGTAAAACAACTCGATAACCGCCGTGTCGCGGGCGGCCATCCACTCGGGAGCCTGCTTGGTTTTTTCATGCTTCCCGGGGGCCTCGACAAGCGCATCGACCTGCGCGGTGGTCAGAAATCGCGGGAGCGACTTCAGCGTTTTCGGGAGCGAAACCTCGAGTAGCACGTTTTTCGAAACCACACGCCTCATGTGCAAAAACGCATACAACGCCCGCAATGACGCGAAGCGCAGCCGCACCGTCGCGCGGGCCATCTCCCGCTTCATCATCTCAAGCATCCACGCCCGGAAATCCTCGGCGCGAAACGTCTCCCACCCCCCCGAGGGCCGGAAGCGCCGGAAAACCTCGATCGAAGTGCGGTAGGTGGAAA
>CAZVPK010000070.1:0-12185 GCA_964628505.1 uncultured Chthoniobacter sp.
TCAAAGATATCATCGTCGAGCAGCTCGGCGTGAACGCCGAGCAGGTCACACCCACCGCGTCGTTCATCGAGGACCTCGGGGCCGACTCGCTCGACACCGTTGAACTCGTCATGGCCTTCGAGGAGGAGTTCGGCGTGGAGGTTCCCGACGAGGACGCCGAGAAGCTCCAAAACGTGGGCGATGTGATCAAATACATCGAAGAAAAAGCCGGCAAATAACCGGTTCACCCAGCCTTTCCGCGAAAAACCCCGCTCCGGCGGGGTTTTTCTTTTGGTTCGACTCCGGTTCGGCCCCTCGCCCATCATGACCCCATGAAAATTCTCATCGCCGCGAGTGAATTCGACCCCTGCGCGCGGACCGGGGATTTTGCCGTGCAGGTCGCCCGCCTCGCCGCCGCCACGGCCGACTCGGGACACGAAACCTCTGTCGTCCTTCCCCTTTACCGCTGCATCCGCGAGGGCCGCATTCCGGGACTCAAGCGGGGAAAAATCCGCCTCCAAATCCAACTCGGCGCCGCCCGCCTGCCTTGCGACGTCTGGGAGGCCGGGGGGCCGAACGGCATTCGTCTCCTCTTCCTCGAACGCGACGAATTTTACGACCGCACCGGTCTCTACGGCATGGACGGACGCGACTACCAGGACAACGCCGCCCGGTTCATTTTCTTTTCCAAAGGCGTCGCCGAACTCGCCCGCCGCGAGTCGCCGGACATTCTCCACGCGCTCGGCTGGCAGGCGGCGCTCGCGCCGGTTTTCGTCCGCGACCAACGCCTCCGCGTGCCGACCGTCCTCTCGCCCACCGGCCTCGAATACCAGGGCAATTTCTGGAGCCACGACTTCGCCCTCACCAACCTGCCCGGCGACTGGTTCCCGAACGTCCTCGAATTCTACGGCAGCATGAACTTCCTCAAGGCGGGCCTCGTCTGCGCGGACGCCATCGTGCTTCCCGGCGCGCTGCAGGTCGCCGCCATGCAAACCCCCGAGCACGGCTGCGGGCTCGAAAACATCCTCCGCCAACACGCCGGAAAACTCGAAGGCATCACCCCGGGCATCGACCTGCCGAATATCCCCGCGCCTTCGGCGAAGGAAAAATCCGCCGCCCGCGAAGCCCTCTTCCAATCCACGGGAAAAACCGCGCGCGCCGTGTTCGCGGTCCACACGGCCACGACCGGGGAGGAGGGCTTGTCGCTTCTCTGCGAAGCCCTGTCCCGACTGCCCCAACGCGAGGTTCTGGTCGCCCTCTGCGGCCCGCTCCCCGACTCCAAACGCCGCGAGGTGGAAACCGCCCTGCGCCGTCGCGCGGGAGGATTGACCCGTTTCGCGGATCCGTCGGCCGAACAAATCGAAAAAATTCTCGCCGCCTCCGATTTCGTCCTTGTCCCGGGGCCGCTGCATCCGGAGGGCGGGTTTTTCCGCGCCGCGCTTCGCCGCGGAGCCATCCCGATCGCGGGTCAATGCCCGGGACTCCACGAACTGGTGCGCGACCACGACCCGGTCACCGGACAAGGAAACGGACTCGTGTTTTACCGCCACTCGACCGCCGCCCTTCTCGATGCGGTCCTCCGTGCGATCCAGCTTCCCGAATCCCTCCGCTTCGAACTTTCCAGTCGCAATCGCTCGATGGATTTCTCCTGGAACGCCTCGGCGCGCGCCCTCGACCGCCTCTACGCGCGCCTCGCGGGCCGTTCGGACCGTCTCGCCGCCTGACTTCCATGCGACGGCGCTGGATTTTTCCCTCGGAGGCCGATCCCTCGGCTGTGGCGAAAATCCGCTCCGAACTCGGCGTGCCGGAATTCCTCGCCGGCCTTCTCGTTCGACGCGGATTCGCCGATCCCGCCGCCGCCGAGGCCCAACTCAACCCCCGCCTCCGCTCGCTCGCGCCTCCCGAGGAATTGCCCGACATGCCGAAAGCCGTGGAACGGATTTCGCGGGCCCTCCGCGAGAAGGAACGGATCGTCCTCTACGGCGACTACGATGTGGACGGCATCACCTCGCTGGCCATCCTCGCCCGGGTTTTCCAAGCCTACGGCGCGGACGTCCCCTGCTTCCTGCCCCTGCGCGCCGAGGAGGGCTACGGGCTGAGCGAGGCCGGCGTGGACCGTTGTTGCGAATTGCACCGCCCCGGACTCCTGATCGCCGTCGATTGCGGAACGACCTCGGTCCGCGAAATCGCCCGCCTCCGCTCGCGCGGCATCGATGTCGTCGTGCTCGACCACCACGAACCGGGCGAAAGCCGCCCCGATTGCGCGGCCCTCGTGAATCCCAAGCTCGGCCCGGATTTCCACTATCTCTGCAGCGCGGGCGTGGTCTTCAAACTTGCCCACGCCCTCCTCAAATCCTCCCGTGTCGAAGGCGTCGACCTCCGCGAATTCCTCGACCTCGTCGCGCTGGCCACCGTCGCCGACATCGTTCCGCTCACAGGCGAAAACCGGATTTTTGTGAGCCATGGTCTCCGCCAAATGGAACGCACCCGCTGGGCCGGACTCCAGGCGCTCAAGGAGGTTTCGGGCATCGGCGCGCCGGTCCGCGTCTCCGATGTCGGTTTCCGCATGGGCCCGCGCATCAATGCCGCCGGCCGTCTCGGCCCCGCCGCCGAGGCTCTCGCCCTGCTCCTCACCGACGATCTCCGCGAGGCGCAACGACTCGCCGCCGGCCTTGATTCCCACAACCGCGAACGCCAGGGCGTCGAAAAACAGGTCGTCACCGAGGCCGAGGAGTGGGTGGACAAACATTTCAAACCCGACTGCGACGCCTCGATCGTCGCGGGCAGCCGCGATTGGCACATCGGCGTGCTCGGCGTGGTCGCCTCGCGCATCATGCGTCGCCACCACCGCCCGACCTTCGTGGTGGGATTCGACGACTCCGGCTCCGGCAAGGGCAGCGGACGCGGCATCGAGGGGCTCTCGCTCGTGGAACTTCTCCGCGAATGCTCCGACCATTTGGAAAAATTCGGCGGCCACGAAATGGCGGCCGGAATTTCGATCAACGAAAAATCCTTCCCCGCCTTCCGCGAGGCGTTCGAGGCCGCCGCCCGCGGAGCGGCCTCCGACGATATGCTCGTCCCCCGGCTCCGACTCGACGGCGAACTCCCGCTCCGCGGCCTCGACCACGCGCTCCTCGAGGCTCAGGACCAACTCGAACCCTTCGGAAACTCGAATCCCCAACCGGTTCTTCTCTCCCGCGCCGTCGCGCCCGTCGCCGCCCCGCGTGTGATGAAGGAAAAGCACCTCCGCCTGGAATTCGCCGCCGGTCGCGACCGCGTCTCCGCCGTCTTTTTCAACGCGCCCGTCGAGGATCTTCCGCGTCCGCCGTGGGACATCGCCTACACGCTCGAGTGGAACCACTGGAACGGCCGCTCGGAGCCCCAACTCCGCCTGCTGGAAATCCGACACGCCGAATGACCCTCCTCCCGCCGGACACTCCGCTGGAGTCGGTCGATTGGATTCCGCGTCCCCGCCTGCCCGCCCTGCGGCGCCTGGGACTTCTCGCCCTCGAAGACCTGCTCCGCCATTTTCCCCGCCGCTACGAGGACCGCAAAACCTTCGCGCGCTTTCCCGACCAGGCCTCCGAAACACCCGTCTGCCTCTGCGGCATCGTGGAAAAAACCACCTATCGCCGTTTCGGCGGACGCGCGATCTTCGAGGTCCGCCTCGAGGAGGAAAATGGCGGGCTCCTCTCCGGCCCGCTGATGTGCCGGTGGTTCAACATGCCGTGGGTGAAAAACCTCATCGGCCACGGCGACCGTCTGGTGGTCTTTGGAAAACCCCGCCTCCGCTCCCGCCAGATCGCCATGGAACATCCCGAGTTCGAGGTGATCGAGGAGGAGGCCTCGATCCATTTCGACCGCCTCGTTCCAATCCACGCGGCCGGCGACGGAATTCCCGCGCGCGTCCTCCGCGAGTTCGTCCACCGCGCGCTCGAATCCACCGATCTCTCCGCGATCCCCTCGCTCTGGCCGACGGAACACGCGGCCGGGCGAATCCTCCCCGACGTCTGGCGCGCGGTTCATTTCCCCGAATCGCCCGCCGAATGCGAGGCCGCCCGCCGCCAACTCGTGCGCGATGTTTTTCTCGGAATCCAAATCGTTCTGGCCTCCCGCCACACGCTGGTCCAAAACGCCGGCGGCATCGCTCGTCCGGGCAACGGAAAAATCTGGTCCCGCATCGAAGCCTCGCTCCCCTTCCAGCTCACGCCCTCGCAGCGCGGGGTCATCGCCGAGATCGACGCCGACATGGCCGCGCCGCGCCGCATGAACCGCCTCCTCCAAGGCGACGTCGGCTCCGGAAAAACCCTCGTCGCCCTCCGCGCCATGATCCAGGCCCACGAAAGCGGTTGGCAGGCCGCGATCATGGCCCCCACCCAAATCCTGGCCGAACAGCACTACCTCAACTTCCGCCGGATTCTCGACCCGCTCGGCATCCCCGTCGTCCTCCGCACCTCGGCCCGCAAGGAAGGCTCGAACGACCCCGATCTTTTCCAATCCCATGCCGCCCCGCCCCTCGTCGTCGGCACCCACGCCCTTCTTTTCGAGGGCGCGGAGTTTGAAAAACTCGGCCTCGTTGTCATCGACGAGCAGCACAAGTTCGGCGTCCTCCAGCGCTCGCGCCTCATCGCCCGCGCCGACGCCCCCGACGTGCTGGTGATGACCGCCACGCCGATCCCGCGCACGATCACCCAAACACTCTACGGCGATCTCGATGTCTCCATCATCCGCGAGCGTCCCGCCGGGCGCGGCCCCGTGGTCACCGCCCTCCGCGACGACTCCAGGCTCCCGGCCATCGTCGATTTTTTGCGCAACGAAATCGCGGCCGGTCGCCAAGCCTACATCGTCTATCCCCTCATCGAGGAATCCGAGAAACTCGAACTCAAAGCCGCCACCGCCGAGTTTGAAAAATGGCTCGAACTCCTCGCGCCCTCCGCCGTCGGCCTCGTCCACGGCCGCATGGATTCCGAGGCCAAGGAATCCGTCATGGCCCGCTTCCGCTCCGGCGAGTTCGCCGCGCTCGTTTCGACGACGGTCATCGAAGTCGGCGTCGATGTTCCAAACGCCACAGTCATGATCATCGAAGAGGCCGGCCGCTTCGGCCTCTCCCAAATCCACCAGCTCCGCGGACGCATCGGCCGCGGTGCGCACAAATCCTGGTGCATCCTCCTCCAGAACGACGCCACCGGCGCCGCGCTCGAAAAACTCCAGGTCCTCGAAAAAACCACCGACGGCTTCGAAATCGCCGAAGCCGACCTCCGCCTCCGCGGTCCCGGCGACATCCTCGGCACCGCGCAAACCGGACTCCCCCCGCTCGGCCTCGGCGACCTCGTCCGCGACGCCGACATCATGACCGAAGCCCGCCGCGTCGCCCGGGAAATCCTCGCCGCCGACCCCGAACTCCGATCCCCGGAAAACGCCCGCCTCCGCGCCCACGTCGACCGCCACTCCCTCGCCCGCCAGCTCGCCGAGGGCTGATTCCCGAAGAAATTGAGACGCGTTCTCACTCGTTGACCGCTCAACGCGGCGGCAATAGGTTTTGCCCGTTGTGACAACCACGTTGGACACGCTCGAGATCGGCTGCCGCGCGAGAATCGAGGAAATTTCCACCGCCTGCGACCGCGCGGGCCGGATGTCGGCCCTGGGGTTCATCCCGGGGCGGACGGTCAAGGTCACGCGCCTCGCCCCGCTGGGCGATCCGATCTCGGTCGAGTTGGACGGCCGCGAAATCAGCCTGCGCCGCGCCGAGGCGGCGATCGTCCACATTTCCACGGTCCATCCATGAGTTCCGCCGCCGAACCCTCCGCCCGCCCGGGCCGGAAATCGATCACGCGTCCCCTCGTCGCGCTTCTCGGCAATCCGAACACCGGAAAATCCACGCTCTTCAACCGCCTCACCGGCCTGCGCCAGCACATCGCGAACTATCCCGGCATCACGGTCGAAAAAAAATCCGGCCTTCTCCGGCTTCCCGCCGCCGACATCGACCTTCTCGACCTCCCGGGCTGCTACAGCCTGACCGCCGTCTCGCGCGACGAGCGGGTGGTGATGGATGTGCTCGGCGGGCGGCTCGGAATGCGGCGTCCCGATTTGCTCGTCTTCGTGGTGGATGCCACGAACCTCAAGCGCAACCTGCTCCTGGTCTCGCAATGCGCCGAACTGGAGATCCCCGCGCTGATGGTTCTCAACCAGGTCGACGCCGCGAAACGCAACGGCATCCGCATCGACGCGAAGCTCCTCTCCGAACGGCTTGGAATCCCGGTTGTCGAAACCGTGGCCACCCGGGGCCGCGGTTTGGAGGATTTGAAATGCGCGATCGCCTCCGCGCTGGAGAATCCCGCCCGGCTTCCGCGCATCGAATGGCCCGAGTGCATCCGGCACGGCTGCGAGTCGCTCGCCGAGGGCCTGCGCCGCCTCGGCGGCGGCGGGGTTTCCCGGGCCGAGGCGCTCCGGGTGCTGTTCGACGCCGACAGCGTCTTCGCCTGCGGCGTCCGGGACACGGTCTGCCTGAAAAAACTGGTCGGGGACGCCCGCGCCGAAATCCGCGCCAAGGGCCTGAATCCGGGCTCCGCCGAGGCCGTGCTCCACTACCGCCACCTGGAATCGCTCCTCGAGGGCGTGATCGAATCCACCGGACCGGTGGCCCGCTCGCACGATCCCGTCGACGCCCTGCTCCTCCATCGCGTGTGGGGCACGCTCGTTTTCCTCGGCGTGATGTATGTGGTCTTCCAGAGCCTGTATTCCTGGGCCGGTCCGCTCATGGACCTCATCGACTCGGCAACCGGCGCGGCGCAGGATGCCGCGCGGCCGCTCTTCGAGGGCCTGCCGGTCCTCCAAAGCCTCGTCTGCGACGGCATCATCGCCGGGGTCGGCGGCGTCCTGGTTTTCCTCCCGCAGATCCTGATCCTCTTCTTCTTCATCGCGCTGCTGGAGGACACCGGCTACATGGCGCGGGCCGCGTTCCTTGTGGACAAGCTTTTCAGCTGGTGCGGGCTGAACGGACGCAGTTTCGTCCCGCTCCTTTCGAGCTACGCCTGCGCGATTCCCGGCGTGATGGCCGCGCGCACGCTTTCCGATCCCAAGGCGCGCCTCACCACCATCCTCATGGCCCCGTTCATGAGCTGCTCGGCGCGCCTGCCCGTTTACATCCTGCTCATCGGAACCTTCATCGAGCCGGTCTACGGCCCGATCGCCGCCGGGTGGACGCTGTTCGGAATGCATTTCATCGGACTCGCCCTCGCGCTGCCCCTCGCCTGGGCGCTCAACACGTTTTTCCTCAAGCTCCAACCCCAGCCCTTCATTCTCGAAATGCCGGAATACCGCGTGCCCACCCTGCGGAATATTTTCCACCGCATGTGGGAGCGCGGACGCGAATTCGTCGTTCGCGCCGGCACGGTCATCCTCGCCTTCTCCGTCATCATCTGGGCTCTCCTGTCGTTTCCAAAAGACCCCGCCGCCGAACAAAAAGCGGCGCAGGATTTCATCGCCGGCGCCGGATCGCCGGAGGCCGTCCGCGCCGAGCTCGAAAATCCCGACTCCGCCCTTTCGCGCCAACTTTCGCGCCGCCTGGAATCGGCGCGGATCGAGCAAAGTTTCCTCGGCCGTTTCGGCCGGGCCGTGCAACCCGTCTTCGACCCCGCCGGCTTCGATTGGAAAATCACGGTCGGCGTTCTTTCCAGCTTCCCCGCGCGCGAGGTCATCATCGCCACCCTCGGCATCATCTACAATCTGGGAGCGGAGGTTTCCGAGGGCTCCGAGGATTTGCGCAGCGTGATCCGCCAGGAAAAGTGGACCTCGGGTCCGCGCGCCGGGCAACCCGTTTACACACTTCCCGTCGTGATCGGGATCATGGTCTTTTTCGCGCTCTGCATGCAGTGCGGGGCCACGGTCGCCGTCATCGCCCGCGAACTCGATTGGCGCTGGGCGACCCTTTCGTTTTTCGCTATGACCACGCTCGCCTGGCTCTCCGCCGTGGCCATCTATCAAATCGGGAGCCGCCTCTGAACTTCCCCATGCCCTATCTCGACGCCGCCATCGTTGTCTTCCTGGTCGCGCTTTCGCTCTCCTTCCTCCTGCGCGGAGCCTGGAGAAAAGCCCGCACCGCCAAACCGCACGGATGCTCGACCGGTTCCTGCGGTTGCTCTGTTCAAAAACCCGCCGCCACACGCAAATGATCCACGATTTCTCTCGTCGCCGGCTCTACGGCATTCTTGACCTCGGCTACGTCGAATCCGCGCGTTGCGTGCAAACCGCCGCGGCCATGCTCGCGGGCGGCGTCGGTCTTCTCCAACTCCGCGCCAAAAATTTCGCCCCCGCGGACATCCTGTCGCTGGCTCTCGAAATCTCCCCCCTCTGCCGCGCCGCCGGAGTTCCGTTTGTGATCAACGACCATCCCGAACTCGTCGAATCCTCCGGCGCGGACGGAGTCCACGTCGGACAGGACGACATTTCCGTCGCCGAGGCGCGCCGACTCGCCGGTCCCGGAAAACTCGTCGGCCTTTCCACGCACAGTCCCTCCCAAGCGAGGGCCGCCATCGCGCAAAACCCGGACTACATCGGCTTCGGTCCGCTGTTCGCGACGCCCACCAAACCCGACTACCAACCGATCGGCACCGCCGACATCGCCGAGGTCCATCGCGAGGTTCCGTTGCCGATTTTCTGCATCGGCGGCATCAAGCGTGAAAACCTGCCCGGCGTTCTGGCCTCCGGAGCGCGCCGCGTGGTCATCGTCTCCGGCATTCTCCAGGCTCCCGACATTTCCGCCTACTGCCGCGACTGCCTCGCCCTGCTCCAACGGGACGAGGGGAAATGACAAACTGGATCGACGAAGCGGGAAATTATTGCAGGCGGGATTTGGCGTCGGCGGAGAGGGCCTGCCAGAGTGTTTCGAGGGAGGTTTGGACCGATGCGCGGACGCCGGCGACGTCGGCGGGGGCGAAGGGCTTTCCCGCCTCCGGGAGCCGGGCGGCGAACATGTAATATTTGATCTTCGGCTCGGTGCCGCTGGGGCGGATCGCCACGCGGCGGCGGTCGGCGAGGGTGATCATCAGCATCGACTCGGCGGGGATGCGGTCGCCTTCGATGTCGTGGATCGTGTCGGTGGCGAAATTCTGGATGGCGACGACTTTCGCGCCGTCGATTTCGGCGGGCGGTTGCCCGGCGTAGGAGGCGACGAGTTTTTTGATCTGCGCGGCGCCTTCGGCTCCGTCCATCGTGAGCGATTCGCCGCGCTCGAGGTAGACTCCGAACTCGGCGAAGATGCGGTCGAGCAGCCCGGCGAGCGTGAGGCCTTCGGATTTCGCGTAGGCGGCGGCCTCGGCGATGAGCACGGCGGCGGAGTTGCCGTCCTTGTCGCGCACAAAGTCGGAGGCGCTGTAGCCGTAGCTTTCCTCGCCGCCGAAGACATAGAAGCTCGAATGCTCGAGGCGCAGCCGGCGGGTTTCGGACTCGGGGAGGTCGGCGTAGTTTTGCCGGAGGTCGGAGGGGATGGCGGCTTCGTATTTGCCGAGTTTTTCGCCGATGTATTTGAAGCCGGTGAGGGTCTCGACGCAGCGGAGGCCGTGGGATTCGGCGATGGCTTTTTGAAGGTCGGTGGTGACGAAGGTCTTGATGATCACGCCGCGCGCGCGGTTCGAATCGTTGAGGATTCCGAGTTCGAAGAATTTTTTCGAGCGATACCAGGCGAGGATCGAGCCGATCTGGTTGCCGGTGAGGAGTTGCATTTTTCCCGCGGCGTCGCGCGCGGCGATGCCCATGCGGTCGTCGTCGGGATCGGTGGCGATGACGAGGTCGGCTCCGGTGCGGTCGGCCTGCGCGATGGCCATGGTGAGGGCCTCGGCGTTTTCGGGGTTCGGGGATTTGACCGTGGGGAACCGGCCGTCGGGAATGTCCTGCTCGGCGACGGTGTCGCAGTGGAAGCCGAGGCGCTTGAGCATGGGGACAATGATCACGCCGCCGACGCCGTGGAGCGGGGTGTAGACGATTTTGAGGGAGTTCTCGCGGCGGATGAGTTCGGGATCGAGCGGGAGGGTGGCGAGGCGCTCCATGTAGGCCTCGTCGATGTCGGCGCCCATGGGAATCACGCGGCCGCGCTCGGACCCGGGAACGGGCGTGTAGTTTTCGGCTTCGACGGCGTTGACTTTTTCAATGATCGCCGAGGCGTGGGGCTCGACGACCTGGCAGCCGTCCTCGAAGTAGACCTTGTAGCCGTTGTATTGCGGCGGATTGTGGCTGGCGGTGAGGTTGATTCCGGCCTGGGCCTTCACGTGGCGGACGGCGAAGGAGAGTTCGGGCGTGGAGCGCGGGCCTTCGAACAGGTAGGCGTCGCAGCCGAGGTCGGTGATGATTTTCGCGGCGAGTTCGGCGAATTCGCGGGAGAAAAACCGGGTGTCGTGGCAGAGGCAGATGGAGGGTTTTCCGGGGCGGTTGGATTTTTCAAAATGCGCGCGGACATAGTGGACAAGCCCCTGGGTGGCGCGGCTGATGTTGAAAGTGTTCATCGCGTTCGTGCCGACGCAGGGAAATTCGGGGCGGCCGAGCGGTTGGGGGTTTCCCTGTTCGACCTTGGTCACGACCGCGCCGATCGTCTTGCCGCGAAGGCCGCCGGTGCCGAAGGCGAGGGTCCGGAAAAAGCGGTTGTCGAGTTCGGCCCAGTTGCCGGCGGAGGCGAGTTCCTCGACCGAGGCGCGGTCGAGGGGCGAGGAGGATTTGGAGAGAAGGCTCGCGATGTTTTTCGCGGATTCGGGGAGGAGTTTTCCGTCGGCGACGGCTTCCTGGATCGAGGAGGTGAGCGGGTCCATGGACGAAAACGCTAGCAGGCGTTCCACGCAGGACAAGGTGGGAGAGCGGCGCGGATCAGGCTCCGCGCTTCGCGAACCGGTAATGGCTCACGAGCCATTCGTTGCCGCCGCGGAAGCCCCAGAGTTCGGCGCAGGACATGAAGAAGACCCGCCAGTAGGCGCGCCATTTGGCGGTTTGGTCCTTGCCGTAGGTGCGCTCGAGGATGGGTGTGATGGCGGGCTCGTTGGCGTCCATGTTTTCGAGCCAGGCTTCGGAGGTGCGCTGGTAGTGGGTGCCGGAGACGCGCCAGTGTTTTTCGATCGCGAGATCGTCCTGGAAGTAGAGCAGGAGGTCGTCGGAGGGCATCGTGCCGCCTTCGAAAAAGTAGCGTGTGATCCAGTCCGAGGGGTCCTTGCCTTCGAAGTGGTAGGCGAATTCGCGGTGGGTGAAAATGTGGACGAAGAGCTTGCCGCCGGGGCGCAGCCAGCGGGCGACTTTGGCCATGAGGAGTTGGTAGTTCTTCATGTGCTCGAACATTTCGACGGAAACGACGCGGTCGAACGCGGCGTCGCCGGCCTCGAAGACATTCATGTCGGCGGTGACGATGCGGATGTTCGAGAGTCCGCGCCGGGCGGCTTCGGATTCGATGTGGAGTTTTTGCGTGGCGGAATTCGAGACACCGGTGACACGGGCGTTGGGATATTTTTCCGCCATCCAGAGGGTGAGGCTGCCCCAGCCGCAGCCGAGTTCGAGAATGTCGAGTCCGTCGGAGAGTTCGGCGCGCTCGCAAGAGAGGGCCAGCATGGATTCCTCGGATTCGGCGAAGCTGGTGGTTTCGCTCGGCCAGTAGCCGGAGCTGTATTTCATGCGGGGGCCGAGGACGAGTTTGAAGAACTCGGTGGGGACTTCGTAGTGCTGCTCGTTGGCGTCGGCGGTTTTGATCGCGATGGGACTGCGCTTGAGTTCCTCGATGAAGGCGGAGAGGGCCTCGGATTGGGCGATGGCGTTATCGCGCGTTTCCTCGCGGAGTTTTTTTCCCAAGAGGTTGCGGATGCCGATGCGGATGGCGGTATCGGGCAGGAGGTTTTTGGCGAGGAGGTCGTCGAGAGAGATCATTCCCATTCGATGGTGGCGGGAGGTTTGCTGGAGATGTCGTAGCAGACGCGGTTGACGCCTTTGACCTCGTTGATGACGCGGGCGGAAATTTTCGCGAGGAGGTCGTGCGGGAGGCGCACCCAGTCGGCGGTCATGCCGTCGTGGCTGCTCACGATGCGGAGCGCGATGGTGTAGTCGTAGGTGCGCTCGTCGCCCATAACGCCGACGCTGCGGACGGGGAGGAGGACGGCGAAGGATTGCCAGACCTTGTAATACCAGCCGGAGGATTTCATTTCCTCGAGCACGATGGCATCGGCCTCGCGCACGATGCGGAG
>CAZVPK010000071.1:0-1816 GCA_964628505.1 uncultured Chthoniobacter sp.
CCCTCAAGCGCCGGCAGGCGGCGAGCCTGGCCGAACTTTCCAGCCGGTATTCGCAGGAGGGAAAATGGACCGAGGCGGCGATGAGCGCGAACACGGCGTTGCGGTTGGATCCCGCGCAACCGGAGGCGGCGAGGTTCATGGCGGGGTTGATGGAGGCCGAGGGGCGCTGGGAGCAGGCGATGGAACTTTACGGGCGGATCGCCCAGGGTGGCGGCGGGACTTTGGAGGATTTGAAAAAGCAGGCGATCAACGCGGCGCGGGGACATTACCCGGACCCGGCGCGGTTTTTGGCCGATCAGGTGGCAAGAAAAGGCGAACCGGAATTTCCCCTTTTGCTCGAGGCGGAGATTTTGCTCAAGAAGGGCGATGTGGAGGGGGCGCGCGCTCTTTTGCGCGAAGCGCTGGACCGGCATGGGAGCCGAACCGCGCAGGCGGCGATGATGCGTTTCCTGCTCTTGCATCCCGGACAAGGGGGCGGCGATTTGCGCGATGCCGTGATGGCGCTGCGGGAGGGGGACGACGAATTCGCGCTCGAGGCGCTGACAGTGGGGTTGGCGGGCGGATTCGCGCCGGAGGACCAGCGCGCCGGGTTTGTTCAAAAAATCCGCGCCCACCCGTTGCGGACCGAGAGGCAACTGCTTCTCGCCGACACCGCCGAGTTGGCGCTCGATCCCTCGGCCAAGCCGCGCGTGGCGGCCGGCATGACGGGGCGTTTGAAGGGCAGGCGCCTGGAGGACCGGCTCATGGGCGCGATGTGGTTGAACGCGCAGGGACAGCCGAGGGAGGCGCTGGAATTGATCGCGCCGGAGGATGCGATCTCGAATGCCGAGGCGATGCGGGCGTGGTTGGACTCCGCCGCCGCGCTGGGCGAATGGAAGGCCATGCTGGGTGTGCTGGCCCGCGAGGATGTGCCCTTGCCGCCGCACATGGCGCGGGTCTACACCGCGCGGGCGCTCAAAATGGATGGACGCCCCGCGGAGGCCGATGCCGCCTACCGTTCCGCCTTGGTGGAGTTCCGTGACAAGCCGGTGGAAACGCTGGAGGTCCTGGAGTATTTGCACCGCAGCGGGGAATCCGCGATTTTCGACGAGGGGCTGAAGGCGCAATTGTCCAACCCCGTCGAGGCGTTGAACCTGGTGGGCGGCCTGATGCCCGCGCTGTTGGACACCCGGGATTCGGCGCGGGTGCGCGAGGTGGTGGGCCTGGCGCTGGCGTCGCCCGCCTTGGCGGATTCCATGGCATTGCAGAACGACGCGGCGCATTTGGACCTGGTGCTTGGAAAGCCGGTGGACGCGGCGGCGCTCAGGCAGCGCTTCCGCGATTTTCCCAACGATCCCGCGGTGGTCTCAACCTTTGTTCTGGAGCGTCTCCGCAACGGGAACGCGCGCGAGGCGCTGGCGATCGTGGAAGAAGCCGGCATGGACCCGCGCGCCCTGGCCCCCAACCATCTCACCGTCCTCGCCTGTGTGCTTGCGGCGAATGGAAAAACCGGGGAGGCGCTCCAGATCGCCGCAAGAATTCCGGCGCAGAGAATTTCCGTGCAGGAGTTGGAAATGCTCAAAGGCTGGCTCGCCGAAGGCGCGGGTGGAAACGCAACCAAGGGTCGGTGAAATCCGGCCCTGTCCGTGTTTGAACGGCGAAATTGTCGCCCGAGGCGTCCCGCCTGCAGCGGAATCCTTTCGATGACAGGCGGGACGCCTTGTCCTCCAGGCGATCCCTTGCGTGGCCGGTGTATTGACCAAAAGACAACGCTGGCACCTTGCCCAGGAGGGCCCTGCTTGTCAGGGCCGGGGCGGCTTGCGCAAACACGCCGGTG
>CAZVPK010000071.1:1916-12034 GCA_964628505.1 uncultured Chthoniobacter sp.
ACGAAGGTTTGGCACGGGAGTGCAACCGGAGCGAAGCGGAGAAGCGGAGCCCTCCTGGCCAAACGCCCTTTCACGCCCGTCTCGATAATTCACAAAACGCCCAGGAGGGCCCTGCTTGTCAGGGCCGGGGCGGCTTGCGCAAACACGCCGGTGCGGCTCCGACAAAACCCGCGCGCCAGCGCCATCGTTCCAAAGGAAAGACGAAGGTTTGGCACGGGAGTGCAACCGGAGCGAAGCGGAGAAGCGGAGCCCTCCGGGCGAAATGTGAAACCAAGCCGGTGGGCAGGGCCCTCCTGGGCGTTTTGTGGAACGGGATGCGTTCGGGGCTAACCGATTTCCACGCGGTGGGGGAGGGGGTGGGCGGGGGTGCCGGGGCAGTGGATTTGGGCGGTGCTGGCGGGGAGACCGGCGCGGATGGCCTGGGTGGCGAGTTCGGGGGAGTTGCAGTCCTCGCTCAAATGCGCGAGCAGGATGTGGCGGAGGTTTTCGGTGGCGGCTTCGGCGAGGAGTTTGGCAGCGGCTTGATTCGAGAGATGGCCGTGGCGCGAGAGGATGCGTTGCTTCACAGACCACGGACGCTTTTGATCGTTTTGGAGAAGGGCTTCGTCGTGGTTGGCTTCGATGACGATGGCGTTCGCGCCTTGGATGGCGTGGGTGATCTGGCGCGTGGCGTAGCCGAGGTCGGTGAGGACGGCGAGCGAGGACTCACCGCAGGAGACGACGAATCCGACGGGATCGGCGGCGTCGTGGGGAACGGGGAACGGGCGGATGCGGAGTTCGCCGAGCTCGAAGGCGGCGCCGGTTTGGAAGAGGCGCCATTCGGCGGAGAGGCCGCCGCGGCGGAGGTGGTCGGCGGTGAGGGGATTGGTAAAAACGGGGACGGGATTTTTCGAGCAGAAGACCTTCAGGCCGCGGGTGTGGTCGCCGTGCTCGTGGGTGAGGAGGACCCCGGAAAGCGCTGCTGGAGGGGTTCCGAGGGCGGCAAGGGAGTTTTCCAACTGGCGCGCGCTGAGTCCGGCGTCGATGAGAACGCTGGTGGATTCCGCGCGGACGAGCAGGGCGTTTCCCGAACTGCCGGAGGCGAGGACGGTGAGTTGGAGCACGGCGGGGCCGGCTTAGCCGAGGGCGAGTTGCGCGGTGGCGATTTCCAGAATCTCGTTCGTGATGCCGGCCTGGCGGGCCTTGTTGTATTCGAGCGTGAGGTCCTTGACCAAATTCTTGGCGTTGTCGGTGGCGTTTTTCATCGCGACCATGCGGGCGCTCTGCTCGGAGGCGCGGGTGCCGAGTTGCGTCTGGTAAATGAGATAATGGATGTAGGCGGGAAGGATCGCGTCGAGCACGGCCTCGGGCGAGGGCTCGAACTCGAGTCCGCCCTCGATCGGGGGCAGGGCTTCGTAGTCGGTCTTGATGCCGACTTCGTCGAGGCTGGTGATGGGAAGGATCGGGTAGGCGGTGGGGGTTTGCGTGAGCGTGTTGATGAAGCGGGGGTAGAGCACGGTCACCTTGTCCACGGTGCCATCGAGGAATTTCTCGATGCAGAATTTGGAAATCTGTTTGCACTGCGGAAAGGTCGGGCGCTCCTGGAGAGGGAAGTCGGCGATCATCTTTCGGCGCAGGCGGGCGAGGAACTGCGTGCCTTTGCGGCCGATGCTGACGAATTGCGTGCGCTCGGGATCGAACGCCGCGGCTTCGCGGAGGACATTCGTGTTGAGCGCTCCGCAGAGGCCCTTGTCGGTGGTCATTAGAATGACGAGTTCCTTTTTGCCCTCGCGGCGTTGGAGGAGGGGATGGCAATCGGACTCGATGGCGTCGCGGAGGGAAACGATGACGCGGTTGAGGAGCTGGGCATAGTCGCGTCCGGCGATGGCGGCCTGCTGGGCCTTGCGCATTTTCGAGGCCGCGACCATTTGCATGGCCTTGGTGATCTGCGCGGTGTTCTTGACCGACTTGATGCGCCGGCGGATGTCGCGGAGGTTGGCCATGTTTTCTTAGAGCGTGTTGAAGGACTTGAATTCTTCGAGCGCAGCCTTCAACTCCTTCTCGACCTCTTCGTCGAACTGGCGCTTGGCGGCGATTTTGTCGAGGAGGGCGGATTTGCGGGTTTCCAAAAATTCCACGAGCTTGTTTTGCGCGGTCTTGACCTTGTCCACGGCGACGGCGTCGAAGAAGCCTTTCTGCATGGACCAAAGAATGGCGGCCTGGGTTTGGACCGGGATCGGGTTGTATTGGGGCTGCTTGAAGAGTTCGACGATGCGGGCGCCGCGCTCGAGGGTCGCCTTGGTTTTGGCGTCGAGGTCGGAGCCGAACTGCGCGAAGGCGGCGAGTTCGCGGTATTGCGCGAGGTCGCCTTTGATTTTTCCGGCGACTTGTTTCATCGCCTTGATCTGTGCGGCGGAACCCACGCGGGAGACGGAGAGACCGACCGAGATCGCGGGGCGGATGCCTTGGTAGAAGAGATCGGTCTCGAGGTAGATCTGGCCGTCGGTGATCGAAATCACATTCGTCGGGATGTAGGCCGAGACATCGCCCGCCTGGGTTTCGATGATCGGCAGCGCGGTGAGCGAGCCGTTTCCACAATCCTCGGCGAGACGCGCGGAGCGTTCGAGCAGGCGGCTGTGGAGGTAGAAGACATCGCCGGGATAGGCTTCGCGGCCGGAGGGGCGCTTGAGCAGGAGCGAGATTTGGCGGTAGGCGTTCGCGTGCTTGGTGAGATCGTCAAAGACGATGAGGGCGTCCATGCCGTTGTCCATGAACCATTCTCCCATCGCGGCACCGGCGAAGGGGGCGATGTATTGGTCGGCGGCGGGATCGGAGGCCGTGGCGGCGATGATGATCGTGTATTTGAGGGCGTCGTTCTCCTCGAGGGTGGAAACGACGCGGGCGATGTTGGCGTTTTTCTGGCCGACCGCGACATAGATGGAATAGAGCGGACGGAAATTCGGGTCGCCGGATTCCTCGGCGGCGCGGTTGATTTTCGCCTGGTTGATGATGGTGTCGATCGCGATGGTCGTTTTGCCGGTGGCGCGGTCGCCGATGATGAGTTCGCGCTGGCCTCGGCCGACGGGAATCATCGCGTCCACACTCATGATGCCTGTCTGGACCGGTTGGCTCACCGAGCGGCGCTTGATGATGCCGGGGGCGATTTTTTCGACGGGGTAGGTTTTGTCGTGCGGGATCGGGCCCTTGCCGTCGATGGGGCGTCCGAGGGCGTCCACCACACGGCCGAGCAGGCCTTTGCCGACGGGCACGGAGAGGAGCTTGCCGGTGGTTTTGACTTCGGCGTCCTCGCTGATCTGGGTGTAGTCGCCGAGCACGATGGCGCCGACCTCGGTTTCCTCGAGGTTGAGGGCGATGCCCATGATGCCGCCGGGGAATTCGATCATTTCATTGAGCTTGACGGCGCTGAGGCCTTCGATGCGGGCGATGCCGTCGCCGACTTCGCGGACGGTTCCGACATTGGTGCGCTGGGCGGCCTGGCTTTTGATGGCTCCGATTTTCTCTTCGAGTTCGAGGACGATGTTGCTCATGGTGTGTGGAAAGGTTTTTTAAAAAGGGATCAGGAATTTTTCAGGGATTGGAGTCGGGACTGGATGCTGCCGTCCCAGACATCGCTGCCGATGCGGACGCGGAGGCCGCCGATGAGTTCGGGGGCGTGGCGGAATTCGGAGGTGATCTGGCCGAAGCGGGCGGCGAGGCTGGAGAGAATCTCGGCGCGGAGGGCCTCGGCGAGCGGGGTGGCGCTTTCGATCACGGCGTGGTGGCGGGCGGCTTCGAGCTTGGTGAGGCGCGCGATGAACTTCAGCATTTGCACATAATCGCGCGGCTTGCGCTCCGCGATTCCGTCGGCGATGAGGCGGAGTCGGGCGGCGTCGAGTCGGCCGTCGACCATGGCGAGGTCGAAGAGTTCCTTGGCTTGGCGTCGGGCTTCGCGGCTGAGTTTCATTCGGGAATCAGGCGGCGAGTTGCTTGGAGGTTTCGGTGGCGAGGCGCTGCTGGTCGGTCTCGGTAAGAACCTTGCCGGCGACCTTGGCGGTGGTGTCGACGACGAGGTCGACCATTTCCTTTTTCACCTCGGCGACCATGCGGGCGCGCTCGAGCTCCACATTTTCATTGGCCTTGGCGATGATGCCCTCGGCGTCCTTGATGGCTTGTTGAAGATGCTTCTGCGCGGTGGCGTCGCTGGTGGCGCGGCCTTCCTCGATGATGCGCTGGGCGTCGGCGTTGGCCTTGCGGAGGATTTCCTGGCAGCGGAGTTCGGACTCGGCGAGCTGGCGCTTGATTTTCTCGGCGTTGGCCTGGGCCTCCTCGATGGTTTTGCGGCGCTCCTCGAAAATGGCGATGATCGGGCCGAAGGCGAATTTTTTGAGGATGAGGTAGACGGTGGTGAACAGAACGATCTGGGCGAGGAATTTCGGCCAGGTGACGCCGAATTGCGCGAAGAGCTGGGTGACTGTGTCCATGGAAATCGTTTGAGGTGGTCTGCGGAAACGGAAGACCGGGACCGGCGGGTTGGGCCGCGCGGTCCCGGCGGTGGATTTTTAGCGTCCTCCGAAGGCGAGGATGAGCGCGTAAATCGCGATGGCTTCGGAGAGGGCCATGCCGATGATGCTCAGGGTGAGCACCTTGCCGGAAGCGCCCGGATTGCGGCCGACGGCCTCGACGGCCTTGGCTCCGATCATTCCGATGCCGAGGGCGGCTCCCGCGCCGGCGATGGCGAGGGTGAAGCTGCCTGTGATGCCGCCCGCGGTGGCGGCGGCTTCTGCGATGAGTTGTGGTATCATTTTTGTGTGTGTTGTTTTTCCCGCCGCCGCCCGCAGTCTTGCCACGGTCCCGGTGGCGAAATCTTTAGTGGCCCTCCTCCTCGTCGTGCGAGGTGGAGAGTTGGATGTAAACGGCGCAGAGGAGCATGAACACGGTGGCTTGGAGGAGGCCGACCAGAAGTTCGAGTCCGTAGAAGGGAACCGGCACGATCACGGACATCGGGTAGGCGACCCAGTCGGGCAGACCGAGGCTCTTGCCAAGGGTGATCATGGTGACGAGAAGGTTCTCGCCGGCGAAGATGTTTCCGAAAAGACGGAGCGAGAGCGAGACCGGGCGGAAGGCGATCGAGATGACTTCGATGATTCCGACAAAGAGAAAAACGGGAATCAAAATCGTGGCCATGATGCCGGTGAGGCCGCCTTTGACGCCGAAGAGGTGGTTGAGGAAATTTTTCACGCCCACTTCGCTGATCGACCAGTAGAGCCAGAAGATCATGAAAACGGTCGCCATCGCGAGGGTCATGTTGAGGTCCGCCGTGGTCGGGCGCAGGAGCGGGGTGACGACTTCGAAGCCTCCGGGCGTTTCCTTGCCCCAGCCGATCGACCCCACGCCGGGGACGAGGGCGAACCAGTTCGAGACGATGATGAAAATGAAGAGGGTGGCGAGCAGGGAAAACACGCGGGCAACCATGTGGTGGCCGACGATGCCTTCAATCGTGTCGTAGAGTCCCTGGACGATGGCCTCGAAAAAATTCTGCGTCGGGCCGGGGACGACGGTCATGTTTTTGGTGGCCTTGCGGGCGAACCAGATGATGAAAAGGGCGATGAAAACGCAGACGAAAATCGAGTTCGAGAGCCAGTCGATGTAGGTGTCGCTGCCGTCCGGGGTCGGGAAGATCGTCGGAGCGTCCAGCGTGAGTGCGGCGGCGAGAAATGGAGTCAATGGCATCGTGTGGTGTCGGTGGCCGGTGCGGGTCCTTTTGGAGGCGGCGGCCGGTGAAATCCAGCCGAAAAGGCGCCCGTCGGCGAAGCGGGAATTGCTATCAGAACGGTTTTCAAAGGCAAACCAAAACGCGTGGCGGTCCCGGCGGGGGATGGTCTAGGCCGAGACGAGCGGTTCGATTTGCGCCATGGTTTCGCGCAGGGCCCGGTAGCCGAAATGGCCTTGCCGCACGCGGAGGAGCTTCGAACCGTGCCAGCGGGCGGCGAGGGTTTCCAAATCGCGGAGGGGCGAGATGCGGTCGTGGAGGCCGCCGGTGATCAAAATATTCGCCGGGTCGCAGAGGGGGGCGCCGCGCAACGGCGAGCCGAGATGTTCGAAGGGGAGGGTGTTGCCCGGCGAGTGGCCGCGGGCGCGGAGTTCGCGGCGCATGACGGCGGCGCCGGGATTTTCCCAAACGGCTTTTTCGGTGTTCACGATCGGCTGGACGAGCGCGACAAAGCGGAAATCGCATTCCAGCAGCGAGAGGAGTCCGCCGGTCCAGCCGCCGTAGCTGGTGCCGAGGATGGCGAATTCGCGGGTGCCGCGGGTGCGGAGGAGGGCCAGGAGCTGGCGCTGCTCGATGACGGCCTGGCGGAGGCCTTCGGCGTTGCGGACGAGATCGGCGGTGATGGCGAGTTCGCCGTTGAGGGTGCCGCGCGGCGTGCGGGAATAGTGGTAGGGGAGATGGGGAAAGGCGACGCTCCAGCCGTTTTCGTTGAACCACGCGGCGAGTCGGCGATACCCGACATCGCTCGCGCTCATCAGGGCGTGGAGGATGAGAACCGTCGGAGCGTTCTGGTGGCGGGCGGGAAAAAAGCGGACCCGCGCTCGGTCGTTCTCCGGATGGCCGGTGGGGCGGGGGGTGTCCCACTCGATCCAGCCGTTTTTCAGGCTCGGGCGGCCGGCGGCGGGCATGCGGTAAAACTCCTCGCGGGTCATCGGGGCGTGGGCGGCGATGTAGCGGTCGAGGTCCTCGCGCGAGCAGGCATCGGCGCGGCGGCGCCATTGGAGGAGGTGCATCATGTTGCACATGGCGCCGTCCACAAGCCAGGCGAGGGGTTTTTCGAGGAGCAATCTCATGGCTCGCGCATGCGCTGTTGTGGCGAGCGGGGGAGATCGTCGGCGGTGAGACGGCAGGTTTCGACGAGGCGGTCTTTGAGTTGAATCAGCGCGGCGGCGGTGTCGTCGCGGAGTTGTTTGCGTCCGCCCGCGCCTGGAAAAACCGGCTCGCCGGTCGCGATGAAAACCTTGGCGCGCCGCCAGGGGAGCCAGTTGCGGCGGTTGTAGAGGCGCTCGCTGCCGAGAATCACAACGGGAAGAACCGGGCAGTTTGCTTTCGCCGCGAGGAGGAACGCGCCCTCGCGCATTTCGGCGCCGGCGAGGATCGAGCGCTCGCCGTCGCGGATGCCGCCCTCGGGAAAAATCCCGATCAGGCGTCCGGCCTCGAGGCGTTTGATGGCGGTGCGCAGGGCCTGGCGGTCGTCGCCGTGGCGGTCCACCGGAATCACGTCGAGCCAGGTGAAACCGGCCTTCGACCATGGGGTGCCGAAAAGTTCGGCCATGGCGATCCAGTCGATTTTTCGCGGGAGCCAGCCGCTGAGGAACGGCGGGTCGAAATGGCTGATGTGGTTCGAGACCATCACGCAGGGGCCGGGCGGGATTTTTCCGAATTCCAAAAACCGCACGCGCGCGCCGAGGTGGAGAAAGGCTTTCAGGGAGCCGACGACGACGCGGTAGAAGGCGAGATGGAACGCGTCGCGGGCGCTCATCGGCTAGGCGGCCTGTGTGAAAAAGCGGCGCTGTTTTTCGCTGATCGGGCGGCCCATTTTTTCCAGGACGAGGAGCATGTCCTCCCAGACCTTGCGCTTCTCGGTGATCAACTGGTTTCGGAGAAGGTAGGCGGGATGGTAGGTCACCATCACGGGGGTGGATTGGAAGTCGAGCCACTGGCCGCGGAGTTCGCGCATGGGTCGTGTCTCGCCGAGCAGGCCCTCGGCGGCGGTCGCGCCGAGGGCGACCATCACGCGGGGTTTGACGAGCGCGATCTGCTCGCGGAGCCAGGGAAGGCAGGTGGACATTTCGTCCATGCGGGGTTTGCGGTTCCCCGATTCGCCCGGCGGCATGTCGGGGCGGCATTTGAGGACATTGGCGATGAACACATCGTCGCGGGTGAATCCCATCGCCTCGATGATTTTCGTGAGAAGCTGGCCGGCGCGGCCCACGAACGGTTCGCCGAGCTTGTCCTCGTCGGCCCCCGGAGCCTCGCCGACGAACATCAACTCGGCCTCGCGGTGGCCGACGCCGAAGACGACCTGCGTGCGGGAGGCGACGAGATTCGGGCATTTCTGACACGCGAGAATGGCTTTTTCGAGCGACTCCCATGTCCAGCCGGCGGAAGGTTTTTCCGGAGGCGGCGGCGGGGATTTCGGAGCGGGCTGGAGGGTTTTGGCGGAGTTCCGGAGTTTCCTCAAAGAGGCGAGCGAGGCTTTGGGAGCGGGTTTCACGCTGTTTTCCATCGACTGGAGAAGCGGGAGGGTGTGGGCCACGGCCTGCTGGAAAAGTTCACTCATCGGGAGAGTCTTCTAGCGGGAGGAGGCGGCGGCGGCGAGATTTTCATCCGGCGAGGATTCTCCTTGTCCGCGGGGTGGAATGGAATTAGTTGTAGTTTTGTAACCGAACGGTGTTCGGAACAAGGAAGGGTGGCTGAGTCCGGTTTAAGGCACTCGACTCGAAATCGAACGTGGGGCAACCCACCGCGGGTTCGAATCCCGCCCCTTCCGCCATTCCGCTCTCAAGGAGAGTTCTCAGTGCTTCGGCGCGGCGGGTTGTTGCTGGGTGAGGCAGTGGAAGGCGCCGAGGCCCCAGATGAGTTCGCGGCAATCGATGGGGACGATTTTGCGGTCGGGGAAGGCTTCGTGCAGCGCGGAAACGGCCCAGGCGTCGTTTTGGCCGCCGTAGACGGGGAGGAGGACGGAGGTGTTCGCGATGTAGAAATTCGCGTAGCTCGCGGGGAGGCGCTGGCCTTCACGTTCCATGCGGGGTGGCATGGGGAGCGTGAGCACATGGAGCGGCTCGCCGGTCGGGAGTCGCATGATGTGGAGTCGGTCGAGGTTGCGTTGGAGGGGCTCGAAATTCGGGTCGTGCTCGTCTTCTTCGATCGCGGTGATGACGGTGGACGGGCCGATGAAGCGGGTGATGTCATCGACATGGCCGTCCGTGTCGTCGCCTTCGATGCCGTCGCCGAGCCAGAGGACGGTTTTGACTCCGAGCGTGTCGCGGAGTTTTTTTTCGATGGCGGCGCGGTCTTTTGTGGGATTGCGGTTGGGATTGAGGAGGCAGCTTTCGGTGGTGAGGACGGTGCCTTGGCCGTTCACATCGATGGAGCCGCCTTCGAGGATGAAGTGGGAGTAGTCGAAAACGGGAATGCCGAGCGCGGAGGCGATGGCGGGCGGGACGGCGTTGTCCTCGTCGAAGGGCGAGAGTTTGTAGCCCCAGGCGTTGAAGCCGAAGTCGAGCGCGGCGACTTGGGGGGCCTTGTCGCGGACGACGAAGATCGGGCCGTGGTCGCGGCACCAGGGTTCGTCGGTGGGGATGTGGAAAAATTCGAGGCGCTCGGGCGGGCAGTTTTTGAGAAGGGCGCGGACGGTTTTTTCCTGCTCGGCGTTGTCCACATTGATGCGGACGGTCTCGGATTCGGCGAGGGCCTCGGCCATGGCGACGAAGGTCGGGACGACGCGGGCGTAGGAGCCGGGGAAGCTGTTGCAATCGGGGTGGGGCCAGGAAATCCAGGTGGCTTCGTGGGGCTCCCATTCGGCGGGCATTCGATAGCCTTTTTCAGCGGGGGATTTTGCGGTCATGTGGGTGGAGAATTTCCGCGAAGACGGGTTGGGGACAAGGCGAATCGGCGGGGAATATTTTCGGGGGTGGGGGAGAAAGTTGTTGCAACGAAGAGACGCTTTGCGAGGAGGGCTCTGCTTGTCAGAGCCGGATCGATGTGTTTGCGGGAGCCGCTCCGGTCCTGACAAGCAGGACCCTCCTGGGCGTTCTGTGAAAATTAGAAGCGGAGCCGGGCTTCGCGGAGGGAGGTTTCGGTGCGCTCGAGGACGGTCCATTCGTCGGACCAGGATTGGAGGGCGGTGGGGGAGAGGGGAGATTCGGAAAGGGCGTGGAGGCGCTCCAGCAGGGTTTCGCGGCGGTGACGGGTTTCTTTTTGGAGTTGCTCGAGGGTGGAGATGCACTGGCCGACGCGGGCGAGGAGGGTGGCGCGGACGAGGGGTTGGGTGGCGGCGCGGAGTTTGGTGGAGAGGTCTTGCGCGAGCATCGCGGCGGCGCCGGTTTTTTGGAAGAAGTCCCAATCGGGGTTTGCGGCGGCGGCG
>CAZVPK010000072.1:0-12026 GCA_964628505.1 uncultured Chthoniobacter sp.
GGATGAATGGGGCGGCTTCGCCGCAGGAATGGGACGCCTGCGGCGAGGCATCCCTACCAATTCCTTTCGATGGGCGCTGCCGCGCCGGGGGCGGTGGCGGCAATTTTGCGGCGCTTTTCAGGTTTTGCGGAAGATGACGACGCGGTGGGTGTTCGTGCCGCCTTGGTTGTTTTCGATGCCCCAGCAGCGGGAGGTTTTGGTGAAGGGTTGGGAATGGATCAGGACTTTCACGGGCTCGAGTCCGGCGGCCTCGCCGCAGGCGAGGACATGGTCTTCGAGGAGGATTTTTCCCCGGCGGATTTCGCCGACTTCAATCGCGGCATGGCCGCCGCTGCGGAGGACGCGATGGATTTCAACCAGTGCGGCGGTGAGCAGGGTTTTCCATTCCGCCAACGAGCCCGTGCAGCGGGGAACGGTTTCGGAGTCGATGCCTGCAAACCAACACCGGAGCCAGTTGTCGCGACGGTAGTCCACGACATCCAAAAACGGAGGGGAGGTGACGACGAGGGCGACGGAGTTCGCATCGAGTGGACTGGGCGCTTCGGCTCGGCCGGTCCAGAGGCGGTGGCGGGCGGAGAGGCTTGGATCGGGCCTCGCGGGGTGGCGGAGGAGCGAGCGGGATTTGCGCAGGATGAGGGCGGGGACGTCTCGCGGGGGAGGGGTCTGCCGGTGGCGGGCGTTGAGGGCGCGTTGGGCGGCGGGGGTGACAGCTTGATTGGGGGGAAGGGTGCGGACGGAGAAGAAGCCCGGGGAGTGGCCTGTGAGGCGGCTGAGGGCGACCATGCGAATCCACGATGCGATGTGGTCCGGCGGTTGGTGAAGGAAAGCGGAGCGGATGAGGCAGATTTTCCGGAGCGTTTCGGGATGGAAAAAGGCGAGAAGTTCGGGCGGGGTTTCGATTTTCCTTTTCCAATCGAAGCTGGCGAGCCGATCGGCAATTTCCTCAATGGACGGTGGATCGAGTCGAGGTGCCGCGAGCATTTCGGAGAGCGGGTTGGCATCGGAGCCGGCGGCAAGGCGTCCGCGCAGGGCGGCTTCGAGCGGGGTGGTGCCGCGGCCCATGAAGGGATCGAAGACGATCTCGCCGGGTCGCGAGAGGTTTTCGATGAAGTGGGCGGCGAGAGCGGGCTTGAAGCAGGCGCGGTAGGGAATCTCGTGGAGCGGATGCGCTTCGCGCTGGCGTTCGCTCCAGAAGGAGCCGGTCTCGATGGCGGGGCTCCGCATGGTGGGGCTGGCGCCCGCAGGCTGTCGGAAGTTACACGAAATCGGAGAATTCGTGGAGCGCCGGGTCGCGCTCGATTTTTTTGCGGCGGGTCTTGGCGACCGGGCCGGAGGCGTCGCCGCCTTCCACGCCTTCGCCGCCCATGCCGTCGGGAAAATCCATGGTGTCGAAGGCGTCGCCGAATTCCTCTTCGAGCTTCTCGGGGTCTTCGCCGGCCTCTAGGCGGCGGATCATTTGTTCCATTTCGGCAGGCATTTTTTGGCCTGTGGCCTCGGTCATTTTGCGCATCATGCGGCCGAGGGCGCGGGGGTCGGGGTTGTTTTCATCCATGCCTGCCATGTCGCGTTCCATCTCGGCCATCACGCGTTCCATTCGGGGATCAAGGTCGTCGCCGGCGGGGTTGTCGGATTTTTCCTTGGCGCGGCCGGTGAAGGCGAAGCGGGAGACGAGGCGCTCCATGCGGGCATCGGGTTGGTCGGGGCAGCGGGGGATTTTGTCGGCGTAGGCGAGGCTGCGGGCGAAGAACGAATAAATTTTGTGCGTGTCGGGCGAATAGAATTCGTAGATCGGCATGGTTGGAATTTCGATGGTTTGGTTCCGGCTTTCTGGGCCGGTGCGGCAAAATAATCCAACGGTGCGGCGCCGTCCACTTTCCCGATTGGCTCTTGGCTCCGGAGCGGGCGGCGCGTAGGTTTTCCCGATCATGAGCGAGAGGCGGCAGGAGACCGGAGATTGCGATGTGATCGTGATCGGCGGGGCGCTTTCGGGCGCGGCGGCGGCGTTTTTGTTGAAGCAACGGCATCCCGGTTTGCGGGTGCTCGTCGTCGAGAAATCCCCCGCGTTCAAACGCCGCGTGGGCGAGGCGACGACGGAGGTGAGCAGTTATTTCCTCACGCGTGTTCTGGGATTGGCGAATTTTCTGGCCTGCACGCAGATTTCCAAAAACGGGCTGCGCTTTTGGTTTTACCGGGAGGGGGAGGGGAGTCTGGCCGATTGCTCGGAACTTGGCGGACGCCAACTCTCGACGATTCCGGCCTATTTGATCGACCGCTCGGAATTGGACGAGGAGGTGCTGCGCCGCGCGGTGGCGGCCGGCGTGGAATTGCTGCGGCCGGCTCGGGTTTTATCGGTCTCGATGGACGAGGGTGCGATGCAGGAGGTGGTGGTGCGGGCGGGGGAAGAGGAGAAAAAAATCCGTGCCCGCTGGGTGGTGGATGCCTCGGGAGTGAAGGCCGAATTGGCCCGCTCGAATGGTTGGCTGAAGGCGAACACGGAGCATCCGACCTTGGCGGTTTGGTCGCGCTGGAGGCGCACGGGTGATTGGGATGGTCTGGACACGGGCGGCGGCGAGGCCGGGTGGTCGCGGGGCTTTTATGGAATTCGCGGAACGGCGACGAACCACTTTGTGGGCGAAGGTTGGTGGGCGTGGTGGATTCAACTTCCCGGCGGCGAGGTGAGCATCGGCGCGGTGATCGACCAGCGTTTGGTGGATTGGAGTGCGGGCGGCGGGACGGTGGGTGAAAAACTGCGCGCGTTCCTCTCGAGGCATCCGGCGGCGCGCGAGTTGATGAAGGATGCCGAATTCCTCGAGGGCGATGTGCATTTTCGCCGGAATCTTCCTTATTACTCCGAGCGCTTCGCCGGGGATGGATTCGCGCTGGTCGGAGACGCCTCGGCGTTCATCGATCCGCTTTACAGCCCGGGCATGGATTGGATCGCCTACACGGTTTCGGCCACGGTATCCCTGATCGGAAAATGGCGCGAGGGGGAGGAGATGGCGCCGTTGCTGGAAAAGCACAACCGCGATTTCTCGACCAGCTATCACCGGATGTTCGGGGCGCTCTACCGCGACAAATACGAATACCTCGGCGATCTCGACCTGATTCGCGTGGCGTTCCGCCTGGATATCGCGAGCTATTACCTCTACGTCGCCAGGTTCCTTTTCCAAAAGGGGCCGCAGATGCTGGAGCAGCCGCCCTTCTCCCCGTGGCAGGCGGGGCCGTTTTTCCGGTTGATGGCGTTCTACAACCGCCGGCTCGCCGAAATGGCCCGCGAGCGCCGACGGCGAGGGGTCTTCGGCCGGAACAACCGGGGCCGCCGCGATCTCGTGCCGGGTTTCAATTTCCGGTTGGGCCAACTTTTTCGAACGGTCCTCGACGGCTTCGCGATTTGGGCCGCGCTCGAGATCGGGGAGGGCTGGAGGACGTGGTTCCGCCGCTCCGGAAACTCCTGCCCCGCCGGCCGCGCAGAGGATCCGGCAGCGGCTCCCCGGCCTTTGGTCGCGCAATCCTGACGGGATCGCGGCACGATTTTTCTCCGAAAACGGCGGGGTGTTTGTTATTGGTCGCGGCCGAATCCATGGAAACGCCCGAGCCTGCCGACGAAGTCCTGGTCTCCCGCACGCAGTCGGGGGATGCGCGGGCGTTCGACCAGCTCGTGGTGCGGTTCAGCCCGCGGCTCTACGGGTTGGTCTACAACATGACCTCCAGCCACGAGGACACGAACGATCTTTTGCAGGAGGTTTTCGCGAAGGCCTACCGGTCGATCAAGGGCTTTCAGGGAAAATCCAGTTTCTACACCTGGATGCACACGATCGCCGTGAACATGACGATCAATTTCCTCAAAAAGCGGAACCGCCGGAAAACGATGAGCCTCGATGATGTCGACAACGGCATCCTCAACGATCCCGATTTCATCGCCGCCACGAGCAACGGCGACCCCAGCCACTCGGCGAATCTGGGGGAACTGCAAAAAAAACTGAACGAATCCCTGATGAAGCTGTCACATGACCACAGAGCTGTAGTGACAATGTTCGACATCCAAGGGATGCCACATGCCGAAATCGCCAAAATACTCAAAATCTCCGAAGGCACGGTCCGCTCCCGGCTTTTTTATGCCCACAAGCAGTTGCAAAACCACCTTCAAGAGTTTATTAAAAAATAGTCCGAAACATGGATAACGACAGCATCTCGAAGTTACTTCGCCTGAAACGCTACGAAAAACCGCCCGAAGGCTATTTCGAGGATTTCCTTGCCGAATTTCAATTAAGGCAACGCGCCGAGGTGATTCACCGGCCCTTTTTTCGAATCGCTTGGGACCGCCTCTGTTCCCTCCTCGCTCCGCCGCCCGTCCCGCGGTTGGTGCTGGCGGGCTCCTTCGCGGCGGCTGTGATCGCCTCCGGATTGGTGCTCGATTGGTCCGACACCGATCCCACCGCCGACCTCCCCCCTCTGAATCTTTCCCTCTCCCGGAACGAGCCCATACAAATTGACGCCCCGCGTCCGGTCGAACCCTCCGCCAAACCCGCATCCTCCGTGGAATATGTCCTCCCGGCCCAGGTCGTCAGCTATGCATCCCGTGCGAGTTTCTAGCATTCTCGCGGTTCTGCTTCTGGCCGCGGGCGCGTTCAACCTGCCCCTGCGCGCCGAGGAATCGCCCGTCGCGGGGATGATCCACCGGGAAATCCAGCGCCTCTTCGAGCAACATCGGCAAGCCGTCGTTCGGGTGCGCGCCAGCGACACACTCGGCATCCGATTCGGCAGCGGGTTCTTTGTCGATCCCGCCGGCACCGTCTACACCCACGCCGGCGTGGTTCTCAAAGCCGACGATGTCGTGGTGAATTTCCAGGGCCGCACCCTTCCCGCCAAGGTGGTGGCCAGCGACACGCGCACCGGGATCGCCCTCCTGAAAACCGATTGCAC
Organism: uncultured Chthoniobacter sp.; assembly: GCA_964628505.1. Classification (GTDB taxonomy): domain Bacteria; phylum Verrucomicrobiota; class Verrucomicrobiia; order Chthoniobacterales; family Terrimicrobiaceae; genus UBA967. Next base: position 4,924 of record CAZVPK010000072.1, read on the forward strand.
CAGCCCGTTCATCCCGCTGGGGGATTCCGATATCGTGGAAATCTCCTCTCCGGTGCTGTCGATTGGATTTCCCGGCGACCAGGATGCGAGTCCCGCGATCGGGTTGGTGGCGGGCCGCGACTTCCACCAAAACGGCCGCCAGTTCGCCACATCGCATCTTCGCATGAGCATGCCTGTCCAGCCCGGATACGGCGGAGCGCCCGTTTTGAACTTCCAAGGCCGCGTGATCGGCATTGTGGCCGCTCGAATCAACGACGGAACCTCCTGCCACATTGTTCCCATCCGCGCCGCCGAGAAAGTGCGCGCCGACATCGCCCGCTTCGGCGAGTTGCGCCCCGGTTGGGTCGGGGTGGAGGTCGAGGATGCGCCCGAGGGCGTCCACGGCTCCGTCGCCCGCGTGGTGGACATGAAACCCGACACGCCCGCCGCGAAATTCGGCCTCCGCAAAGGCGACATTCTTCTCGGGATCAACGACTGCAAAATCCGCTCCATCCAGGACCTCGTCGATGCCGCCTACTTCCTCACCGCCGGCGAGCAGGCCAGAATCCAAATTTGCCGCAACGGCGAAAAAATGGACATCGATGTGAATCCCGTTCTCCATCCCCTGGCCGACCATACGCCGCTCCGCGCCGAGTCGGGCGTTCCCGTCGCCCAGTGAGCGCGGCCGCCCTTCGGCCGCCCCCCTGGTTTTTCCGCTCCGCGATCCGGCGGGCGCTTGTCCTCTTTCTGGCCGCCGCCATCCCCGCGTTCGGCCAGATCCATCAAGGCCGCCAACTCGTCGAAGCCTCGCTTCTGGCGGATACCACCGCCGTCGTGCCGGGCCAACCCTTCCAAGCCGGCCTTCTTTTGACGATGGCCCCCGGCTGGCACACGTATTGGCAATACAGCGGCGATGCCGGATTGCCGACCACCATCGACTGGAAACTCCCGCCCGGCTTCGTCGCGGGTCCGATCCAATGGCCCGCGCCCGAGGCGAAACTCGAGCCCGGCGACATCCAGACCTATGCCTACAGCGACCGCGTTTTGCTGATCACCGAGATCACGCCGCCAACGGAGATTTCCGGCAACATCACGCTTGCCGCCCAAGCCGACTGGCTCGTCTGCGAAGACATTTGCATCCCCGGCGGCGCGCAGGTTTCGCTGGAACTGCCCGTTTCCAAAAACGCCACGCCCGCCCATGCCGCCTTGTTCGAGGAATTCCGCAGCCAGCTTCCCTCGGACCAGCCGCCGCCCTACGCGCTGGAATGGTCCAGAAACGGCGACACGCTTCGACTCGAAGTTCGGGGCGTTCCCGCCGGGACACCGATCGCGCTCTTTCCCCTGCCTGCGGAAAATCAAACCGTCGGCCATCCCGCGATGGTCTCGCCCTCCATCCTGGAAATTTCCGCCCGAGGCCCGCTCCGCGGCGTGCTCTCCGTCGGGGAAGGTCCCGCGCGCCGGGCGTGGTATGTCTCGGAAGCCCCTTCCCAAGCGGCTCCGCAAGCCGCGGGGCCGGACTCGTTGACGCTCTGGCTCGCTCTCTTCTACGGGTTCCTCGGTGGAATCATCCTCAATCTCATGCCCTGCGTGCTGCCGGTGATCTCCTTGAAAATCTTCGGATTCATCCGCCAGGCGGGCGATTCGCGCTGGAGCATTTTCTCGCACGGTCTGGCGTTCTCCGCGGGCATCTTCGCATGGTTCCTCGGGCTCGCCGCCGTCGTCATCGCCCTCAAATCCGGCGGCTCCGAGGTCACCTGGGCGTTCCAGTTCCAGAACCCCTGGTTCAACATCGCCATCGGCTCGATCGTTTTTGTGTTCGCCCTGAATCTCGCCGGCGTTTTCGAGCTTGTCCTCCCCGGCAGGGCCGCCGGCGCGATGGAATCCGCCGGCTCGGGCGGCGGACTCGGTGGATCGTTTTTCCAAGGCGTCTTCGCCACCCTTCTCGCCACGCCCTGCACCGCGCCCTTCCTCGGCAGCGCGTTGGGATTCGCCTTCGGCCAAAGCGCCCCGGTGATCGCCTCCATGTTCGCGTCCGTCGCGGCGGGCATGGCGTTGCCCTATCTCCTGCTCGGCGCGCAACCCGGCTGGATGCGCCTCCTGCCGCGGCCCGGAGCCTGGATGGAGCGCCTCAAACAATTCATGGCGTTTCCGCTCCTCGCCACACTGGTCTGGATTCTCTCGATCCTCGGCGGCCAGCGCGGCGTCGAAGGCATCGTCTGGTTTTCCGCCTTTCTGCTCTGCCTCGCCTTCGCCGCATGGCTCTACGGCTCGTTCTGCGGCCCGCTTGCGAAACCCCGCACCCGCTGGCTCGCGCTTCTTCTCGCCGCCGCCTCCCTCGCCGGCGGCGCCTGGTATTTCCTCGGCGAAAAATTCCACCGCGCCGGCTCGCCCGACCCCGACTCGATCGCCTGGGTGGATTTTTCCGAAGCCCGACTCCAATCCGAACTCGCCGCCGGGCGCAACGTGTTTGTCGATTTCACCGCCGACTGGTGCATCACCTGCAAATTCAACGAACGCACCGCCATCGACACCCCGGCCGTTCGCGCCCTGCTGACGGAAAAAAATGTCGTTCCCGTGAAAGCCGACTGGACCAATTCCAATCCCGAGATCACCGCCGCCCTCCAGCGCTTCGGCCGCGTGGGCGTTCCCTTCTACGTCCTCTATCCCGCCGGCGATGCCGCCCGCCCCGTTGTTCTCCCCGAGCTGCTCACCGAATCGATCCTTCTCGACGCCTTGAAAAAATTGCCTTGAGTCGTCGCCCGCCGCGGACATTCTGCGCCCATCCAATTCGGCAAATGTCAGGGAGATCGGCACCAGCGGGCAGGGGCGAAACGGCCAGGGTCTTGGCCAGGGAAGGTGTTGCCTTGAATTCCAGTCGTCTCCCATGAGCGCAAAAAAAACCGCCGCGGCCATCGAAAAAATCCTCTCCCGCCACGGCGTGCGCCTCACGCTCGGTGCCGAGCCCACCTGCGTTCCCGAAAATCCCCAGGGCCCCGAGTGGAGCATCACCGCGACCGGTCCCACGAAACTCGCCTACGCGCGCGCCTTGGCCGAGGCCTTCCTCCGCGACTCCCTCCCCGGCGGCCTCGTTGTGTTTTCCCCCGGAAAAACCTACCCCGGCGAGACCAATCCCCGCTGGGCCTTGCATCTCGTCGCCCGCCGCGATGCCCTTCCCGTCCTGCCGCCGCCGAAGTCCCGAAAAAAATCCACCGCCGCCACCCCCGATCTTTTTCTCCGCCAACTCGCGGAGGCGCTGAAGCTCGACCCCCGCGCCGTCCTTTCGATCCCCGATCCCGTCCCCGCCCGCGGACCCGCTTGGATTCTGCCTCTCGACGGCGATGGCGACCGGTGGACCTCGCCGGAGTGGATCTTCAACCAAAGTCCGAAGTTGCTCCTCACCGAAGGCCCGGCGGGTTTGCGCCTCCCGCTCCACCTTCTCCAATCCGACGGCCCCCGCCGCGCGGTCGTCGCGCAAACCGTCGGCGACCGCCTCGAAATTTTCCTCCCGCCGTTTCTCCAAACCCCGTGGACCACCCTTCTCGAGGCCCTCGCCGGGGTTTTGCCCGCCGGAGTCGATTGCGATTTCGCGGGCCATGTCCCCTTCGACGAATCGGGCGAATGGATTCAATTCACCGTCGCCTCCGATCCCGGCGTGATCGAAATCAACATGCCGCCCTGCGCGTCGTGGAGCGATTACGATCTCTGGCTCCAGCGCCTCGAAAAAGCCCAGCGCGCCGCCGGCCTGCGCACCTTCAAAATGCGCCCCGACGGCCGCGCCGAGGGCACCGGCGGCGGTCACCACCTCCTCTTCGGCGGTCCCTCGCTCGGCGAGAATCCTTTTTTCACACACCCCGCCTGGCTCGTTTCCATCCTGCGCCACTGGCAGCGCCATCCCTCCCTCTCCTACCTCTTCACCGGCTGCTACGTCGGCTCCACTTCGCAGGCGCCCCGCCCCGACGAATCCGGGAAAAGCCTCTGGGACCTCGAAATGGCCTACGCCTGGCTCGAGAACCTTCCCCGCGGCCTCGACCACCGCTCCGCCATCGCCGGCACGCTCATCCACCTCCACAGCGACGCCGGAGGCAACACCCACCGCTCGGAAACCAGCTTCGACAAATTCTGGTCCCCCGACCTTCCCGGCGGCGCGCGCGGCCTGGTCGAATTCCGCGCTCTCGAGTCGCTCCCCCGCGCCGATTGGGCCTCCCACCTCGCCCTCCTCTGGTTCGCCCTCGCCGCCATGCTCCTCGAAAAACCCCGCCGCCTCCCCCTGCGCGATTTCGGCGACTCCCTCCACGACCACTTTTTCCTCCCCTCCGCGCTCCGCGACGATTTCGAGGAGGTCCTCTCCGCGTTGACCCGCGCCGGCCTTCCGGTCCCCTCAAAAAACCTGCTCGCCATTTTGGATTGGAGATTCCCCGTCATGCTCGACACCGGCGACGGCCTCGTCGTGCGTCCCGCCCTCGAGAGCTGGCCGCTCCTTTGCGAAACGCCTCTCGAGGGCGGCACCACCACACGCTTCGTGGACACCTCCGTCGATCGCCTCGAATTCCTCGCCGACGCCGGTTTCGCCCGCACCCACCGTCTCCGCGTCAATGGACGCCCCCTCCCGCTCCAGCCCTGGAAAAAAGGCCGGCGCCTCACCGGCCTCCGCTACCGCCGCTCCGCCCTCCACCCCTCGCTCCATCCCGGCATCCCGGTCCAGCTCCCCCTCGTCCTCGAAATCGAAAGCCGCGAAAAAACCCGCCGCTTCCATCTCGAGCCCGGCACCACGGTTTTCAAACCCTGCCGTCAAAAAACTCCCCCCGACCCCGGAGAACCCTGCCGCACCGCCAATCCCGCCCATCGCTGCTTCGACCTGCGCATTCCCTGAGACGCTCCCGCTTGCGCCCTCCCTCGCGCGACGGCAATCATTCCCTCCGATGCCGCGAGTGATTTTCCACCTCGACATGGACGCCTTCTTCGCCTCGGTCGAACAACGCGACGACCCCGGCCTGCGCGGCAAACCCGTCATCGTCGGCGCGCCGCCCGACCGACGCGGCGTCGTCTGCGCCGCCAGCTACGAGGCCCGCCAATTCGGCGTCCGATCAGCCATGCCCTCCCGCACCGCCGCCCGGCTTTGCCCCGACGGCATTTTCATCCGTCCGCGCATGGACGCCTACCGCGTCGAGTCCCGCGCCATCATGGCCCGCCTGTTGGAATTCGGCGGACAGGTCGAGCAGGTTTCCGTGGACGAAGCCTATCTCGACATGAGCCACCGGTTCGAAATCTTCAATCCCTCCTCCGCCCTCGATCTCGGCCGGCAAATGAAGAAGGCGATCCGCGACGAGCGCCGCCTCACCGCCAGCATCGGCATCGGCTCGAACAAGCTCCTCGCCAAAATCGCCAGCGACCACGGCAAGCCCGACGGACTCTTTTGCATCGCCGAAGAGGAAAAAGTGGATTTCCTCCGTCCCCTGCCGGCCTCGGCGATCCATGGCGTCGGGAAAGTCACCGCCGAAGCGCTCGCCGCCATGGGGCTTCGCACGATCGGAGACATCCAGGACCACCGGGGCGACCTCCGAGCCGTCGCCGGATCCTTCGCCGCGAAACTCAAAGCCTATGCGTTCGGCGAGGATGCCCGCCCGCTCGACCTCGACGGCGAGATCAAAAGCATCGGCGCCGAGGAAACCTTCGAGCGCGACACCGACGACCGCCGCATCCTCGTTCCCGTCCTCAAGGAACAGGCCCTGGAAATCTCCGCCAAGCTCGCCAAGGAGCGCCTCGCCGCGCGCACGGTCCAGGTGAAGGTCCGCTACAGCGATTTCAAAACCCTCACCCGCCAGACCAGTGTCGAGGACCCCTTGGAAAGTGCTGCGGAAATCTATGCCGTCGCCTGCGCCATCCTGCGCCGCGAGAAAGTGGTCGACCGCCCGCTCCGCCTGATCGGTCTCGGTGTTTCGGGACTCGTGCCGCCGAGCGCGCAGATGGTTTTCGATTTCGGCCGGAATTGACCAACCGGCACCCGCCCGGGCACCCGCGCCCGCTTTCCGAGGGAAAGACGAAGGTTTGGCCCCGGTGGGGGACAACCGGAGCGCAATTTGATTCCCGGACAAACGAAGACTTTTTCACAGCGATCCCATGGGGCATCGAAACAGACCGAAGAGTTCGATTTCAAACCGGTGCGTGGGGGCTGAATCCCCAAGCGCTTTAAGAATTCCAGCCGCAGGCGGCATTTATTTAAGGCGGCTTGGCGGCGTCGGACCTTGGCCCGGCCCATGCGCGAGGTCGCCGGTTCGATGGTGGTGGAGTCGACGATGGGGAGGGTTTTGCGCAAACGGTGGATCAGACCCCGGGCGAGCTCGGTCTCCACGATTCCTGGCGGGAGGATTCCGGGGGTGCGCGAACACGAACCAAGAGAGGCGTTCGGCGAGTTGGCCGCTGCGGTGTCTTGCGGCGCGGGAAAGGCCCTTGCGCCTCGAAGGCGAAGCGCCGCGGATCGTCTGCGATACAATTAAAATCACCGATCGGTGAAAATAATTGTCCAAAAAGCCAACAGCCGAGCCCAGAGTTTTTATCAGGAAGAATCCAAAGGAAGTAGTATTTATCTGGGTTTTCTTGCTGCGGGTTTGGTTTTGAAACTGCCGAAAGCGGGTGATCGGCGTTGTCGCGGGTGATAAACTTTTACAATTATTTTCACCGATCGGTGAAAATAATTGTTGGGATGATGCCGGCAGCGGGGGTGGTTGCCGGGGGCTGGCCGGGACCGGGCAGGGCTGGTTTCCGGGTTTTGGTTGAAAATTCCACGGGGCAGCCGTGTGCGACCCGAGCGTCCCGCCAGGAACGGGTCACGCGGGGATTCTTGATGCGCTTTCCGATTCAGCCCGACCTTCCACCACTCACGAAAACAAGACCGGCAGCCCGTTTTGTTGCCTTACGGGATCACTGCGGGATTTTTTTGTAGTGGAAGACTGGATCGATTCCAAAGACGGCCCCGTTGGAGGCGCAATTTCCAGTGCCAGATCGCGCCAATAAAAACCGCTGGAGGGTTTTTTTGAGGCCATTCGGTGTCACTCCGTGCACTTCACGAAAAAACCCGCAGAACTAGTATTCATGCGGGTCGCGAGGTGTTTTGGGGCTTGGGTTGG
>CAZVPK010000073.1:0-11946 GCA_964628505.1 uncultured Chthoniobacter sp.
GCACTCGCTGGACGCCGCGGGCGACATTGTAGTGCTCCTCGCCGACGATGTCGGGCGCGAGCGCCTTCGAGGTCGAGGCGAGCGGGTCGACGGCCGGGTAGATGCCCAGCTCGGCGATGGAACGCTCGAGCACGATCGTGGAATCGAGGTGCGCAAAGGTGTTCGCGGGGGCCGGGTCGGTGAGGTCGTCCGCCGGCACATAGACGGCCTGGAACGAAGTGATCGAGCCCTTCTTGGTCGAGGTGATGCGTTCCTGGAGGTTGCCCATCTCGGCGGCGAGGGTGGGCTGGTAACCCACGGCGCTCGGCGTGCGGCCGAGGAGCGCGGAAACCTCCGCGCCGGCCTGCGAGAAACGGAAAATGTTGTCGATGAAAAGCAGCACGTCCTGGTTTTTCTCGTCGCGGAAATACTCGGCCATCGCGAGGGCGGAAAGGGCGACGCGGAGACGGGCTCCCGGGGGTTCGTTCATCTGGCCGTAAACGAGGGCGACCTTGGATTTCGAGAGGTCGTCCTGAACGATGACGCCGGACTCGCTCATTTCCGCGTAGAGGTCGTTGCCCTCGCGGGTGCGCTCGCCGACTCCGGCAAACACGGAATAACCGCCGTGGCCCTTGGCGATATTGTTGATGAGTTCCATGATGACGACGGTTTTTCCGACGCCCGCACCGCCGAACGCGCCGACTTTTCCGCCCTTGGTGAACGGACAAATCAGGTCGATGACCTTGATGCCGGTCTCGAGAATCTGGGCCTTGGTGTTCTGCTCGAGGAGCGGCGGGGCCTTGCGGTGGATGGGATATTTTTTCTCGTGGGGCACGGGGCCGCGTCCATCGGTCGGATCGCCCGTCACATTGAAAATGCGGCCCAGCACGCCTTCGCCCACCGGGACGGAAATCGGAGCGCCCATGGCCTTCACGCTCATGCCGCGGGTGAGGCCCTCGGTGGAGCTCATCGCGATCGAGCGGACCCAATTTTCGCCGAGGTGCTGCTGGACCTCGAGAGTCAGGTTCTGGTCGACGCCTCCGACCTCGAAGGCGACCTCGAGCGCGTCGTAGATTTTCGGGAGCGCGCCTTCGGCCGGGTTGAACTCGACATCGACGACGGGGCCGATGACTTGGACGATTTTGCCTGTGTGATTCATGTGTGGTTGGTGAGCCTTTTGAGAAAAGAGCCGGAATTAGTAATCGCGGCGGGGCCCTCCAGACAACTCGAATTTCCCCCGCCCCGGTTTCCGCCGTCCGGAAAACGACCGGGGCACGGGTTTGCGCGGCGCCGCGGCGTTGTGTAGCCTTTGCCGCCATGTCGACCACACGCACACCGCTCCGTTCCGAAATTCCCGAGTCCGAAAAGTGGGATCTTGCGCCCCTCTACGAATCCGACGCCGGTTGGGAAGAGGACTTCGCCCGGCTGCGATCGACATTCGCCGGGGTGGCCGGATTTCGAGGCCGCCTGGGCGAATCGGCGCAAAATCTCGCCGACTGCCTCGAGTTTGAAAAATCGATCGACCTGCTCGTGGACCGGCTCAACCAATACGCCGCGCTCTGCACGGCGGGGGACAGTTCCGACGCCGCCGCGCTGGCCCGCGAGGCGAAACTCGAGGGCCTGCTCGTGCAGGTCGGCGAGGCGTTTTCCTTCCTCACCCCGGAAATCCAGGCGATCCCCGACGACCACTTCGCGGCATTCCTGGCCGATCCCGCGCTGGCCGAGTGGACGATTCCGCTCCGCAAAATCCGCCGCCTGAAACCCCACACGCTCACCGCGGGCGAGGAGCGGCTGCTCGCGCTGGGGGCCTCCGCGATGCGGGGGCACGCGGAGACGTTTTCCCAGCTCACGAACGTGGACATGAAATTCGGCATGCTCAAGGACGCCGAGGGCAACGAGCGGGAACTGACGCAGTCCTCGTTCTCCTCGTTCCTGCAGCAGCGCGATCCGGCGGTCCGCAAGGCGGCGTTCCACCAGTTCTACCGCGAGTTCTCGGACCACCGGTTTTCGCTGGCGGCCGGCTTGGCGAACTCGATCCGTGCCGATGTTTTCCATGCCCGCGCCCGGAACCACGCCTCCGCCCGCGAGGCCGCGCTGTTCTCCGACGACGTGCCGGTGGCGATCTACGACAACCTCGTCTCCACCGTTCGCGCGAACCTGGCGCCGCTTTTCGAATACTTCGAACTCCGCCGCCGCGTGCTCCAACTCGACGAAATCCACCACTACGACACCTATGTCACCATGGTGGAAAGCGTGAAGAGCGAGATTCCATGGGACTCCGCGGTCGACAAGGTCGTCGCCGCCCTGGAGCCCCTCGGGCCCGAATACACCGCCACGCTCCGCCACGGGTTGCTCGATGGCCGCTGGTGCGACCGCTACGAGAACAAGGGCAAGCGCAGCGGCGCGTTTTCCTACGGCACCTACACGAGCCCGCCCTACATCATGATGAACTACAAGGCGGATGTGTTTTCCGATGTCTACACGCTCGCCCACGAGGCCGGCCACTCGATGCACACCTGGCATTCCAACCGCGCCCAGCTTTATCAAAACCACGGCTACCCGATTTTCCTCGCCGAGGTCGCCTCCACGTTCAACGAGATGCTCCTCACCGAGCATTTGCTCAAAACCACGGACGATCCCGCGATGCGGGCGTTCATTCTCAACCGCCAGATCGACGACCTGCGCGGCACGCTCTACCGCCAGACGATGTTCGCCGAATTCGAGCGCGAGGCCCACGCCGCCGAGGAGCGCGGGGATGCGGTCACGCTCGAAGGTTTCAAAAAAATCTACCGCGGGCTTTTGAACGACTACTTCGGCCCGAACTTCGCGATCGACGAGGAACTCGAACTCGAGTGTCTGCGAATCCCCCATTTCTACAGCGCGTTCTATGTCTACAAATACGCGACGGGCATTTCCGCCGCCGCCGCGCTGGCCCGCCAGGTGCTCGAAACCGGCGACGCCGGCCGCTATCTCGGTTTCCTGAAAAGCGGCGGCAGCAAATTCCCCGTCGAGACGCTCCGCGAGGCGGGCGTGGACATGGCCGGCCCGGAACCGGTCCAGGCCACGCTCGACCTCTTCGCGCGCCGCGTGCGCGAATTGGCGGAATTGATCGGGTAGGAATTTTTCGCGGTTGAAGCGGAGGAGGATTTTTCGGAGTCTCGCCCCATGGCCCTCCACATGCTCCAGCATCCGCTGGCCGACCACATCCTCACCCACCTCCGCGACAAAACCACCAAGCCGGTCCTCTTCCGCAACCTGAGCTACCAACTCTCCCTCCTGCTCGCCCTCGAGGCCACCCGCGACCTCGGCACGGTGGAGAAAAAAATCGAAACCCCGCTCGCCCCCTGCACCGGCCGCGTGCTGGCCCGCCCGCTCGTCGTCGTGCCGATCCTCCGCGCCGGTCTCGGCATGCTTCAGCCCTTCCAGGATGTTTTTCCCGACATTTCCGTCGGCTACATCGGCCTCGAGCGCGACCACGAAACCGCCGTCGCGCGCAGCTACTATTGCAAGCTCCCCCCGGTGCGGGACACGCGCACCATTGTGGTGGACGCCATGCTGGCCACGGGCGGTTCCGCCGCGCAGGCGCTCGGCGTGGTCAAGGAACACGGGGCCACCGACCTCCGGTTGGTTTGCATCATCGGCTCGCCCGAGGGGGTGGACACCGTCACGCGCGCCCATCCCGACGTCCCGATCGTCCTCGGCGTTCTCGACGAGTCGCTCGACTCCCGCAAATACATCGTCCCCGGCCTCGGCGATTTCGGCGACCGGCTCTACGGCACCCACGCTTGAAAAACCCGGGGCAAATTTGGTTTCCCCGCGGCCCCGGATGTGCGATGAATCCTCGCGCAGCCGCCCGGGTGGCGAAATTGGCAGACGCGCCAGACTTAGGATCTGGTGGAGCGATCCATAGGGGTTCGAGTCCCCTCCCGGGCACTTCCCCGCATCCCTCCGATGCCCCTTCCGATGCCCCTCCGCGTCCATCGACGCCCTCTCCGCCGCAATCCATCGGCTCCGCGGGACGTCAAAGAAAATCCACTCCTCCCGTGAAAATTTTCCGTCACTTTCCACCGCGAATTTTCTTGAGCCCCCGGAAGCCGGTTTTTACTCTGCCAGCCTCTGGCGGAAACAAGATCCGTTGCATTGTGGATAATTTGTGAACAACCCATCTCCCATTCGAGTCGGGCAAATTGCCTTGTCGCGCGATTCCGTGCGTCCCTCGGCGCCGCGGTTCGCCGTTCCAATCAGGAGGTCCTTGTTCATTTCTATTTCATTTAATTTTCAACCAACGTTTTACAAAATCACCGACGCCCCTTTTTGTCGGAAACCCCTTGGCAATCAACACCCCCAACCTCCCGGAACCGTCCGTTCCCAGCCGCCGCGCCCGGGACGGTGGATAAATATTCGATGAGCACCACTTCCCAACCTCTTTGGAATGAAATCTCCAAGCACATCCGCGAGCGGGTGAGCGCCGATGGATTCGAACGTTGGTTCGCGAATGTGAGCGTTTCCTCCGTCACCGAGTCGCGCATCGTCCTGGGTGTTCCGAATCCCATCCACCAGTTTTTCATCGAGAGCAACTACCTGCCGATCGTCAAAGAGGCGGTGATGCAAACCCTGCCCGGCGTGGAGACGGTGGAATTCCACTCGAGCGAGGCGCCGGCGGAGCCCTCCGCCGTTCCTCACGCGCCCGCCCCGCGCAAGGCCGCCGCCAAGGAAAAATCCCCCCCGATCGCCGTGGCGGGCATGAACCCCCGCAACACCTTCGAGAATTTCGTCGTGGGCCGGAACAACGAGTTCGCGCACTCCGCCTCCATCGCCGTGGCGAAGTCCCCGGCGGTCACCTACAACCCGCTCTTCATCTACGGCGTGAGCGGAATCGGAAAAACCCACCTGCTCCAGGCCATCGGCCACCATGTTTTCGCCGGCAAGCCCGGGGCGAAGGTCGTGTATCTCTCCAGCGAGCAATTCACGAACGAGTTCATCGACGCCATCCAGCACGGCACGCTCGTGAAGTTCCGGAAAAAATACCGCCAGGCCGATGTGCTGCTCATCGACGACATCCAGTTCTTCGCCGGCAAGGAGCGTTCGCAGGAGGAGTTTTTCCACACCTTCAACGCGCTCCACGACGGCCACAAACAAATCGTCCTCTCGAGCGACCGGCCCGCCAGCGAGATCGAGAAGCTCGAGCAGCGCCTCGTCTCCCGCTTCGAATGGGGCATGACGGCCGAAATCCAGCCGCCGGACACCGAAACGCGCATCGCCATCCTCCGCAGCAAGGCCCGGGGCCTCGGTCTCCAGATCGAGCCTTGGATTCTCGATTTCCTCGCCGACAAGATCCGCAACAACGTCCGCCGCCTCGAGGGCGCGCTCATGCGTGTGGCCTCCTACAAATCCCTCAGCGACCGCGAACTCACCCGCGAGGTCATCGAAAACCTCCTCCGCGACATCTTCCAGGAACAGGCCCGCAAGGCCGTCACCATCGACCAGATCCAGCGCCGCGTGGCGGAGCATTTCGATGTCCGCCTCGCCGACATGACCAGCAAGCGCCGCCAGGCCCACATCGCCTTCGCCCGCCAGGTCGCCATGTATCTCTCCCGCCAGCACACCTCGTCCTCGCTCTGCGACATCGGCGACGCGTTCGGCGGCAAGGACCACGGCACCGTCATCCACGCCTGCCGGCTCGTGAAGAAAAAAGTCGAGGAGGATGAAAAAACCCGCCAAATCGTCAGCCTGCTCGACAGTCAACTCCAGCGTTGATCCGCGCCCGCCCGCCGCGCGGGGAGGATTTTCCGCCTCCGTGCGCCGCTCCTGGCCGCAAAAACTCCAGGCGTTGGCGCCGTTCGGCATCGGCCTGACCAAGCCGAAGCACTTCCGCGACATGGCCAAGGTCGTTTGGGAAAACCGCGACAACCTCGGCTACGCCTGGAAAGTCCTCACCCGCGGGGTTTGCGACGGGTGCGCGCTGGGGGTGGCGGGCCTGCGCGATTGGACCGTGAAGGGCCCGCACCTTTGCATGACGCGCCTGAACCTTCTCCGCCTGAACACCGTCTCCGCCCTCGATGAGCGGCTCCTCGCCGATGTGTCGCGGCTGGAAAAAATGGACAACGCCCAACTCCGCGAACTCGGCCGGCTGCCGTATCCGATGGTCCGCGAGAAGGGCGCGCCCGGCTTCCGCCGCATTTCATGGAACGAGGCCACACAACGCATCGGGGCGAAACTGCGCGCCACCGACCCGCGCCGCATGGCGTTTTACGTGACCTCGCGGGGCGTCACCAACGAGGTCTACTACATGGCGCAAAAAACCGCCCGTTTCCTCGGAACGAACCATGTCGACAACGCGGCGCGCCTTTGCCATTCCCCCTCGGGCGCGGCGATGAAAGAGGCGCTCGGCGTTTCCGCCACCACCTGCAGCTATTCGGATTGGTATGGCACGGACCTTGTCATTTTCTTCGGATCGAACCCCGCCAACGACCAGCCGGTCTCGACGAAATACCTTCACGAGGCGAAAAAACTCGGCACCAAGGTCGTGCTCGTGAACCCCTACCTCGAGCCCGGGATGCGGAAGTATTGGGTGCCCTCGAATGCCGACTCCGCGCTCTTCGGCACGGATATCGCCGACTATTGGTTCCCGGTGGGCCAGGGCGGCGACATCGCATTCCTCTCGGGTGTGATGAAAATCCTCTTCGCCGAGGGCTGGGTGGACCAAAACTTCATCGACCGCCACACCACCGGATTCGGGGAACTCCAGGCGCACCTCGCCGCGATGGATTGGGAGGCTTTGGAAAAAGACGCCGGCCTCGACCGCGCCGCGATGCGGGAATTCGCCGAACTCCTCCGCGACGCCAAAAACGCCGTGCTCGTCTGGAGCATGGGCATCACCCAGCATCCCTTCGGCGGCGACGGGGTCCGCGCGATCCTCAACCTCGCGCTCGCCCGCGGCTGCATCGGCCGGGACAAAAACGGCGTGATGCCGATCCGCGGCCACTCCTCGGTGCAGGGCGGCGCCGAGATGGGGGCCTACGCCACGGCTTTCCCCGGCAACAAACCCATCACCCCCGAAAACGCCCGGGCGCTCTCGAAAGAATACGGCTTCCCCGTGCCCGACTGGCAGGGAATGCCCGCGACCGAAATGGTCGAAGCGTGCGAACGCGGGGATCTCGATCTCTTCTACTGCCTCGGCGGAAATTTCCTCCGCACCCTGCCCGAGCCCGACTATGTGCGCGAGGCGATGGGCCGCGTGCCCGTGCGCGTCCATCAGGACATCATCCTCACCGACCAAATGTTCATTCCGGCGCAGGAAGCGGTTTTTCTTTTGCCCGCCAAGACCCGCTACGAGCAGGACGATGGCGGCACGGAAACCAGCACCGAGCGCCGCGTGATGTTTTCGCCGGAGATTCCGCGCCAGATCGGCGAGGCAAAGGCGGAATGGAAAATCCTGCGCGACCTTGCGCTGGCGGCGTATCCCGAAAGGGCCCCGCTCCTCGGCTGCGAAACCGGCTGGAAAATGCGGGAGGAAATCGCGCGCGTCGTCCCCTTTTACGACGGCGTGCAACTCTTGCGAAAAACCGGCGACGCCTTCCAATACGGTGGCCCGCATCTCTGCGCCGACGGAAATTTCCCGACAGCCGACGGGCGCGGCCATTTCCAAAATGTCCCGCTCCCCGAGCGCCACCGCGAACCGGGCGTCTTCCATGTCGGCACCCGCCGGGGCAAGCAATTCAACACCCTCATCTACGCCGAAATCGATCCCCTCAACAACGCCCCGCGCGATGCCATCCTCATGAGTGCCGAGGATGCCGCGACACTCCATCTCGCCACCGGCGACCGCATCGCCCTTGTGAACCCGCTCGGCCGCTACGAAGGCCGCGTGCATTGCGCGCCGATCGCGCCGGGGAATTTGCAGGTCCACTGGCCCGAGGGGAACACCATCATCCGCAGGGGCGTCGTCGATGCCCACGGCGGCGTGCCCGACTACAACGCGCAGGTGCGGGTGGAAAAACTTCGCGCCGCATGAGCGCGCCCCTGCTGGGATTGCTTTTGGCAGGGGGGCGCGGAACCCGCATGGGGCGCGACAAGGCCTCGATGGTCCTCGCCCCGGATGGCTTGAACCAAGCGCAGCGCGGGATTCGGCTTCTGTCGCAGGTTTGTGAAAAAACCTTCCTCTCGCTCCGCGATGGACAAGCCGCCCCGCCGGGATGCGAGGGCATGGAAATTGTGTGCGACCAAGAGGGCGTTGGTGGTCCGCTGGCGGGCATTCTGGCGGCCTTCGCGCGGGAACCGAAGGCCGCTTGGTTGGCCATGGCCTGCGACCTGCCCTTTGTCACCGCGGATTTCCTCGGTTGCCTGGCCGCCGCGCGCGCCGGGGGTTTCGACTTCCACGCCTATGCGTCCGCAGGCGACGGCCTGCCGGAACCGCTCTGCGCCATTTATGAACCCTCCGCCTGCGGGATTTTACAGGACCATGCAGCCCGGGGCTGCGTTTCCCCGCGCCAAATCATGGCAGCGGGGCGCGCGCAAATTCTGCCACTGCCCCACCCGCACCGCCTCGCCCTGAAAAATATGAACACCCCCGTGGACATCGCGGCCGCCTCGCCCGATTTCGCCTCCGTGCCCCATTGATTGGAAAACCATGCGCGCCACCATCCACCACATCTGGATTTCGCCCGGCCACGATTTCAAGGGCCGCCATGGCCTCGGCCGGCTCGAGCACGGCATGCAACGCCTCGAATCGGCGCAGTGCGAGGCCGGAAAAGGCATCGCGGGCGACCGCTACCACAATGAAAGCCCGGGCGAAAAACAGCAGATCACTTTCCTCTCCCGCGAAGTCTTCGAGGAAATGTGCTCGGCCCTGGGCGTGGCCGGCATCGACGCCTCCGCCCTCCGCCGCAATGTCCTCGTTTCGGGCATCGATTTGAACGGGCTCGTCGGCCGCCGCTTCCGCCTGGACGGCGTGTTGTTCGAAGGCGTCGAGGAGTGCAAGCCCTGCTACTGGATGGACGAAGCCGTGGCACCGGGCGCGAATGCCTTTCTCGCGGGCCGCGGCGGTTTGCGCTGCCGGATTCTGGAGGATGGCATCCTGTCCTGCGGCGGCGCCGAACTCGAAGTGTTGGAATCCCACACACGGAAATTCCGCGCCCTCCGCCAGCAGGACTCCGAAAGCTCCGCAGTGGAGGACAGCCTCACGGTCGAGCGCCCGTTGCAAATCGTGGTCAACGGCACGCCCTTTTCGATGACCATGCAGACGCCCGGAGCGGAGCGTTTCCTCGTGCGCGGCCTGCTTTTCGCCGAGTCGGTGAACGAGGCGCCGTTCCGGGAATACAGCGAGGAGGAAACGACGCTCGGAACCGTGGCGAGCGTCGTGCTGGCCGATGACGCCAAACCATCAACCGTCCGCCGCCTGGCCTCCACCTCCTCCTGCGGGCTCTGCGGCAAGCAATCGATCAAAAAACTGTTCGACGGCATCGCACCGGTTGCCAGGGAGGTCGCCATCAACGCCGCCGCGCTGCAGGCCATCCACAAAAACGCCCGCGCGCGCCAGAGCCAGTTCGACGGCACCGGCGGTTGCCACGGCGCGGGTGCCGCCACGGCACAAGGCGATGTGCTTTGCCTCTTCGAGGACATCGGCCGCCACAACGCGGTGGACAAGGTGATTGGATTCCTCCTCGAAAACGGCCAACTCCCCCTCGCGGATGTGCTCACGGTGAGCGGTCGCGTGTCCTTCGAGATCGTTCAAAAATGCGCCCGCGCCGGCATTCCCGTCCTCTCGGCCATTTCGGCCCCGTCCTCCCTCGCCGTGGAAATGGGCGAACGCTGGGGAATCACGCTGGCCGGATTTTGCCGCGACGGCCGCGCCTCCTTCTACAGCCGCTTGGACCGGGTCCGCACCGACAAGACCTGACTAACGGCCGTCGACGGGCGTTTCCTGGTAGTGCAGTTCCTTCCACTGGCCGCCATCCTTGATCCAAACGGACGCGACCAGGTTGTGCGCAGGCATCGGCTTCCCTTCGTAATCCCCTTTCAATTTCAGTTTGTAGGTCACCACCGCACAGGTGCTGTTGACCACATTGATCGACATCGGGCCCGCGGAATACTCCTTGTAATCGAGGTCCGCCAGCGTCCGCAGTTGGTCCTTCACATTCTGCTTTCCCGCGTAGGGCGTGATGGCCAGGTGGTCGGGCGTCATGAGCGAGCGGATGGCCTTGGCATCATGCTTCTCAAACGCGGCGTTCAATTTTTCCGCCGCCAACCGGACTTCCTTGGCCGGATCGGCGGCCATCACAAACGGGCATTGCAACAACAGGACAAGGGTAATGAGGTGGCGCATGGGATTTCTTTCTTCTCGCGAACGATGAGGTTCGCTCGCGCCGCAAGCAAGGGGATTTCCATGGCGCGATCCATCCGCAAACCCCGCCCACGGCAAGCGGCCTCGCCGACAAAGCCGGGCGTTTGCTCGCGAAAAAATGATGGAGCCTGTGCTCCATCGACGCTGCGGCTCAAGAACGCCTGCGCCCCGCGAGGGCGATCATCAGTCCTCCGGTGACGAACATGAACAGGGAATAGACAACGGCGGGCATGGCGATGCGGGGGCTCTCGAGCAGGCCGAGGGCGATGGCCAGGGCGAGTGTGCCGTTCTGGATGCCCGTCTCGATGGAGAGGGTGATGCGCTGGGGGCGGGGCAGGCGGAAGACCCAACCGGCGGCGAATCCCAGGGCCATGGTCAGGAGGTTGAGTGTGATCGCGGCCGGTCCGGCGACGGCGAATTGATGGGCGAGATCCTTTTCCCGCGCCACCGCCGCGGCGATGATGAGTGCCAGGAAAACAAGGGCGAACACGCCGGCGGGCCGTTCAAGGCGCTGCGCCAATGCCGGACGCGCCGCGCGAAGCGCCATGCCGCAGACAATCGGAACGATGGTGACGGCCGTCAGTTGGCCGAGCGTTTTCCAGAACGGCAATTGAACCGCCGCGCCGCCGCCCAGGAACCATTCCATCGACCATCCGACGATCCACGGGATCGTGAAGACGCAGGCCGTGCTTGAGATGGCGGTGAGGGTGACCGAGAGCGCGGAGTCGCCCCGCGCGAGGTGGGTGATCACGTTTGACGTCGCGCCGCCGGGACAGGCGGCCAGGACCATGAGCCCGACGGCGACCTCGCCCGGGAGTCGGAACAGCAGGGCGAGGGCGAACGCGACGGCGGGCAGCATGACAAGCTGGCAGGCGAGTCCCACGAGCTTGGCCTTGGGATGGCGGACGACGCGGCGGAAGTCCTCCGGCACCAGGCTGAGCCCCATGCCGAAAAGCACGGCGAAGAGCGCCAGGGGCAGGGCGACTTGTTTGAGGACCTCGCCGGACATGCAACCAGCAATGACCGCTCGCCCGCGGCGAGTCGAGAATGGGATGCCTTGGGTGGAGTTTGGACGCGCGCCCCCCCCTCCAGAAAGGGGTCAGTCAAAGATTCATGACATGTTTTAATGAACGAGGAGACATCGAAGTCGATGTCTTACGACAATTATTTTCACCGATCGGCAATTTTAATTGTAATATAAAACCGGGATCCAGTGACGGAGTGGTGAGCCGGAGAAGGTTATTTATACTGGGATGCGGGGGTTTTTATTAGAATGGAGCTCGGCGAGGCGGGTGTTTTGGAGCAAGCGGATTTTGCAAAAAAAATTGCCGATCGGTGATTTTAATTGTCGGAGCAGCCCAGACGGGATGACGGGGGCGGGGGCTGTAGGTGCCGACCGGAAAATCAGCGGTGTAGAAGCCGCCGCTCCAAGAGTGATCCGGAATAAAATGCGTCAATATGCGGGAATGATCCCTCAATGCGACGACCCCTTGATGCGATTGCAGGGCGCGTCCCTCCGCATCGGGCTTGGAAACGCTCTCGCCCGGCGCGGAGAAGCGCCGACAGGCGGTAAAGGCCCTGGGGTCGGCCGCCGTGGCGCTTTGTCTGGCACACTCGAGGGCGAG
>CAZVPK010000074.1:0-11924 GCA_964628505.1 uncultured Chthoniobacter sp.
CAGCGAGGGGATCGGCGGGGCGAGGCGGAGGACGCGCTGGGCGGCGCAGATCAGGCGGAAGAGGCCGAGGCGCGCATGCTGGGCGAGCGGGAGGTCCATCTGGCCGCCGACCAGCAGGCCGATGCTCCGCGGGATGCCGAGGAAGGGCACGGGGCTCATGAAAATCTCGAATCCGGCGCGGTCGTAGAAGGACCGGATGATGCGGCTGTAGAGTTTCATCCAGCCGGCGATCTCTCGCGTGTAGGCGCGGCTTTCCCGGGCGGTGAGGCCGCGGCCGAGGGCTTCGTGCTTTTGAATGGCGCGGGCGGCGAGGCGGCCGGATTTCATCGCGAGCATCACGCCGGAGGAAAAAATCGGATCCACAAATCCCGCGGCGTCGCCGGCGAGGAGAATGCGGTCCCGAGCGAACGCGGCATGGCGCCAGCTGTAGTCCGCCGTGGCGCGCAGGGGGGCGAGCGGGGTGGATTTCGCCAGGCGCACCGAGACCTCGGGATTCGCCTCCACACAGGCGGCGAAGGTTTTTTTCAAATCGCCGCCGTGCCGCTTGAGCAGGTCGGGGGGAACCACCGCGCCGACCGAGGTGGTGTCGTTGGCGAGCGGGATGAGCCAGAACCAGCCTTCCTTGAAGCGGATGATCACCGTGTGGCCGGCGGCCTCGCCGCCGTTGCGGGCGACGCCGCGGAAGTGGCCGTAGATGGCCGCCATCTTCCGGTCGCGGGTGGCGCGGCGGGGCCATTGGAGCGCCGAGCCGGCCACGCCGCGGCGGCCGCTGGCATCCACGAGCCAGCGGGTTTCGATGTCATGGCGGCCCTGCGAATCCTCGTAGCGGACATCGACGCGGCCCGCCGGGGATGGGGACACGGAAACCACCGTCGCCCCCTCGACCACCTCGCAGCCTTCGGCGCGGGCGCGGTTCATCAGGAGGTGGTCGAAGCGGGCCCGGTCCACCTGGAAGGTGTGGCCGCCCTCCTCGCCGAAGACGCGGCGGAACCAGTAGCGGTTGAAGCGCTCGTTGCGGCCGGTGCAAAAATCGGCGCCGAATTTTTTCACAAACCCGCCGCGCTCGAGTTCGGGCCACACCCCGAGGTCCTTGAGGATCTCGTTGCCGCAGGGCAGGAGCGACTCTCCGATCGCGAAGCGGGGAAAGGTCTCCTTTTCGAGAACCAGCGGGCGCATTCCCGACCGGGCGAGATAGGCGGCGGCCACGGACCCCGCGGGCCCGGCCCCGATCACCACCACGTCGCGGGAGATCCTGTCCACGCGGCCCTCCTCAGGCGGTCGCAGCCAGGTGGCGGTTGATCCAGTCGCGCAGGACGCCGAGGCTTTGCAGGGCGCTGCGGGCGGTGGTGGCGTCCCCGATCGAAATGCCGTATTTTTTCTCGACCGCGATGATGATCTGGAGGGCGTCGAGCGAGTCGAGGCCCAGCCCCTCCTCGCCGAAGAGCGGCGTCTCCTCGTCGATGCCGGAGGCGTCGATCTTCAGCATGACGTTCTCCGCGAGCATGGCGCGGAGGGTTTCGATGGTGACGGCGGCGGAGTCACTCATTGTTCCGAAAAACCGGGGCGGGAGGTTGGGCGGGTGAAGGCGAAACCATGGTTTTCGACGCTATCCAGAAGCGCTTCGAGTGTGCAAGCCCGCTGACCCTCCCGCAGGCCGCGGAGGTGGCTGTCGTGGGTGAGGAGGATCGCGCCGGGGCGAAGGGCGGAGGTGATTTTTTCCACCACCGCGGCGGGATCGTGCGGAACGCCGTCGTGGCCCGAGGCCGACCAGCCGCTCAGGGCGAGGCCGAGATCCCGAGCGGCCAGATGGACGAAGGGGTTCGCCATGCCGACGGGGGCGCGGAAGCGGGTCGGGGCGACGCCCGCGGCCTCGAGAACGGCGGTGGAGCAACGGGCGATTTCGCGGCGCGCGCGGGCGGGACCCGCCGACCAGAAGGTCGCGGAGGGATGCGAGAAGGTGTGGTTCTGGATGGAGTGCCCCTCGTCGCGCATGCGCCGGCAGAGGGCCGGGTGCGCGGCCGCCTTTTTTCCGATCACAAAAAACTCGGCGCGGATGTTCCTCCTGGCCAGCAGATCCAGGATTTGAGGGGTTTGGCGCGGGTCGGGCCCGTCGTCGATGGTGAGGCGCACAAGGGGGGCGTCCGCCGGAAAATCCATTTCCACCGGGCCGAACCACCGGCTGTTGCGGACCACTCCGGGAAAAACGAGCAGCCAGCCGGCGAGGGCCTTGAGGAGTTCGGGCCGCGTCATTTGCCGCCCGCCCGTTGGCGGCGGAAAATGCGGTCGCCCTCGCGAACCAGTTCGCCGCGGAAGTAATCCTCGAGCCGCCGGGCCAGATTCCGCGCGGATTCGCCGCCGGCGGCGCGGAAAACCTGTCCCGCCGAGAATCGAAAGACGATGGGCTCGCGCAGCGGATGGAAAACCGAGTAGCCCTTCCCGAGATGGAGCGAATTGCACTCGATGAAAACCGTGCGGATCGGCGCCCCCGATTTCACCGCCACGAGGGCGGGGCCCACGAGAAAGGGATCGAGGGCCCCCCGCGTGGTGCGGGTTCCCTCGGGAAAGAGGAGGATGTTCTCGCCGCGGCCGAGCCGCCGCCGGCATTCCTTGATCATCGCCAGCGCGGGGTCGCGCGGGACGAAATCGGCCGATCGGGCGGGACGCGATAGAAGCGGGTTCCCCCACGGTTTGTGGCCCACCACGCAACCGATCCCCGGCATTTTCCAGAAAAACCAAAGCGCATCGAGGAGGGAGGGATGGTTCGCCGCCACGATCGACCCCCGCCAGTCCGCCGCCGCGTCGAGTCCCTCGCTGTGGCAATGCACCAGATCCCGCGCCGCCAGATGTCCGAAAAACCGCCCGCTGTCGCGGGAGAGCCGCGAGCGGATCTCCGCCACATCGGCGGCGCGGCCGGGGTTCGCGCGTCGGATGGCAAGCCAGAGGTTGAAGGCCAGGCAGCGCCCGTAAAAGGAAAGGAACGCCCGCTGGGGACCCGGCCCCGCGGCGGCCCGGGGGAGCCCCATGGCCGAAACCGGGGAGGAACCGGAAAAGGGGAGAACTCGGTTTGCCATTCGGCGCGATCCTGACCAAGATGCCCCATTCGCGCCAGAAGAACCTGCCCGGAACGTGGAAACGACAGACCCGAACCAACTCGACGAGGAATACGACGTGATCGTCGCCGGCGGCGGCGCCGCGTCGCTGGCCGCCGCGGTGTCCTCCGCCCGCGAGGGGATGAAAACCCTCCTCCTCACCAAGCTGCCCTCGATCGGCGGATTCGGCGGCAGCACGCTCGTCCACAGCCTTTGCGGTTTCCACCGCCCGAGCCCCGACTTGATCCCGCGCCCGGCCAACGGCGGCTTCGCGATGGAATTCGCCGAGCGCCTGGCGAAGGCCGGCTGCGCCGCGGGCCCCCTGCGCATGGGCCCCTACGATGTTTTTCTCAACGAACCGGCGCCCTACACCCGGTTCTGCCGGGATTTCTGCCGGAGGGAAAAAAACCTCGCGGTCGCCCTGGAAACGCGGGTGGATTCCATCGAGGGCTCCGATTCCCGCCTCGAGCGGATCGTGCTCGAGGGCCGCGAGGGCCCGCTGCGGGCGAAGGCGTTTGTGGACACCACCCGCGAGGCGGAACTCGCCTTCCTCGGCGGGGCGGACTACGAGACCTCGGTCGACCGCCCCTTGCGGCGGCGGACGTTTGTTTTTTGCGTTTCCGGCCAGGATTTGAACGCCACCGATCCCGAAAACATGGCGGTGTTCTCCGAGCGGATCGTGCGGGCCATCCTGTTCGGCACGCTGACGCCCCAGATCGCCCTGGCCGCCATCAAAATCGCCCGCATGGACCGGGAGTGGAACGCCTGCATCCGCCTCAACGAGGAGGGCGACCACTTCAGCGCCCTCAACCAGGATTCGCTCATCCGCTTCCAGATCCTCGGCACCAATCTCGCCGGGGAACTCGCCGGCTTTCTCCGGTCGAATGTCCCGGGATTCGAAAAATGCCGGGTCGAAGTGCAGCCGGCCACCCCCTGCGCCCCGGAAAGCCGCCGCCTGACCGGCCGCCACCGCCTCACGATCGAAGACCTCCAATCCGCCACCGCCTTCGAGGACGAGGTGTGCCGGCTGGGTTGGCCGGTCATGGCCGATCCCATGGGAGGTTTCGTGCCCGGGCCCGCGGGAAAAACGATCGAGCCGCCCGCCATGCCGCTTCGCGCCCTCCTCTCGAAAAACCTCGGGAACCTGCTCGCTGCCGGCCGCTGCGCCTCCTCCTCCTACACCGTGCAAGGCGCGTTGCGCACGGCGGGGGCGGCCCTGGCCACCGGACAGGCCGCGGGATTGGCGGCGGCCGAAATCGCCCGCTCGCCCGAAGGGACCATCCCCGAGGGAATGGAAAACGCCGCCGCCTCGAAAATCCGCGCCGCCGTGGAAAAAGGACTCTGACCCGCCCATGCCGAAGGACCGCTCTTTGCCCGACATCTCGAAGGCCTATGGCCGCTCGCGCTGGCTCCGCGGCTACGTGCGCGGCAAGGTCGGATGGGATCCCGTTTTTCCACTCGCCCGCCGCGAGATCGTCCTCCGCCAGCAACCCGTTATCGACATCGGCTGCGGCCTCGGGCTCCTCGGCATCTCGATGCGCGCGGCGGGCATCCCGCTGCGATACCGCGGCACGGACATCGCCCCGTGGAAGGTCAACAAGGCCAAGGACGCCGTGCGATACTACGGGTTCGAGGAGGTGGGCTTCGATGTGCTCGACGCCCTCTCCACCCAAATTCCGCCCGGCGCCACCGTGTGCCTTTTCGATGTCCTCCACTATCTCGATCCCGCCGCGCAACAGGCGATGCTCGGCCGGTTGGCCGACGCCGCGGATGCCGGCTCGCTGGTTCTCATGCGCACCGGCCTGAGGGGAACGGGCTGGAGGTTTTTGCTCACCCTGCTGGTCGAGGGCTGGACCCGCGCCACCGGCTGGATCCGCGGGGGCGCGATCAATTTTCCCTCGAGGGAGGACATCACCGGCTTCTTCGCGGAGCGAGGTCTCGAGGCGGCCGTCGTGCCGCTCTGGGGCCGCACCCCCTTCGCGAGCTACCTGGTGAAGGTCGAGCCGGCGAGCCGATGAACTCCCCCGCCGAAAAAAAATTTTGTTTTCGGCGGCGTTTCGGAAATGGTGTTTCCACCATCCCGCTCCGCACCCCGACTCCAACCCCATGAAAAATTCCAACGACGATCCCGCGAAAAAGTCCGGTTGGCTCTCGAAGTTGACCGACCGCTCGAACACCTCGAGGGAGTTCACCATCTCCCTTCTCGTCCATGTGATCTTCGTCGCGGTCTTCGGCGGCACGGTTCTTTTCGAGGCCACCAAGGAGCCGCCGGATTTCGAGGGCGACGGCGGATTCGTGGCCGGCGGCGGCGAGCAGGCCGCGGCTCCCCAGCCGCCCGCCCAGCAGATGCCCCAAACCCAGGACATCACCGTCACCGCCACGCCGGTGAACACTTCCCCGATCAACGCCATCACCACCACCGCCGTCTCGCCGATGAATTTCAACATGGCCCAGATGGTGATGGCCCCGCCGATGCCCGCCACCCCCACGGCCGCCCAGATGGCGGCTCCCAAGCCCGCCGGCCCCGCGGGCGGCCCGATCGGCGGCATGACCGGGGACGAGGCCAGGGCGATCGACCAATTTGCGCAAGGCTGGGGAAGCGGCGCCGGGTCGGGCACCGGCAACCGCAAGCGGGTTTTCGATTTCACCGCCTACCTCGCCCGATACGACGGCGGCAACTGGTGGTCCACCGTGCAGGGAAAATACGACAGCGATTCCGTGAAGGACGGCGCCCCCATCGTCCGCGGCAGCCTGCCGAACCTCCTCGCCTACATGAACAACCTCTCCGACCAGAGGCTGGAGATCAAAACCAACTACAACCGCGTGAAGGCCGTCAAACTCGACTCCCCCGAGCTTTTCACGGCCAAGCCGCCCTTCATTTTCATCACCGGCACGCGCGACTTCACGCTCACCGACGCCGAGATCCAGAACCTCCGCAAATACCTCCGCCTCGGCGGCGCGATCTGGGGCGACAGCTCCGTGCCGGGTAGAAATTCCCGGTTCGACATCGCCTTCCGCCGAGAGATGCGCCGCGTGATCCCCGACAAGGACAAGGATTGGGAGGAACTGCCCGGGGACCACGATGTCTTCAACCCCTCGAAGGCTTTCTTCAAGGAAATCACCTCCGCCCCGCCGGGTCTCAATTTCTACGACGAGCCGGTTTACGTTCTTCGCATGTATGGCAGCGGCACGAAGGCCGACCCCGGCAAGATCGCCGTCATCTACACCTCGAACGACTACGGCGACATGTGGCAGATCGGAATCAAGGACGGGAAAATCATGAGCGACCTGGCGACCGACCGCAACGACCGCGGCGACTGGGTGGCGATGAACCCCTCGCTCTGGCACAACCGCGAGGTCTACGTGAAGAACATCTCCTTCACGGCGCTCGACCGGACCTACCGCTTCGGCACGAACATGGTCCTCCACCTCCTCACCCGCTGGGACAGCCTCCGCAAATCCGCCGGGCCCTCCCTGTAGCGCGCGGGGCTACTTCTTCTCCTCGATCCTCACGTCGTCGAGGTAGAGCTTGCCGGTCATCGGCGCGAGTTCCGCCACGATGTAAACGGCCCAGTCGATTCTCAGGGCCGGATTGTCCTTCGCGTCCATGATCCGCTTGTCGGCGAAGCGCAGCGGGAGTTCCGTCGAGACGGAGGTCCAGCTTTGCGGGCCGCCGAGCTTGATCATCCGGGAGACCGTGCGGTCGCGGCCCGTGGTGCCGAGCCGCCGCTGCACGCCGCCGCGGGCGCCGGTCGCCTTCGTCAAGTCCTCGCCCTCGATGCGGCCCACCGCGCCGATGTAGGCGTTGGCGAAGACCACATCCTCCCCCTTGGCCTTCATCGAAAGCGTGTAGGTTTTTCCGGGAACGAGCGGCGAGGCGCCGCCCTGGCGGATCACAAAAAAATTCGCGCCCGCCCGGGCCACGATGCCGTTGGTCCCGTGCAGTCCCAGGTTTTGCATCTCGTCCTGCCAGAAGAGGTCGATGTCCTCGGGCCGGAATCCCTTCTCGGAGGGCGCGAAGGCCTTGGCGTCGGGCGGGGCCATCACCGTGTTCGGGCTGGGGGCGTAGGCGATCCTCAGGCACGAGCCGCCCTCCGGCGGCTCGGCGGCCGGGTCCTCCTGTGCCGAGACCTGCGAGATCGTGGCGTAGAAATTTCCGCGCTCGTAGCCGCTGTCGAGGTTCCAGTTGTGCGGCAGCTTGAGCCGCGGAACGCCCGCGGAGGCTTTCAAATCCCGCACCGAATCGAATTTCGGCGACTCCTTCGTGCCGGAGTTCATGGCCATCGAGAGGCGTCCGTCGTTTTTTCCGAAGACCAGGTCGAACAACCCGTCGCCGTTGAGATCGCCCGCGGCGAGGGTGGAGATTCCGCCGAGATGGAGATCGTTCCCGCCGGCCTTCAGGAACGAGTCCATCTCCAGCGTGTCGCCGGGCTTCCAGGCGTCGGTCTTGTTCAGGTAGATCGCGACCTTGCCGCCGCTCTCCGTCACGAGCAGGTCGGTTTTTCCGTCGCCGTTGTAATCGACCAGGCAGGGCGTGAGCTGCTCGAGGCCCATGCCATAGGCCAGAACCGGCTTCATCGACTCGTCGAACTTCGGCGCGTTCGCCGTGCCCTGGTTCAGGAGCAGATGGATGCTGTTCGCCGAATAGGAGCCCTCGCCGAGGAGCAGGTCGTCCTTGCCGTCGCCGTTCCAGTCGATCGTCGCGGGCGCGAACAGGTTCCCCCACTTGCGCGCGATGTCCTTCGAGGTGGGAACCATCGCCTTGGCAAGGTCCGCCGGCGTGCGGAATTCCGGGCGCTGCGGGCTTCCGGAATTCGGGATCAGGAAAACCTCGCCGAGGTAGTTGCCGACGAGCAAATCCTTCTTCCCCGAGCGCGCCAGATCGGTGAGGTGGATGCGGTTCGTCTGCCTCGCATACCAGAAATCCTTGTTCTTGCTCGGATTTGTGATCCACGAAAGCGTGGGGTCGGAGTCGCGGATGCGGGAGATGAAAAACGGGGCCAGTTCGCCCTTCTCGTATTTCGGCTCCTGCGGCGTGCCGCTGTTGAAATACACGCGCAGGTAGCCGGGATTTTCCATCGCCGCGATGTCGGCCAGCCCGTCGCCGTTGAGATCGCCGAGCGAGACGGAGACCGGCATCGGGCGGTTGTCGATCCCGCCCTCGGCCGTCAGGATCGGCGGGCCGGGCTTCTCGTCGCGAAGCGCCGTCCCCCCCGCCAGCACCGCGTCGGGATTCACTCCGTCCCATAGATTGTCCTTCTCGTAGAAGTGTTCGAAATTTCCGTTCTTCAAAAACTCCGGCGCGGCGGCCTCCTGGGCCTGGAGCGCCAGCGCGGCGAGTGGAATGGAGGAGGCCAGCAGGACGGCCTTGGGGATTTTCATGCCGGATTTATTTCCCCGAATTCCCCGCGAGTCAAACATGCCGTGCCGCCCCGCTCGCCAAGCCCGCCGACGTGTGCTAGGGGATTTTTCCATGAACCCTGGAGACAATCTCACCGGATCGCTTCTCGTCTCGCATCCGGCGCTGCGGGATCCGAATTTCCGCCGCACGATTGTTTTTCTCTCGCAACACAGCCCCGCCGAGGGCGCGACCGGCTTTGTTTTGAACCGCCCCATCGACACCGTCGTGCCGGGCGAACCCGGTGTCCCGGTGTTCTACGGCGGACCCGTGGATGCGGGCAGCCTCCTGCTCGCCAGCCTGCAATGGCGCGAGAATCCCTCGCTCGTGGCCTTCCGCGCCTTTGTGGACGGCGCCGCGGACGAATCCCGGCGCGGCTGGGAGGACGGCTTGCGGGTCTTTGCCGGCTACTCGGGCTGGTCGCCCGGTCAGTTGGAAAACGAACTCTCCCAAAACACCTGGCTCGTCGTCGCGCCCACCCGCGATTTGATCGAAATGAAAAATCCCGCGTCCGCTTGGAAAACCCTCATGCGCTCCGCCGGACCGCTCCTGCACTTGCTCTCCGAGGCCCCCGACGACCCCTCGAGGAACTGACCCGCGACCCCGCGCGCCGCGCAAAAAAACTGTCTCCAGGTGGAATTGAACCACCATCTGAGCTTTAGGAGAGCCCTGCTCTATCCATTTGAGCTATGGAGACGCGGGACGGCCGACCGGCCGCCACACAGGATGCGCCGGATTTTCCGGCGCGCAACACCAAAGAACCGCCACGATGAATTCCACCGGAGACCACGGTTGTCCCAATCTCGGCTTTGCTTCTCCCGGATGACTTGAAGAAGCGACCCTGCGGAAGCGAACTTTGATTTATGCTTCTAGTTGCGAATGATACCAGAGTCTCCAAGGTTATGGATTTTCGGATGACTTCGCTTGGCAGGGTCTCGGGGATCGCGCCCGCCTCGGGCGCACCGCCACGCGCCCTCGCGGGGCGATTGGAAAAATCCGGCCAGAGGCCGCTCGAAGTTCAGCAAGTCGGGCGCGGGGCGCACCCGACGGCGGGCGCGCTTCCCGGGACCTGGAGCTGCCGCGCCGTCGTGCGGTGGGTGCGAACCTATCAATCCTGGAGGGCGGTGCTCCGTCGGCGCCCAAATTTCAGGCGCTGAAAGCGCCGTTTCGGGGAAAGGGGCGGCTGCGCCGCAGGAGTGGGATGGAACGGAGCCCATCCCTCCAGATGGTTTTCGAGGGGCGCTGCTGCGCCGATCGTGGGAAGGGGGAACGACCGTCCCGGTCGTTTATGGCGATGACGTGGAAACCTCACCGATGAGGAGCCACAAGGCCCCGGCTTCCGCCTCCCGGATGAAGCGGAAACCGGGTTGGCTGAAGTCGCGCCCGATCCTATTCCGCCGTTTTTTTCCGCGCCTCGCGCTCTTCCCGTTTCACCTCGATCATCGTCGGCGTGAGCCGCACTTGCAGGCCCGAGGCATGGGTGTTGTCGATCACGATCGCCAGCTGCTTGCCGTCCGGCAGAGTGATTCGCCAGACGATCCGCTCGCCGAAGACATGGTCGGGAGCCAGATAGGTTTCCGCGTCCTCCAGCACCTCCTCGCTCGGCCAGAAGGGGTATTGTTCGTGCACCACATGGGCCTTTTCCTTTGGAGAAAATCTCTCCGCCGCCCGCGAGGCCTTCCACTGCGGGCTCTCCGCGATGTCCGGGATTTTCAGGAGTTCGCCGATCGTTTTGGTGTCGAGCTTCGCTTTGCCCCGCGACATCGCATACGAGGTCATCGCTTCGACGCCCGGCCCCTTTTCATTTTTGGCCTTGTTCAAGACCTGCACCAGATAGCGATACATCCAGCGGAAACGGTCGGGCTTTGCCGCGAGCGGCCGCAAAAGCAGATCCAATCGCAGCCCCAAATCCTGCAACGCGCCATCCACGCTTTCCGGGGCCAACCGGCTCCCCTGGTAGTTCGCGTAATCCTGCGCCGTGAACGGCTCCCGGTCCAAACGCACCGGCTGCAACCGGCTTTCCAGTTGCGCCATCGCGTGGGGATGCTGAAGGGCTTTTTCCAAAAATGCCCTTTCTTCGCTCTGCAGTTTTCTCCACACATTTGAACTCTCGATCAGCGCCATCGCGTTGCAGCTCGTCGCTGCCTCGATGGCGAAGGCCCATTCCTCGGCCAGCGGTGCCGCCCCGCGCTCGATGTTCTGCACCGTGGCCTGGCTCATCCCGATCCTCTTGGAAAACTCCTCCCGGCTCCATCCCAGGATTTCCCGCAACTGGCGGAGAGGGTGTCTGGGTGCCGCGGACGCTTGGGGTTTGCTTTTCTCACTCATGACATCGGGAAGGTAGAATAAAAAATAAAATGAGCAACACTCTAATTATTTTTTTGACAAAGTAGATTACTTGGTTATTTATTTATCTCGTCGGGAGCGCACATCCAAACCTGCCCCGGCCACCGAGTCCTCCATGTGGAGAGCGCCCGGTCGGCCGGCACAGCCGAGGAGTCCGCACCACACCCGGCACAACGCCCCCTCGGGGGCAAACCAAACCAAACCAAACATATGACAGCATCCACCACCACCAACCCGTCCACCGTCCCGGTGGAGTCCACCAAGGCGAACATCAACTATTCCTACGCGGGCACCACGCTCACGGCGGACCAGTTGGAACTCGCCGTCCAATCCGTCGCGCAATTGAAGGCCACCCTGCCTCCGCTGCCCGAACTCACGCCACTCGAGCGCCAGCGCATCTCCAAACTCGGCACCCGCTCCCGCGGATTCGTCGATGCCGCCCTCGGAGCCGTCAAATCCGACCCCGGCCTTCTCCCGCAGAGCATCGCCCTCTCGGACTTCGTCGCCCAGGACAACCTTCTGCGCGGCCTCAGCCTCGTCCAGACCCAAGTTGCCGCTCTCAAGGCGGGACTCGACGACGCCGTCCTCCTCGTCGGCAACCATGTGTTCTCCGTCAGCCGCACGGTTTACGCGCTCATGAAAACCGACGCCGCCAAGGCGAAAATGCAGTCCCAGAAGGCCCTCATGAAGCAACGCTTCACCGCCAAAAAAACCAGCCAGCCCGCGACAGACTCCGCCATCAGGCAATAACGCATCTGGCTCCAGACCCTCACGGGTCGGTTGGGCATCCGGTGGCCGCCGGGTGCCCAATTTTTTTTGTGCCGCGGACCGGCTTGAAAAAACTCTTCCTCGACCGTGCTTCCATCGCAAGGGAAAAACGCACCACCGTTCGGAACTCCGCTCGCCTCGCTCGGAACTCCGCTCGCCTCGTTCGGAACTCCGCTCGCCTCGCTCGGAACTCCGCTCGCCTCGCTCGGAACTCCGCTCACCTCGCTCGGAACTCCGCTCACCTCGCTCGGAACTCCGCTCGCCTCGTTCGGAACTCCGCTCGCCTCGTTCGGAACTCCGCTCGCCTCGTTCGGAACTCCGCT
>CAZVPK010000075.1:0-11761 GCA_964628505.1 uncultured Chthoniobacter sp.
ATGCGCCGGGCGGCTAAAAATGTCATAAAAGAACACCGAGCCCTCAATCTTCCAATCATCGTTTGGGAAAACGGAAAAGTGATTGAAAAGAAAGTTTAACGAGTTTCCATCGCCTTTCTCGAATGCACAGAGAACTTCTGGCCACGCTGCAATCCCGCTTCCAAAATAATCCCCGCCGCCACCCGGGATTGGAATGGGAGACCGTGGCGGCACGGCTTGAGCGGAATCCTGAAAAACTCCGCGCGCTCACCGAAATGGAGCGCACCGGCGGCGAACCGGATGTCATCGGACGCGACAAGCAAACCGGCGAGTTCGTTTTTGTCGATTGCTCGCCCGAAACACCACCGGGCCGCGTCAATTGCTGCTACGACCGCGCCGCGATGGAGTCCCGGAAGCAAAACAAACCTGCCACCAACTCCCTCGAGATGGCCGCCGAAATGGGGGTCGAAATTCTCTCCGAGGATGAATATCGCGAACTCCAAACGCTGGGCGAGTTCGACCGGAAGACGTCGAGCTGGATTCGGACTCCGGAGGAAATTCGCACACTCGGGGGCGCGCTCTTTGGCGAACGCCGGTGGAACCGTGTCTTCACCTTCCACAACGGAGCGTCCTCCTATTTCAGCTCCCGCGGTTTCCGCGCGTCGCTTCGCGTTTGAAAAAAATCCGCCGCGCCGGTCAGGCCTCCGGAGCGGCCTGGTTTGTTTGTCTCAACAGAAACCTTGCCGCGCCCATCGCCGCCATCACCGCCACAAGACAAAGCCACGGCGAAAAGCCCAGCCCCAGCGGGATGTAGCCGCACACCAGCGACACGCCCCCCGCGGTCAGGGCATACGGCAACTGCGTGGCCACATGGCTCCACGTGTCGCATCCGGTCGCCGTGGCCGCGACAATCGTGGTGTCGCTCACCGGCGAGCAATGATCGCCGAAGACCGCCCCGCCCATCACGCCCGCCACCGCGCCGATGACGAGAGGCGACGCCGCAAATCCCTCCGGCCCCGCCAGCGCGATCGCGGCGGGAAGCGCCACGGGCATGAGCACGCCCATCGTTCCCCACGAGGTGCCGGTGGAGAACGACACCGCGCAGGCCACCAGAAAAACAAGCGCCGGATAAAGGAATCGTGGAAAATAATCCGAGAGCATCGAGGCCACGAGTTCCGCCGCTCCGAGTTGTTTGAGCGTGGCGCCGAGCGCCCAGGCCAGAACCAGGATCGCCACCGGAAAAAGCATCCCCTGGGCGCCCGAAAGAAAAACCTCGTCCGCCCGCTCACGGCCGCGCGGAAAGCACAGCCAAGCCGCCAAACAGCCCGCCAAAACCCCCGCCAGCAAAACGCGCCCCGAATCCGCCGCGCCCACCGCCTCGGAGAAGGAAAAACCCGCCCGCCCTTCCAACTTGTGCGCGCCGTCGAGCCAGAGTCCGCCGATCAACGCCCCCAACAAAACCCCGATCGGCAACAGCGCGCGCCACAATCGCGGTTCCGCCTCCCCCGCGATGAAAACCTCCGCAACAGGAAACGCCCTCGCCCTTCGCATGGGTCCAATCACCCATCCCGTGAAAACAAACAACGCCACCCCGATCAGCGCCGCCCAGCAATAAAACATCGCGGGCCAAGCCGCGAAATAGAGTCCGTAGGGGGAAACCTCCACGCCGGCCGCCGCGGCCCCCTCCTCGATCATCGCCAGTTGATAGGCGATCCACGTCGAGGCCACCCCCAGACACGCCACGGGGGAAGCCGTGGAATCCGCGATGAAAGCCAGGCGCTCCCTCGGCAGTCCGCTCCTGTCGAACGCCCCGCGCATCACGCGCCCGACCAGCAACGAGTTCGCCAAACCGTCGAAAAAACAAACGATCCCGGCGAGGAACGCGCCTCCCTCGGCGTTCAACGCTCCCCGCGACTTCCGGAAGACCGCGGCGATCGCCCCGCCGCGCTCCAGCAAGGCCGCGAATCCCCCCATGAGCAACGTCACCACCACCACGATCGCCTTCCACTCGCTTTGCGCCACGGACCCCAGCGCATCCCGGAAAATCCAATCCGCCGCGCCGGAGGCCACGTTTCCCCCGGAAAGCAAAACCGCTCCGCAAAATCCCCCGCAGGCCAAGGCAAACAGGATGCGTTGCGAAGACACCGCCACCGCGAGCGACACCACCGCCGGCAACACCGCCCGCCACTCCGCTGCGGAAACAACCGCCCACACTGTCAATGCCACCGAGGCCCCAAGAACCAACCCGACCGCCGCGACACGCGATTTCGTCATTCGACCCGCTCTCATACTCCCGCCGCGGACCGCAGGACAAGGACGATGGCGCGCCTCCCCTACCCCGCCGGTTTTCGCGCGATGACAAACGAGCCGATCCAAACCGCGACAAACAATCCCGCCCCCGCCACGACCATCGCCCCGGCGGGCGAGCAATCCAGCCACACCGCCAGATGGTATCCGATCACACTCCCCAGCGCCGCATGGAGAAGGGTCAGCAAAAACCGCATCCCGAGCCGGTCCGAAAGTTGCGCCGCGAACATTCCCGGCACGATCAACATCGCCACCGGAAGAATCGAGCCCGCCGCCTCGAACACCGAAACCACCACCACCGAGACCGCCGCCATCAATCCGTAATGCCAAACGCCAACGCCCATCCCGAGCGAGCGCGCCATTTCGGAATCGAACGAGGTGACCAGCAGTTCCTTGAAAAAAACCGCGCCGAGGACCAGCAACGCCACTAGCACCCCCGCGATCCGGAGCGTGGAAGGAGGCCCCCATTCCACACCGTTCCAAACCACCGGCGGCTCGAGCGGCACCAGAGCGATCTCGCCGAACAACACGCACTCCGGATCGATCGGCACATGGCCCCGAACCCCGGCCAGCGAAAGCATCACCACCGCCGCCGCGAACAAGGTGGTGAACGAAACACACATCGCCGCATCCGCCTTCACACGCGACATCCGGTGGATGAATTCGATCATCGCCGTGACGAGAATTCCCGTCGCCACCGCCGCGCCGAACATCAACGGCGTGGACACCTCCCCCGCCACGAGAAAGGCCGCAACCAATCCGAAAAGAACGCTGTGGCTGATCGCGTCGCCCACCAGAGCCGTGCGTCGCAGCAGCAGAAAATTTCCAACCAGCCCGCAAGCCGCGGAGGCCAGAAGGCCGGTCGCAACGATCCAGAACGTGACATGGAAATCCTCCCTCCATGGCGTCACAACCACGCGCTCCCATTCGAACGGCGGAATCCATCCACTCATGGCTCCCCTCCCCTGTTTCCACCGGACGACATGTCGCGAAGCCCGGGGATCGGCTTGCCATGGGGATCCAGGCGGGCATGACCCAGCCGCTCCTCGAGCCGTCGCACGGTTTCCTCGCCCAAGACATGCTCGATCAACTCCGCATCCTCATGAACATGGTCCGGAGGGAGGCTCGCGGCATGCGTCAGGTAAAGCTCCCACAGCCGATGGTTGCGAACGATCTCGCAGGCCCGCCGCCATCCTTCGGGTGTGAGCTCCAAGTGGCCGTCGCCGGGTTTCGCCAGGCCCGCCCGTCGAAGGGCGTCCCGCTCTCGAAGAATGGCAGGCCGTTTCTCTCCACGCCTGGCCGCAAGATCCTCCATCGTCACCGAGGTCGTGGAAAAATCCCGGTCCTCGAGAATATGGTAAACGGCCTTGAGCGTGTTTTCGCGGGCCATGCGCGCCGCAAGTCGGCGGCGTTTCCAGACCCTCGAAACAATTCCCTGCCGCGGCGCGAACAGCAGCACTCCGAAAAAAAAGGTCGAGGCCACGAGAACCATGAACGGCCCCGTGGGCACATCGCGTCCCGCGTAGGAAAAAAACGCGCCCGCCGCGCCAGCGGCAGCTCCGATCCCCGCCGAGAGCCACACGATCGCGGACAAACGATCCGCCAGCAGATATGCGGCGGCGGCGGGAACCACCAGCATCGCCGAGACCAGAACCACTCCCGCGGCCTGCAACGAGGAGACGATCGCGAAAGACAAAAGAAGCATCAGGCCGTATTGGAAAAATCCCGTGCGCAAACCCGCCGACCGCGCGAAGTCCTCGTCGAATCCCGAGACCAGCAGCTCCTTGAAAAAAAACGCCACCGCCGCCGCCGAGACCAGCGCCACCGCGGCGAGCAATCCCACATCCTCCGGCCCCATCGCCGCCGCCTGGCCGAACAGGAACGAATCGAGGCCCGCCTTGGACGCCCCGGGCAGGTTTTGAATCATCGTCATCAGGCAAACCCCCGCGCCGAAAAACGAGGCGAGCACAAATCCCAGCGCCGCATCCTCGCCGTGGCGGGTCGTCGAGCGAATCAACCGCACGGTTCCCGCGCCCAGCAATCCCGCCCCCACCGCACCGGCGAAAATCGCCAACGGATCCTTCGACATGTTCCAAAGAAATCCCAGCGCCACTCCCGGCAATACCGCGTGCGCGAGGGCATCGCCCATCAACGCCAAGCGCCGCACAACGAGAAACGATCCCATCATTCCACAACACGCCCCGAGCAGCACCGAGCCCGCCAGCGCCCACCGCGCCGCCGGATCGGTGAAACTGAAAAATTCCAACGCCCGCTCCGCAAAGGGCCGCGAGGCGATCTCGCCGATGCTCGCGCCGCTCGACGCACCCGCGGAAAAAATCCCCGCCGCAAGCGCAGCCACCAGCGTTCGGATTTTTCCGCGCATCAGCGGTCCCCCAGCGCCTGCGCGACCTCCGAAAGAATCGTCAACCGGCCTCCGTAGGTTTTTTGAACCAGTTCGGGTGTGAACACCTCCGCCGTCGCACCCGCCGCGACGAG
The DNA here is from genome assembly GCA_964628505.1 of uncultured Chthoniobacter sp. GTDB lineage: Bacteria > Verrucomicrobiota > Verrucomicrobiia > Chthoniobacterales > Terrimicrobiaceae > UBA967. The sequence continues at coordinate 4,783 of CAZVPK010000075.1, forward strand.
ACGCATGTTGAGAAGAATCACCCGGTCGTAATATTCGCGCACGGTGGAGAGATCGTGATGCACGACAAGGATTGTTTTCCCGCGAGATTTCAACTCCCGCAGGATTTCAACAATCGCCTCCTCCGTCGCCGCGTCCACCCCCGCGAAGGGCTCGTCCATCAAATACAAATCGCTCTCCTGCGCGAGCGCCCGGGCGAGAAAAACCCTCTGGCGCTGACCGCCCGAAAGATTGCCGATCTGGCGGTCCGCATACGGCAGCATGCCGACCTGCTCGAGGCATTCGGACGCCGCCTCGCGATCGGCCTTGCCGGGCCGCTGCCCGGGACGCAACCGCCCGTAGCGGCCCATCAACACCACATCCCGCACATTCACGGGAAAATCCCAATCCACCGATTCGCGTTGGGGCACGTAGCCGACGCGACGGCAATTTTCGCGGTAGGTGCCTCCGAAAATTTTCACCCATCCCGAGTCGAGCGGCAGAATTCCCGCGACCGCTTTCACGAAGGTCGATTTGCCCGCGCCATTCGGTCCGATGATTCCTGTGAGGCTGCCCCGCGGAACCACAAGATCGATTCCGTAAAGGACGGGCTTCTTGCGATACGAAACCGTGAGGTCGTGAACCTCCAGCGGCGGAGCCTCGGCCCCGCTCATGGCCTCAGGCCTTCGACGATGGTCGCCATGTTGTGGCGCAGCATGCCATCATGGGTTCCGGTGTCGAACCCTCCGCGCACGTCACCGGGCTCGCCCATCGCATCCGAGAACAACTCGCCTCCAACCCGCGCCCCCGCGTTGTCCGCCACGCGGCGCAACGCCTCGGGATTCACACTCGTTTCCACAAACACCGCCTTCGCCCCTCGCTTCCGCAAAAATTCCGCCAGCGCCGAGACATCGGCCAGCGAGGCCTCGGAGACCGTGTTCATACCCTGCAATCCGACCACCTCGAATCCATACGCACGGCCGAAATATCCGAACGCATCGTGGCTCGTCACCAGCACCCTGCGCTCCGGCGGCAATTCCCCGGCCCGAGCCTTCAGCCAGGCGTCGAGTTCCAACAAACGGTTGCGGAGCGATTCACCGTTGCGAACATAATCCTCCCTCCCTGCCGGATCGGCCTCGGAAAGCCCCTCGACCACCGATTTCACCGCCTCCGCCCACAACGCCGCATCGAACCACACATGCGGATCATAAATCTCGTCGGCCTCCTCGCCGGGGAGCAAGCGATCCTTCGGAACCGAATCCGTCACGGCGAAAACCCTCCCGCCCCGCTTGGACAACCGCTCGAACAACTCCCCCATCCGCGCCTCGAGGTTCAATCCGTTGTAAAAAATCGCATCCGCCTTCGAAAGCCGCGAGGCGTCTCGGGCCGTGGGCCGGTATTGGTGGGGATCGACGCCGGGGCCCATCAATTGATGAACCTCCACGCGGTCGCCGCCCACGCCGCGAACCAGATCCGCCACCATCCCGGTGGTGGCCACAACAGCCACCTCCGCGGCGCGGACCGCGGGCATGGCCAGAAGAAGGGCCGTTGCGATCGAGAGCGTTTTCACGGCAAGCATCGAGGTTTTCATAAAAGGAATTGTAGCTTGTGCTACAAAGCGGAAATACGGTTACATCATGAAGCCGCGGTTTGTCAATTGGGCATTTTTGTGCAAAGAGATTCCACCCCATGCCTGAGAAACCCGAATCCACCCCGCGCCGCAAAGCCTCCGCCAAGGCCGGCGACACGGCCGCCATCCAGCGGCACACCCGCCGCGCCCACGCGCAGGAGCGGGCGCAGGATTATGTCGAGGCGATCGCCGATCTCATCGCCGAGCACGGCGAGGCCCGCGCCACCGACATCGCCAAGTCGCTCGGGGTCTCGCATGTCACGGTTATCCGCACCGTCCAGCGCCTCCAACGCCAAGGCCTCGTGACCACCCGCCCCTACCGCTCGATTTTTCTGACGGGAGCCGGAAACACCCTCGCCGCGCGGGCCAAGGAGCGGCACGAAAAAGTGGTCGCCTTTCTCGTGGCGCTGGGCGTCCCTCCCCGCGCCGCCCGCATCGACGCCGAAGGCATCGAACACCATGTGGGCCCGGAGACCCTTGCCGCCATCGACCGCTTCCTCGCCAAGGCCGCCCGTTGAACCGCCTCCGCCGCTCCGGCTTTTCCCCGGGCGCTCCCGCGCACGGATTCGCGGTTGCTCCCGGCCGCGTCGGACAGTAGGTTCGACGTGTCAGGGGCCATGGACTGCGGACCGGCGAACCCCGCCAGGGCAGGAATGCAGCAACGGTAGCCAGCTCTTCTTTGCCGTGGACCTCTGACACCCCCCTTCTCTTCCCCCTCTTCCCGGGATGCGATTGCGCGAATCCGGCCACCGGGGCTTTGAAGTCTGTCAGGGGGCCCGTTTACAGAACCGGACCGGTGCCCACGGCAGCCCGCACGCGGCGCATCACTGTTTCCGCCACGGTGTTCGCCTTTTCCGCTCCCTCGGCGAGAATCCGCTCGACGCGCGAGGGGTCGGACTCCAACTCCGCCCGGCGCGCCCGATACGGCGCGAAATATTCCCACACCGCGGCGAACAACCGCTTTTTGAAATCCCCGTAGCCCACGCCACCGGTGCGGAATTCCCCCTCCATCGTGGAATAATCGGATTCCGAGGCCACCAGCTTGTAGAGGGCGAGAATCACGGAATCCTCCAACGGCTTCGGCGCCTCGACGGGCGTGGAATCGGTTTTGATCCCCATGATTTTTTTCCGGAGCGCGGCCTCGGGTGCGAAAATCTCGACCGTGTTGTGGTAGCTCTTGCTCATCTTCCCGCCGTCCAAACCGGGCACCACGGCGGTTTCGTCGCGAATCGAAGGCTCGGGGAGCTTGAAAATTTCGCCGTAGGCCTCGTTCATTTTCACCGCGATGTCGCGGGTGACCTCGAGATGCTGCTTCTGGTCGCGTCCGACCGGCACGAGATCGCTGTCGTAGAGCAAAATGTCCGCCGCCATCAGCACGGGATACGAGAACAGCCCGTGCGAGGCCGCCAGCCCACGCGCCGTCTTGTCCTTGAACGAATGGCACCGCTCCAGGAGCCCCATCGGGGTCACCGTCGAGAGGATCCACGTCAACTCGGTGACGGCCTTCACATCGGATTGTCGGAAAAAAACCGAACGCGCCGGGTCGAGTCCGCACGCCAGGAAATCCAAGGCGAGCCCGCGCACGTTTTCCCGCATCACCGCCGCGTCGTGGATCGTCGTGAGCGCATGGAGGTCGGCGATGAAATAAAACGCCTCCCCCTTGGCCTGAAGCTCGATCGCGGGCTTCATCATGCCGAAATAGTTGCCGAGGTGCGGAGTGCCCGACGGCTGGATGCCGGAAAGAATTCGCATCCGCCAGAAGTAGCATTTCCGGCGAGTGCGGAAATGCTCTTTTTTCAGGCGGGGCCCGCGGGATTCAACCGTTCAAGACCGCATCCCTTTACCGAAACGGGATGCGGCCGGATTTTGCGTCGATGACCCTTCTCCACGTTCTGGCCGCCGCGGCCATCCTGTTCTGCGCCCGCGCGCAGGCCCAAATCACCATCGGCCCCGGCCCGAAAATCGGCACCGACAAGCGCGGCACCGAGTGGTTCCAGGAGTTCCAGGATTGGAATTCCGGCGACCTCCGCGCGCTGGATCAAAACAACGACCACCACCTGTTCAGCACCGATGTCTTCAACTCCGATTCCTCCCGCGACCTCGTGGCCTTCTACCACCGCGTCGAGGGCGAGAATGTCTTCTTCCGCGTGGACCTCTTCGACATCGGCTTCAACCATCAGGACTGGGCCGTGGACGTGTATGTCGCGATCGATTGCGCGGCGGGCGGCCAAAAGTGGCTGCCCGACTTCAGCGACACCCGGCTCCAGGACGGCAAGGGCTGGGAAATCTGCGTCGGAGTTTACAATTCCACCGCGGGGAGCATCTACGACTCCACTTTCGCCAACATCGCCGCCGACAATTTCCTCGGCGCCTATTGGCACGGCGAACTCGACGCCGTCGAATTCGGCATCCGGAAATCCGTCCTCACCGCCGCCGGGTGGGATGGCGCGAGCCCCCTCCGGTTCTGGGTTTTCACCGCGCGGGACGGAACCGAAGGCGGGGACGGAGAACTCGCCGGGAGCGATTTGATCGATTGCATGGGCGGAGTCCTGACCCGCCAATCCCCCGGCGATTCCAATGTCGGAATCCTCTCCGGCGACGGCATCGCCTCCAACTCCTCCACGAGCCGGGCCAAATACGCCGCCATCGCCCATGCGAACCAGTCCGTGGCCACGGTCGGCGGCACACAGGGCCACATCTTCAAACCCCGCGCCGATCTCGATCTCTACCCCGGATTCATTCGCACGGTCGACACCCACGAGATGCTCGGCGTGCCCCTGAACATGCACCTGAGCGGTTCGCTCCTGAGTTCCCTGCTCTGGGCCGAGCAGAATCCCGCCGACCCGGATTTTCCCGACCGCGACGGGCCGACATTTGTCGAGCGGCTGAAGACCTTCGCCGCCTCGGGCACCGGCTCGGTGATCGGCGGGGTCTATGCCGAGCACATCATGCCCTATTTCGAGGGGGCGCCGAACCGCGCCTCGATCCGGGCGTTCAACGATCTCGCGCAGCACATCTTCGGCCTCGATGCGAACGCCATGAAGGTGATGCATGTGCCCGAGCGCGTGATGCCGCTCCGCCCCGCCCCGTTCCAGGACATTCTTGCCGGAGGCTACGCCGCGACCTACCTCGACGAGGTCACGCACCTCCACTGGTGGTTCTACCCGAACGAACAAAACAATCCGGGCTGGGACGATGCCAACTACGGCCGCTGGGCGGGCGGCGGGGGCAACGACGAGGAGCCCTACCACCACAAGCTCCACAAAATCCACGGCGTCCTCACCTTCCTGATCAACGACCGCGAGGACCAATCGAAATTCGGCAACGACGATGGCGGCATGATGCGCGACACCCGATACACGCTTCTCCAAAAAGCCCTCCACCCCGACTCCTCGCAGATCACGATCGTCTTCGACGACTGGGAGGCCTTCGCCGGAAATTCCTTCGCCTCCTCCACGCCCAACAACAACGCCGACCAATGGCACCGCACGATCCGCTGGGCCGCCAACAAGCCCTGGATCGACATCAAAAACCTCAAGGAGGTCGTCGAGTGGGCGCAGGCCGATTCCACTTGGGTCGTCGAACCGGTCGTCACGGAGGACAAACCCTCGCAAACCTACGAGTGGCTCAAGCGCGCGAGCGAGCATTCCTACGACAACTGGTATTACGGCTCCGACCTCGAGGAATCGTTCTTCGACCGCCGGCCCATGGTGTGGCCGGACGGCGGCGTTCCCGCATCCATCAAGAAATACGGCGACATGAACACGCCCGGCACGCTCGTGCGCGATTCCTGGGACAAGCTCGCCGCCATGCCCGACGGCCAACTCCGCCGCCTCGCCGAGTGGACCTACTCCGCCATGATCTACGAAACCGCCTGGCACGACGAGGACGCCAACCCCGATCAATACCAGTCCCGCAACTACCAGACGACCTTCAACCGCACCGATTCCGGCATCACCTCGAGCGAGGACACGACCTTCGATCCCATTTCCTACTGGGCGCTCCGCCTGCACGGCCACATCCGCAAGGTCGGCATCATGGCCGACGCCGCGCAATGGGTCTCCGCCATCCAATCCGGACTCCAGACCGCGCAAACCGTCGCCGAGGCCAAGGATGTCGACGATGACACGCACGACGAATACCTTTTGAAAAACGACCGCGTCTATTTGTGCTTCGAGCGGTTCGGAGCGCGGCTGGTCTACGCGTTTGTCTACGATCCGAACCTGCGGGACGCGCGGCAGGTCATCGGCGTTCCGGTTTCGAATCCCGCCGAGGAGCATGACGGCGAGGGAGCCGACAACAACCGCTGCTCCGGCTTCAAGGACCGCTATGCGAGCGGAGGCGCCGGCAACAGCTATGTCGATATGGACTACGCCAACACCGCTCCGGTGAACGGCGGCAACCATTGGGAATTCCGCTCCGGAGACGGCAAAATCACCAAGCGACTCACGCTCCCGGCCGGGCGCGATGTGGTCACGGCCCGCTACACCCTCGACCCCTCCGTCGGCACGCTCTACCTGCGCCACGGACTCGGCCCCAACCAGATCGACCTCCTCTTCAACGGCGCGAAAAATCTCGCCGCTCGCGGGGACGATTTTTATTACGGCCTCTCGAACTCGCAGGGCGGAGAAGTCTACGCCGTGCGCGGAAACGCCTCGCGCCTCCTCAGCGGCGACCTGCCGGGCGCGGGGTGGCGCAGCCGCGAACTTCCCCTCGCCGAGCAGGTGGAGATCGAAAACACCGCCCCGGTTTTCACCACCTCGCTGGCGTTCAGCCAAAACAGCGCGACCGACATCGACGGCGACGGACTGCCCAACGCCGCCGAAGGCGCGTTCGGCGGAAATTTTGAAAACCCCGACACGGACGGCGACGGCATGACCGACGGCTTCGAGGCCGAATACCACCTTACGGTCGATGCGAACGACGCCGGTGGCGATTCCGACAACGACGGCCATACCAACCTTCAGGAATTCGCCGCGGGCACGGATCCCGGGGATGCGGCCTCGCGCTTGCGGGTCGGGTCCGCGAATTACAATCCCGCCACCCGGGAAATCACCCTGGATTGGCCCAGTGTCGCCGGCCGCGTCTATCGGATCGAACACAAGGCGGCACTCGGCGATGCGACATGGTCCGAAGTCGCCACCCACGCGGCCACAGCGGCCAGTTCCAGCAAATCGATCGGCGCGCCCGCGAATGCCGCGCAGGGTTTCTACCGCATCACCACGCGACCTTGATCATCGCATGCCGGATGGATCGGGCCTTTGGTCCTGTTCGCTTGGCGGGTGGAATCCTTGGCCGTTGACCAAGGCCGGGACGGGGCATCGCCCCATGGAATCAGACCATTTCCGGTATTTTTCTGGACTTTTGAATTG
>CAZVPK010000076.1:0-11692 GCA_964628505.1 uncultured Chthoniobacter sp.
GGCTTCGCTCCCTGGGAGGTCATCTCGAATTTGAGCGGGTCGAGATCGGTTTCGCCGTCCCAGCGGTAGGCGCAGAGGAAGCCGCCTTTGCCGAGGCCGTAGTCGAGGCAGGCCAGTCGGGGACTGACGGGTGCGGGTCGCTCGGCATCGACCGCGTAGTGACCGAAGAAGGTGATGGGAGCCTCGGCGGGATAGTCGATCTCGGGCGCGCCACTCAACGGGGCGTCGGGAATGTCGGGCGTTTCGGGGAAGACCGCTTGGCGGGCTGTGAGGCCGCGCACGGTTTTCCACCACTTGAGCCGGACATCGCGGCGCAGCGTGCCGTCGGCGGTGCGGTGCTTGATGCCGCGCGGGAGCTTGGCCTCGGGACCATTGATCAGCCATGAGATGGTTTCGTTGGGGTCGGTGCAGGAAACATCCGGGGCGATTCCGCCGGAGGTCCATTGGGGAGGGGTGCGATGGGGCATCCCGGGGTTTTCCTGCCGTTGGGAAAACCGACAAGGGGAAAAAATGACCAGGGACTCATGAAAAAAATCATTCGGTCTGCGCTCCCCCAGGGGTCTTCAATTCCGCTCAGGCAATCCGTGATTTCACACAGGTTCCGGCGGCGGACAGTTGGCGGACATATTTGGACCGAATCGAATGGGTCGGATAGGGTCTGATAGAAAATCGTTCGATTCCGAAAAAAAACCGCAGAGCGTGATTTCATCGGCTTCTGCGGGTAAAAAAGGGGAGTGGCTGGACCCGGAATCGAACCGGGGACACGAGGATTTTCAGTCCTCTGCTCTACCAACTGAGCTATCCAGCCGTAAAAGGAACAAATACCCTACGCAGACTCGGGGGGCGGGGCAAGTTTTCAGTTTTTTCGGTTATTCGCCTCGAGACCTTGCGCGGTTTGCCGGGGCGGGCGGGGGAGGTTACCGAAGCACGCCGAGGGAGCGGAGGCGGCCGTTTTCCCAGGCGAAGATTTCGCGGCTCACGGGATAGTTCGAGCCGAGATAGTTGCCGATGATCGTCTCGGCGAGGCGGAGGTGGGCGTCGTCCTGTTTGGAAAAAACCAGGACCTGGTTGCGCGTGGGAATGGCGACGAGGAGGTCGGGGCCGAGGGTGTCCCGGAAGGTTTCGCCGAACTCCGGGGCGAGGACGCACGAGGCGGTGAGGGGATCGGGGGATTCGATCGCGGCATGGCGGATGACGCCGTTCTTGTCGCGGAAAAATTCCGGCGTCATTCGCGCGAGCGTGGCGGAGGCGGTTTTCAGGGCCTCGGCGCGGATTTGATCGAAGGTTTTGTGGACGGATTTTTTTTGCTCGCGGGTGAGGGGATCGATGTCGCCATCGACCAGGCGGGCGATGGCGAGGATCGTGCGCGGCGAGTCGTCGATGGGCCGCCGCATCTTGTGGTCCATGAAGGACGGTTCGGGAGCGAGCACCCATGTGTCCTCCGCGAGGACCGTCACGGCGAGTGCCAGGGCGGCGGCGAGGCACAGGGCGCTTGGAGTTTTTTTTGAGAGGCGGGTGGCAAACATCGATGTGTCGGGGTGCTGGGAATTCCAAATGCTCCGCGGCATTTTTGGTCCTCGGGATCGGGGAAAGACAAGTCGGCTTTTGCGACGGCATCAGGCAAGCCGTTGGCCAGGACACGGTCGAGAATCGGTCCGATTTCCGCTGCGGGAGGCCGGGCACGGAGGCGGGTGCACATGGCGCTTGGGGTTTTTGCGGGGGGTCTGGTATGGATGGCGGTCGAGATGATTGCGTTTCTTGAAGGAATCCTGGCCGAGTCGCTGCCGACCCAGATCGTGGTGAATGTCCACGGGGTCGGGTATCAAGTGCTCATTCCGATCTCGAGTTTCGAGCGTTTGCCGGCGGTGGGGTCGCCGGTGAAAATCCTGACGCATCTGGCGGTGCGTGAGGACGCGCATGTGCTGTATGGATTTTTCACGGCGGGCGAGCGGGATTTGTTCCGGTTGCTCCTGAACCATGTGACGGGCGTGGGGCCGAAAATCGCGCTGTCGGTGCTGAGCGGTCTGTCGGTGGAGATGTTCAAATCGGCCGTGGTGGCGGGCGACACGGGGACGATTTCGAAGATCAGCGGGGTGGGGAAAAAAACGGCGGAGCGGATCGTGCTCGAGTTGAAGGACAAGGTGGGCGTGGCCGCGGAGTGGGAGGCGTCGAGCGCGAAGAACGCTCCGAGCGCGGAGGATGTTTGCATTCACGACGCGGTGCTGGCGTTGATTTCTCTGGGCTACAAACAGGTCGAGGCGCACAAGGCGATTCGTGCGGTGATGAAGGGTGGAAGCGGCACGCCGACCTCGGAGGAATTGGTGCGGCAGGCGCTGAAGGTGCTTTCATGAGCCCTCTCGAAACGGCGCGCGCCGTTCACGCGGCCCTGCCGGCGGGCGGGTTGTTCCATGAAAAGGAATGGCGCATCGCGCCGGGGCCGTTCGCTCTGCCGGAGGGATTTTCCAGGGAGCTCGAAAAGCTGGGGCACCGGCTGACGGTGTTTTTGCGGGCGTGCGATTTGCTGTATCGGCAGAGCGTGAAAGGCCGCCAGCCCGCGTGGGTGGCGGAGATTCTCGATGCGGGCAAGCCGGCGGAGTTGGTGGCGTTCCAGCGCGAGCATGGAATCGCGGGGGATATTCCGAAAGTGGTGCGGCCGGATTTGGTGCTCACCGAAACGGGCTATGCGATCGCGGAGATCGACAGCGTGCCGGGCGGGATCGGGCTGGTGGATTGGTTGAACTCGACCTACGCGGGGCTGGAATGCGAGGTGCTTGGCGGGGCGGACGGGATGTTGCGGGGATTCGCGGGGATTTTTCCCGACGGAGACATCGTGGTCTCCGAGGAGGCGGCGACCTATCGGCCCGAGATGGATTGGCTGGCGGGGCGCTTGAATGCTGCGTTCCCGGACGGCGGGCCGTGGCGGGTGACCGATGCGGAGCCGCGCTCCGACCGGGCGAAAAGGGTCTACCGTTTTTTTGAACTTTTCGATTTGGCGAATGTGCCGGGGGCGGGGGAAATCATGGACGGCGTGCGCGAGCGGAGGATCGCGGTGACGCCGCCGTTCAAGCCCGCGCTGGAGGAGAAGTTGTGGTTTGCGCTGTTTTGGCTGAAGCCGCTGGAGGAGTTTTGGCGGCGGGAATTGAGCGAGCGGGTGTTCCTCGCGCTGCAAAAGGTGATTCCCTACACCTGGCTTGTCGATCCGACGCCGCTGCCGCGCCATGCGGTGCTGCCGCGCCTCGAGGCGCACACATGGGACGAGGTCGCGCGGTTCAGCCAGAAGCGGCGGGATTTTGTTTTGAAGGTGAGTGGATTTTCCGAGCGTGCGTGGGGTTCGCGCGGCGTGGTGGTGGGGGCGGACATGCCGCAGCGCGAGTGGCAGGGCGCGCTGGAAGAGGCTCTGGCGGAGTTTTCCCGCCAGCCCCGGATTTTGCAGGTGTTCCATCACGGGAAGTTGTTCGACACGGAGTATTGGCGGCCCGGCGAGGACCGCCTGGAGCCGATGCGCGGGCGGGTGCGGTTGTGTCCGTATTTTTTTGTGGGGGAAAAATCCTCGGTTTGCGGCGGGGCGTTGGCGACGATCTGCCCGGACGACAAGAAACTCCTGCACGGGATGAGGGATGCGATTCTGGCTCCCTGCTCGGGCTGAGGATCTGGCGGCGGTTGTCTCGTCGAGCCGCCCGCGCGACCCGTGCGCGCGCCGGTTTTTTTTCAGAAAGGGATTGCTCTCGGGGCTGCCGGCGATAAGTTGGCTCGCTCGCTCGCGGCTGTGGAGGCCGCAAGACCGTTTTCCTGTTTTTCCTTTTGGAATCCGGTTGCGACAACAAACAAGGAACAATCAACCATATGGCAGCACTGCAAGAATTGATCGAAAGCTCGATCAAGAACTACCGCGAAGGAAGCATCGTCAAGGGACACATCCTTGAAATCAGACCCCGGGAATTCCTCGTGGACATCGGATACAAAAGCGAAGGCGTGATCCCCGCCTCGGAATTCGACGAACCTGAAACCGTCGAGATCGGCGACGAAGTCGAGGTCCTCCTCGAGCGCCTCGAAAACGACGAAGGCATGGTCGTCCTCTCCAAGGAGAAGGCCGCCCAGCGTCAGAACTGGGAAAAAATCGTCGGCGTCTTCAAAGGCGACGGCCTCATCAAGGGCAAGGTCCGCTCGGTCGTCAAAGGCGGACTCACCGTCAATGTCGGCGTCGAGGCCTTCCTCCCCGCCTCCCAGATCGACATCGTCCCGCCCAAGGACCTCCAACAATTTGTCGGCAACATCTACGATTTCAAAATCGTCAAGATCAACGAGGACCGGAAAAACGTCGTCCTCAGCCGCCGCGAAATCATCGAGCAGGAACGCTCGGAAAAGCGCCAGGCCTTCCTTTCGAAAGTCAACATCGGCGACCACATTGTCGGCACCGTCAAAAACATCACCGACTTCGGCGCGTTCATCGACCTCGACGGCATCGACGGACTCCTGCATGTCACCGACATGTCCTGGGCCCGGCTCAACCATCCCGCCGAACTCATCAAGGTCGGCCAGCAACTCACCGTCCAGGTCCTCGACATCAACAAGGACAAGGAGCGCGTCTCGCTCGGACTCAAACAAATGCAGTCCAATCCTTGGGACAAGATCGAGGAGCGTTTCCCCGTCGGCCAGAAAGTCGCCGGCAAGGTGACCAACCTCATGCCCTACGGCGCGTTCGTCCAGATCGAGGAGGGCGTCGAAGGCCTCATCCACGTCTCCGAACTCTCCTGGACCAAGCGCGTCGCGCGTCCCTCGGACGTCCTCACGCTCGGCCAGCAGGTCGAGGCGATCGTTCTCGGCGTCAACAAGGACGAGCAGAAAATCTCCCTCGGCGTCCGCCAACTCGAGCCCAACCCTTGGGACGAGATCGAGCTCCGCTACATCATCGGCAAGCAGGTCAAGGGCAAGGTCCGCAACATGACCGCCTACGGCGCCTTCGTCGAACTCGAGGAAGGCATCGACGGCATGGTCCACGTCTCCGACCTCAGCTGGACCCGCAAGATCAACCACCCTTCCGAGATGCTCAAAAAGGGCGACGAACTCGAAGCCGTGGTTCTCGACATCGACAAGACCAACCAGCGAATCAGCCTCGGCGTCAAACAACTCGACACCGATCCCTGGAAGGAAATCGATTCGAAGTTCCGCATCGGCGACCTCGTCAAGGGCACCATCACCAAGCTCACGAACTTCGGCGCCTTCGTCGCGTTGCAGGACGACATCGACGGCCTCGTGCACATCTCGCAGATCAGCGAGGACCGCATCGAGAAGGTCAAGGACGTCCTCAAGGCCGGCCAGGAAGTCGAGGCCCGCGTCATCAAGGTGGACAAGGCCGAGCGCCGCATCGGTCTCTCCATCAAGGCCGCGAACTACAGCGAGGAAATGCTCCGCAAGGAGGCCGAGACGCTCGACACGCTGCGACCCGGCGAGGACATGGTCGGACTCGACCAGGCCTTCCAGTTCGCCGAGGACGAATACCGTCCCGGCCAGGGCAAGAAGTGAAATCCGTTCCGTTCCTCAGATCGTAAAACGACCACGATGAACAAACCCGAAATCACAGCCTACCTGAAGACGCACTGCGGCTGGAGCCGCGGAGTCCGCGCGGTCTTCGAGAAATATGAACTCTCCTACACGGAGAAGGACATCATACAAAACCCGAACTACCGTTTCGAAATGGAGCAGCTGAGCGGCCAACCGCTCTCGCCCTGCGTCATCATCAACGGCACCATGCTCGCCGACATCAGCGGCGAGGAGGTCGAAGCCTACATGCTGGCCAACGGCCTGGTCGGAGACAGTTCGAAGACCACGAACGTCCCGCTCAACGCCCCCTGCTCCGACGAGGAGCACGCCGCCATGGTGCAGGTGCGTTGATTCCGCCGAGCGGATTCAAAAATAAATCCAGACCGCCGGGAGCGATCCCGGCGGTCTTTTTTTTGGCGGGTTTTTCGTCGATCGTGTCGCCACGAAAATCTTGCGGGCGCGACAAGGCCCACTATCGTGCCGTGAAGGACGCGCCGTGGCCCGGGTTTGTTCCGTTCGGGAAAAACTCCGCAGCCCGACAGTCAAACGCCTCGTCCGATCCGAGGCCCAAGCCGTCCGACAACGGGAGGGGTGGCAGAGTGGTCGATCGCGCCGGTCTTGAAAACCGGAGGGCCGCAAGGTCCCGTGGGTTCGAATCCCACCCCCTCCGCCAAAAAAAATCCGCGAAGCGATTGGGAGCCCCGCGGAAACCGGCTCCGACTCGAATCGCCCGCGGGGCCGTTGTTTTCATTTCCGCCAAAAAACGCCGGTCGATGTCCGTTTTTGCCCAACTGCCTCCGTGCGCCTTCCCTGCCGGGATGCGAAATTGTTTCATTTGCGACGTTGTTCCCTTCGAACCCGCGCACCAACGTCGCAAAATGCAAACCACGCGCCACACGGGCACGTAACCTGCTTCGCTTCCACCGATCCACGGCCTCTCCATGAAAAAAACCATCCTCGCCGCCGCTCTTCTCGCCCTGCTGGCGGCGTTCGCCCTGGTGGTTTTTTCCGATCGAACGCCGCAACCGGATTCCACGCCGCCCGCTCCCGAGAGCCGCGCCAGCGCTTCCGCCCAGACATCGACCGCATTCACACCCCGGCCCCCGATCTCGGCCGATTCCGCCGCCTTGGCATCAAACGCGCCCGCCCCCGGCCCCTCTCCGGTTTTGTTGGCCCAGGCGGCGGCATCCCCGTCGGACGCTCCCGCCGCGCAACAATCGCCCTCCGCCTCCCCGTCGCCCCCGTCTGCCCAAGCCGCGAATTCCTCCGCCATCACCACCGCCGATCAAGCCGCCGCCTTTTTCGCCGGGGCAAAAACCCCCTCCGACCTTCTCGAAAAAGCCGACCTCTCCAATCCCGTCGTCCGCGAATTCGTCGTGGCCCGCATGTCCGAGATGGAGGAGGCCCGCTACGAATCCGTTGTTGAAAAAGCCAACCGCCTCGGCATCCCCCTCCGCATCGAAGGCCCGGGCAACAAGGTCTCCGTCCTCCACGATTTCGATGGCGACCGTCCCGTCTACCGCACCACGCAAAACCGCAATGCCGCCATCTCCAGCGGCGCGAATCTTCTGGCGCCGGCCCCATACAACCTCAACGGCTCCGGCGTGAAAGTCGGCGTCTGGGACGCCGGCTCCGTCCGCAACACCCATCGCGAATTCAACACCACCCGCGTCGTCAAACGAAACAGCTCCGTTGCCGTCGACGACCATGCCACGCACGTCGCCGGAACCATCGGCGCCAACGGCACCACCGCCAACGCCAAAGGCATGGCCCCGCTCGCCGCCATCGATTCCTACGATTGGAACAGCGACTACGCCGAAATGACCGCCGCCGGTGCCGCCACATCGAGCGACACCGCCAAGCTCCCCGTCTCGAACCACTCCTACGGCTACAACGCCGCCTCCACCGACATGGGCCGCTACGAGGACGAATGCGTCACCACCGACAACCTCGCACACGGCCTGCCCTACTACCTCATCTTCTGGGCCGCCGGAAACGAGCAGGACCTCCTGACTGCCAAGGGAGGCTACCAATCCATCACCTTCAACGGGCTCGCCAAAAACATTCTCACCGTCGGCGCGGTCAACGATGCCGTGAGCGGCGGCGTCCGCTCCCCCTCCGCGGGAACCATGTCCACCTTCTCCAGCTGGGGACCCTGCGACGACGGCCGCATCAAGCCCGATGTCGTGGCCAACGGCGTGAGCGTTTATTCGCCCGTCTCCACCGGCGACTCGGCCTACGACACCTACAACGGCACCAGCATGGCCACTCCCTCCGCCGCCGGATCCGCCGCCCTCCTCGTCCAGCTTTACGCCCGCGAATTCTCGAACCAGCGCCTGCGCGCCAGCATGCTCAAAGGCCTCCTCATCCACACTGCCGACGATCTCGGCAACCCCGGGCCCGACTACCAAAACGGCTGGGGCCTCATCAATGTCAAAGCCGCCGCCGATCTCATCCTCGCCCACAAGGCCAGCCTCGCCGCCCCGAAAATGATTGAAGGAACCCTCAACAACTCCACCAAAACCACCACCCATTCGTTCCAATGGGACGGCACCTCGCCCATTCGCGCCACCCTCTGCTGGACCGAACCCGCCGGCGCCCGCCAGACCGCCGCCGACTCCCGCACCCCGAACCTCCGCCACAATCTCGACCTCCAAATCACCTCCCCGAACGGCACCACCACCCTCCCGTTCGTCATGCCCTTCGTCGGCAACTGGACCGACTCCGCCATGTCCCTCCCGGCCACCCGCGGAAAAAACAATGTCGACACCGTCGAGCAGGTCCTCATCGCCTCGCCCGGCCAAGCCGGCGCCTACACCGTCACCGTCTCCCTCACCGGAAATCTCACCACCGCCTCCCAAGCCTACTCGCTCATCGTCACCGGCGGCACCGATGTCGAAACCAATCCCCCGCCCAACCTCACGCTCGACTCCCCCGCCAGCGGCACCGCCATCCTCGCGAACTCCCCCGTCGCCCTCACCGCCACCGCCACGGACAAAACCCTCGGCGGAGCCAACGGCACCATCCAAAGCGTCCAATTCTTCAGCGGCACCACCTCGCTCGGCATCGACACCACCGCCCCCTACTCGGCCTCCTGGACTCCGGCCAACGCCGGCACCTACAGCCTCACCGCCGTGGCCACCGATACCGAAGGCGCCTCGGCCACCTCCACCGCCGCCACCGTTTTCGTCCTCTCCGGAAACGGCGCCCCCGCCATCACCTCCTTCAGCCCCGCCAGTGGCCGCGCCGGAGATGTCGTCACCATCAACGGCACCAATTTCGCCGACATCGCCTCGGTTCGCTTCAACGGCATCGAAGCCCAATTCACCACAAATTCCACCACCCTCCTCGCCGCCACAGTCCCCGCCGGAGCCTCCAGTGGACCGATCACCATCACAAACACCTTCGGAAACGCCACCAGCGCCTCGAGCTTCACCATCCTTCAAAATCCCGTCCTCATCAGCCAGGCCTACGGCGCGGGCGGAAATGGAGGCGCCCTCTACAACGCCGACTTCGTCGAACTCCACAACCGCGGCAACGCCACCGTCAGCCTCTCCGGTTGGTCCATCCAATACGCCTCCGCCACCGGCACCACCTGGGCCGCCACCCCGCTCACCGGCTCGATCGCCCCGGGCAAATACCATCTCGTCAAACTCTCCGGCGGCACCACCGGCGCCGCCCTGCCCACGCCCGATTCCACCGGCAACAGCAACATGAGCGGCACGAATGGCAAAATCGCCCTGCGCGATTCCACCACCCCCTTCACCGGTGCCTCGCCCGCCGGCCAATCCGGCCTCCAGGACTTCGTCGGCTTCGGCGCCGCCACCGCCTACGAAGGCTCCGGAGCCGCACCCGCCCCGTCCGCCACCGCCTCCATCTTCCGCGCCGGCGGAGGCGCCACCGACACCGGTGACAACAAAAACGACTTCACCACCGGCACCCCGAATCCCCGCAACTCCTCGTTCGGCTCGGCCTCCCCGCCATCCATCACCAGCCCCGGCACCGCCAGCGGCACGGTCGGCCAATCCTTCTCCTACCAGATCGCCGCCTCGAATTCCCCCACCTCCTTCAACGCCACCGGTCTCCCCGCCGGCCTCGCCGTCAACACCTCCACAGGCCTCGTCTCCGGCACGCCATCCCTCGCCGGAACCACCAACGCCACCCTCTCCGCCACCAATTCCGCAGGCACAGCCAACGCCACACTCGCCATCACCATTACCCAAAGCGGCGGGGGTGGGGGAGGAGGAATCGGGACCACGATTTTCAACGAGGATTTTTCCTCCATCACCGCGGGCGACAATACATCGACTGGCGGGTCCAGTTCGGTATGGACTCCGAACGTAAACTTTTCTTCCGTGAGTCGCGCCTATCAGGCCGGCGGCGCTGTGAAACTCGGCACCAGCAGCGCCTCCGGCTCCATCACCACAAAATCCCTCAACCTCTCCGCAGGCAGCTACACCGTTTCCTTCAAAGTCAAAGGCTGGACCAACATCGAAGGCAACATCACCGTCACCCCCTCCTCGGGAAGCGCGCAAACCGTCTCCTACAGCGCAAACATGACCGCTCCCTTCGAATCGAAATCCCTCTCCTTCACCGGCGGCACCGCAAGCACGAACATCACCATCGCCACCACAGCCAAGCGCGCGTTCATCGATGATGTCGTGATCACCACCGGCGGCTCCGCTCCCACTCCAGCCCTCACCGCCAACAGTTCCCTCGCCGCCCTCTCCACCCCCTACGGCAACGCCTCCGCCAGTTCCACCTTCACCGTTTCCGGCACCAACATCGCCTCCGGCATCCTCGTCACCGCCCCTCCCGGCTTCGAACTCTCCCAAACCGCCAACGGCACCTCCGGCTACGCCCCCACACAAACCCTCGCCGGCACGGGAACCCTCGGTCCCGCAACCCTCCACCTCCGTCTCGCCGCGGGCATCGCCGCCGATTCCTACGGCGGCTCCATCATCTGCTCCAGCCAAGGCGCGACCAGCGTCTCGCTCGCCGTGCCCATCTCCACGGTCCGCCAAAAACTCCTCACCGTCACCGCGTCGAACCGCACCAAACCCTTCGGCCAAACCCTCGCCCTCGGCACCTCCGCCTTCACCTCCAGCGGACTCGTCGGCAACGAAACCATCGGCTCCGTCACCCTCGCCGCCAACGGCGGCACGCAGTCCGCCGACCCCGTCGGCACCTACGAAATCACGCCCTCCGCCGCCACCGGCGGCACGTTCAGCCCCTTCAACTACGACATCCTCTACCAGCCCGGCACCCTCACCGTCACCGCGCCCACCTTCTCCGATTGGGCCTCCGGCCTCACAAACCCCGCACCAAACGCCGACCCCGACCGCGACGGCATTCCCAATCTGCTGGAATACTTCCTGGGCCTGGACGCGAATCTTCCCTCCTCCGCCGGCATCGTCTTCGACGCCGGAGACGGAGTCCTCTCCATGGATTACCCGCGAAGCAAGGCCCTGAGCGGCTCGAGCGGCCGCGTGGAATGGACCTCCGACTTCTCCGGTTGGTCCACCGCCAATGTCACCGACTCGCTCCTCACCGAAAACGCCACCCACGAAACCCGCCGCGCCACCGTGCCCGTCGAGTCCGGCGACTCCAAAAAATTCCTGCGTCTGCGGGTCACCACCCCCTGACCTCTCCCGCCCGCCACTCCCCGTAGCGGAATTTTGAAAAAATTTCGACCGCAGTCCGCGAGGCCGCACAAAACCTCATCGAAACGACGAGACCGACGTGGCTCCGCCCCATCCATCCTCGTTCCAATCCGGTGGGCGGTTGAATCGGAAACGTTCCGCGGAGCGCCTTCCTGCCGGAACGGGACGAGGTGGAAGGGTCGCGGGGGGGATGGCACGACATCTCCAGAATCTCCAGCGACGCGGCCTCGGAAAGCGATTTGCGGACCCGCCGCCCGCTTTGCCAATCTCTCCATGCGCTTCAGGAATTCCCCCGAGCCTCCAAACTTTTGTCCCCAAGGCCCGGAAAATTTCCCCGCGTGTCGCTGGAAATGGAAATCGCACAAAAACAATTTCTCCGAGCGTCTGGAAACATGTCCCAAGCCCCCAAACAATTTCCCCGAGGGTCGGGGAAAATTCCCCGCGCGCCCGGATCATATCTCCGAGGGCTTGGAGAAATTTCCCAAGCC
>CAZVPK010000077.1:0-11588 GCA_964628505.1 uncultured Chthoniobacter sp.
CCCGCCTGCTTCGGAAGGCTTGTTGAAAAGATACCAGTCAAAGATTCTTGACAAAATGCCCGTTTTGATTTTCTCGAGCGCGCAACCTTGATCCTTGTCAAGAATCTTTGACTGACCCCCTTTGACTCGAGGATTACTCCTCCGAGCGGGGCTTGAAGTTGACAACGCTCCCGTCGGCGCGGGTGAGGGTGCGGGCATAAATTTCGAGGGGCCCGATGTCATTGTCCACGAACCCGCGAACGGTGACCTCTTCGCCCGTGTCGACAGGAACCCAGTTCGGACCGACATAAACGCGGACGCGTCCGGTTTTGTCGGCGAGGCGGAACTCGTCCTCGTCGGTGATTCGATCGACAGTGCCTCGGACGGTCACCATCGTCCCGCGCCTCAACTCCCCGATGGGTGTGATTCCGTCCTTCGAGGGCTGCGCGGGAGGAGTGGTTCCCGCCTGCAAAGTGGCGGGATATGAGATGGCAAGCGCGGCGGTGACAGCAAGCAGGATTGTGGTTTTCATGATTTTGGTTGGTTGTTTCTTGTTGGCGGGTGTTCAGAAAATGTTTTGGGCACTTTGATTTCTTCATGGATTTTTTTTCACCCATTGGCCGTTTGACCTGCTGTGGTCATCGTCTTTGCAAGCGTTCCGGAGACTCGCGTTCATGGTAACGGAATTTGCTCAACTCCATTGCGATATCCATAACGAAAAACGAGCGCTATTGTTCGAAAAAACCGAATTTCAACGCGCTAGATTCGTTTTTTTGGGATTTAATTAGGGGGGAGGTAATCCGGGCGCAGGGAGAGGTCTTTCCAGAGATGGTGGAAGACGGGGGTGGCGGAGCCGGACATGGGCGGGACGATCCAGCTCCAGTCGGCGGAGACGGCGCGGCCGGCTTTCATTTCGCGGGCGGCGAATTCCATGAACTCGGAGGAGGCGCGGTGATGATCGACGATGCGGACGCCGGCTCGGGCGAAGGAATGGAGGACGGCGGCGTTGAGTTCGACCAGGGCGCGGTCTTTCCACAGCGTGGAGTCGCGCGAACGGTCGAGGCCCATTTTGTCGGCGACGACGGGGAGTTGGTTGTAACGCTGGATGTCGCCAAGGTCGCGGGAGCCGATTTCGGTGCCCATATACCAGCCGTTGAACGGAGCGGCGGGAAAATCAAGGCCGCCGATGCGCAGGGTCATGTCCGAGAGGACGGGAACGGCATACCAGCGCAGGCCGAGTTCGGCGAACCATGGGAAATCGGGATGCGAGAGGGGGACTTCGAGGGCGTGTTCGACGGGCGGTGGATAAAGCCGGGGAGGCTCGCCGCGTTTTTGGATGATCCAGGGGAGGAGGTCGAAACGGGTTCCTTCGCCTTGCCAGCCGAGTTGCTTGGCCGCGCGGGTGGTGGCGAGATTTTTGGGGTCGCCGAGGATGGTGCCGTCGGGTTGCTCGTGGGCGGCGTAGCCGAGGAGTTGGTGGTTGTGGATGCGGACGACGGGGCCTTGCGAATCGGCGGGGGCGAAGATGGTGACGAGGGGTTGGATTTTTCCGCCGTTGGTGGCGAGATCGAGGTGCTCGAGGAGGGCGGCGTGGAGGGCATCGGGGTCGGAAAGGCGGCGGAGGTCGCGGACCTTGAGCGAGGGCCAGAAGAGGCGGCCGATGCAGCGGGCGTTGTTGCGCCAAGCCATGCGCGCGCCGTGTTCGAGTTCGGGAAATTCGGGCGTCCAGGTGCCGGTGGATTCGATTTCCCGGCGGGCGTCGGTTTTTCGCGCGTCGAGATGTTTGGCGCTCCAGGATTTTTCGGCCGCGAGGATGTCGAGGAATTCGAGGGCCTCGCGGAGGGTTTCCCCGGGGGAGTTGGAATCTACCACTCGATGACGGCGCTGGCGTAGGTGAGCCCGCCACCGAAGACGACGAGGAGGATGGGATCGCCAATGTGGAAACGGCCGGAGCGGGCGGCTTCGTCGAGCGCGATGGCGACGGCGGCGGCGGAGGTGTTGCCGTATTTGTCGAGATTGATGTGGAATTTTTCGAGCGTGAGGTCCATGCGGTCCGCCATGGCTTCGATGATGCGGAGGTTGGCCTGGTGGGGGATGACGCACTGGATGTCCTGCGCGGTGAGGCCGCAGCGGTCGAGGACGATGTTCGCGGCGCGCATCATCGAGGTGACGGCCTGCTTGTAGGTCTCGCGGCCGTTCATGTGGAGGGTGTTCAGATTTTGTTCGAGATTCTCGGCGGTGGTCGGGCAGGCGCAGCCGCCGCCGGGCATGTGAAGGATGTCGGCGAGGTTTCCGTCGCTGCCCATGTAGGTGGTGACCACGCCGCGGGAGCCGGGGCGGTGGCGCAGGATGGCTGCGCCCGCGCCGTCGCCGAAGAGGACGCAGGTGTTGCGGTCGGTCCAATTGACGATGCTGCTGAGCTTGTCGGCTCCGATGACGAGGACGGTGTCCATCGAGCCGCCGGCGATGAATTGGTGGGCGATTTCGAGGCAGTAGAGAAATCCGGAGCAGGCGGCGCTCACATCCATGCACGCGGCGTTTTTCGCTCCGATGAGTCTTTGGACATGGCAGGCGGTGGAGGGGAAGAAATTGTCGGGGGTGACGGTGCCGATCAGGATGAGGTCGATCTCCTCGGGTTTGACGCCCGCGTTTTCCATCGCGGCCTGGGCGGCTTTCGCGGCCATGTGGCTGGTGAATTCGGTCTCGGCGGCGAGGCGGCGTTCGCGGATGCCGGTGCGCTCGACGATCCACTGGTCGGAGGTTTCCACCATGGACTCGAGGTCGGCGTTTGTGAGAACGCGCTCGGGCACATAGCTGCCGGTGCCGATGATGGAGGCGGTGCGGCTAGACCTCGGCGGGATGTCGCGGATGGGCGTTTTCATGGTGAGGCTGCATCGCTTCGACGATGCGGGTGTTGATTTGCTGTTCGACGGCGGTGCGGGCGGCGCGGATGGCGTTGCGGAGCGCGCGAACGGACGAGTTGCCGTGGGCTTTGATGCAAATGCCGTTGACGCCGAGGAGCGGGGTGCCGCCGTATTCGTCGGTGCTGGTGCGGGCTTTCACGGCGTTGAACGCGCCCTTGGATAGGAGCGCACCGGCCATCCGGACGGGATTTTTTTTCAATTCGTCCTTGATCCAGCCGACCATGGATTTCGCGAGGCCTTCGATGGTTTTGAGGAAGATGTTTCCGGTGAAGCCGTCGCACACCACGACTTCGACGGGCTTTTTGAAAATGCCATGGCCTTCGACATTGCCGGCGAAAACGATGGGGGCCTCGCGGAGGATTTCGTGGCACTGGAGATAAAATTCGGTGCCCTTGGTGGGCTCGGTGCCGATGTTGAGAAGGCCCACGCGGGCGCGACCGCCTCCGACAACGGCTTGGTAGTAGACACTGCCCATCACGGCGAAACCGGCGATGTGTTTGGGGGCGGGGTCGATGTTCGCGCCGCCGTCGATGAGAAGAAAAACGCCGCCCTCGGCGGGAATGAGAACGCCCAAGCCGGCGCGATCGATGCCGGGGAGGGTGCGGAGTTTGATGGTGGCGGCGGCAACGAGGGCGCCGGTGTGGCCGGCGGAGACGACGGCATCGGCTTCGCCGGATTTGACGAGGTCGATGGCGCGGCTGATGGAGGAATCTTTTTTGCGGCGAACGCTGTCAAGTCCGCTGTCCGACATGTCCACGACTTGCGAGGCATGGCGGAACGAGAGGCGCGACTGGAGTTCCTCGACGTCGTGTTTGCGAAGCTCGGCGCGGATTTTTTCCTCGTCTCCGACCAGCACGAGTTCGATGTCGGGAAAATCACGCAGGGCCTGAACGGCGCCCGCGACGGGATTTTGCGGGGAAAAGTCCCCTCCCATGGCGTCGAGGGCGATTTTCATCCGGGAAGGGAAGCCCGCGGGACTAGTCGGCGCCGATGGTCAGGACCTGGCGTTTGTTGTAGTAGCCGCAGGCGGGGCAGGCGACATGGCCGGGAACGGCCGCGCCGCATTGCGGGCACTTGGAAAGCTTGGGGGCGCGCCAGCGGTTGGCGGCCTTGCGGGTGCGCAGGCGCATCTTCGAGGTTTTTCGTTTCGGAACTCCCATAGGTCTTCGGTCGATTAATGTTGCAACTTGTCCAATGCATCCCACGCCGACACCGATGGCGGCGCCGGTTGCCTGTCGGATGCCGGCGCGCCATCGCGCGAGGCCGGGCATTTCGGTCCTCCATTGCTGTCGCACCGGGGATGCGCAGGCAGATTGAGGTGGATATCCTCCCGCGCCAACGGGGTCAAGTCTATCGACTCGCTGCCGGTGAGTTCTGTCTGGGTCGCGAAGGGGTCCACAACGATGTCGCGCTCGAAATCCTCGAGGCAGCGGACGCATTGCATTCGCACCCGAACGGCCAGTCGGCCGGTGGCGAAAAGCCCGCCGTCGCTCAAGCCGACATCGAGCGAATACTGCAACGGCGAGACGGGAAACACCCCGGCCTCCTCGAGACCGAGCGGCTCGGGATTTTCCTCTCCCTCGATGTGAAGCGTGTCGCCTTGGGGAATTTGGCGAAGGTGAATTTTCATGGAACAAAAAACCTCCCGGTGCGTGAAGTCTCCGCCAACCGTCGGGCGGGATCAAAGACCTTTTTCGACGATTCCGAAAAGGGCGGTGTTATCGAGAAAGCCTTGGATTTTTTCCGAACCGGGGCCGACGCCTACAACGATGGCATCCTCGGCGGTGCCGATTCCCGCGGCGCGTTTGCTGGCGGCGGGTTCGGTGGAAACGGGTCCTTCGGGTGTGACGCGCGTGCCGGACTCGGGGCCTGTGGACCAGGTGATCGAGGGAACGCCTTGCGGGTTGATGCCGAGCAGGCTCGCGCCTTTGTCGTTTCGGAACGGATAGCCGTTGAGACGAAGGCCGCCGGCGTTTCGCTTGCCCGCGACGAGGATCAGGGCGTCCTCGCCCGCATATTTCCTGGCTTCGGCGACGGCCTCGTCGAGGGAGAGGATTTCACGCAGCGTGCGCTCGCCTTCGTTTTGGGTGCCGGATTTTCCCGCGAGGGCGGCGTCAACCACGAGCAGGTAGCCGCGGGGGTTGTATTGGAGAAGCTGGATGGCGCTGCGGACCATCGCGGCCAGCGAAGGCTGGGTGGCGGCGGCATCGACCTCGTCGCGGAAGCCCAAATTGCCGGGAGCGAAAAGGCCGAGCGTTTTCGGGCTTCGCCACAGCGGCGCGCCTTGGAGTTCGGCTTCGGTGCGAACGATGTCGTAGCCTTTTTCACGAAGTTCGTTCACGAGATCGCGACCGTCCTGGCGGCGGCCGTCTTTTTCCTTCGGCAAAAAATCGCCCGCGCCGCCGCCGAGCATCACATCGATCGTGGGATTCTCGGCGAACTGCCGGGCGATGGTCATGTAGTCCAGCGGATCGGAGGTCTTCGCGTAGAACGCGGCGGCGGTGGCGTCGGTGAGCGAGGCGTTGGAAACCAGGCCGGTGAGGCGGCCGCGGCGGGAGGCGATTTCGAGAAGGTTGGGGAGTTTGTTTTTTCCGGAGACAACTCCGAGAAAGCCGTTGTTTCCCTTGCGGCCCGTGCCGATCGACGAGGCGGCGGCGGCCGCATCGGAAACGGCGAAATCGTTCGCGTGGGTCGTGGCCAGCGCGAGGTGCGGGAGTTTTTCCAACTCGAGACGGTGGTCCGCGCCGCCCTGGTAATTGCGGGCCGGCGTGAGCACCGAGGGGGTGAGATTGTCGACGAGAAAAACGATCACGCCGAAGGGACGCTGAACGACCCAGTTCACGTAGAACAACGCGCCGAGCCCGAGAAACACGAGAAGGCAAAAAAGAGCCAGCAGGCGGTTGCGGATTTTTTTGCTCATGGAAAACATTTGCGTCGGCGGCGGTGCGGCGGCAATATGAAACCTCGTTTGCCCTGTGGTGTAATGGTAACACAGCGGCCTTTGGAGCCGTTATTCATGGTTCGAGTCCATGCGGGGCAGCCACCCTTTCGCGTTCCCTCCCGGCGGCGAAGGGTTTTTTTGAGCGCTCCCCTCGCAAATGCCATGACGTCCGCCCCGGCAATCTGTATGGCTGGGCGATGGGTGGATTGAATTTTCAGGAACTGGGGCTTTCGGCCGAGGTGTTGAGGGCGGTGGCGGATCTCGGGTTCGAGCGCGCCTCGCCGATCCAGGCGGCGGCGATCCCGGTGCTCCTCGAGGGGCGCGATGTGGTGGGGCAGTCGCAGACGGGGTCGGGAAAGACGGCGGCGTTTGCGATTCCGGCCATCGAAAGATGCCGCCCCTCCGACAAGACCGTGCGGATTTTGATTCTTTGCCCGACGCGCGAACTCGCCACGCAGGTGGCCGACGAGGTGCACAAGCTCTCGGCCCACAAGCGGGGCATCCACGCGGTGCCGATCTACGGCGGAGCGTCCTACGAGCGGCAATTTCATGAATTGAAAAAGGGCGTGCAGATCGTCATCGGCACGCCGGGGCGCATCATGGACCACATGGAGCGCGGGACCTTGCGGCTCGACGGAGTCGAGATGGTCGTGCTCGACGAGGCGGACCGGATGCTCGACATGGGCTTCCGCGACGACATCGAGAGGATTTTGAAATCGACGCCGCCGGAGCGCCAGACGGTGTTTTTCTCGGCGACGGTTTCCAAGCCGATCCGCGATTTGATCGGTCGCCACTCGCGCGATCCGGCGACCGTGAAGATCGAGCAAAAACACCTCGCCGTTCCCGATATCGAGCAATGGTATTACGAGGTGCCGAGGGCGATGCGGCGGGACGCGCTCCTGCGGCTGATCGATTTCCACGGTTTCAAGCTCGGCATCGTTTTTTGCAACACCCAGCGGATGGTGGACGAGCTCGCCGACGAGCTCGTGGCGCAGGGAGTCTCCGCCGACCGCCTCCACGGCGGCATGACGCAGGCCCAGCGCACGCGGGTGATGAACAAATTCAAAAAGGCCGAGTTCGAATTCCTGGTGGCCACCGATGTCGCCGGCCGGGGGATCGACGTGGACGATCTGGAACTCGTCGTGAATCTCGACCTCCCCTACGATCCCGAGGATTACGTCCACCGCATCGGCCGCACCGGGCGCGCGGGCCGCAAGGGCATGGCGGTGACGTTTGTCGCCGGCCACGACGTGCGCAAGATCGCCTACCTCGAAAAATTCACCCACACGAAAATCCGGCGCGGAAAACTCCCGACGCCCGGCGAGGTCGA
Source organism: uncultured Chthoniobacter sp. (assembly GCA_964628505.1). GTDB lineage: Bacteria > Verrucomicrobiota > Verrucomicrobiia > Chthoniobacterales > Terrimicrobiaceae > UBA967. The sequence continues at coordinate 7,175 of CAZVPK010000077.1, forward strand.
TGAACGGCGGCTCGAGGGGCTTTTCGACCGCGTTCGGGCGATCATCGAACGCGGGCTTCCGGATTCTTCCCCGATCGAGCGTCTCATGGACGAGGGCCATGGCGCCGAGGACATCGCGGCCGCCCTTTTTGAATTGCTGGCGGGACCCGCTGCGGCACCGGAGAACACGGTCGAATCCCCTCGACTGCAAAAAAAACCCGCCGCCGCAGCGGAGAATCCGCCGCCGCCCGCCCTTCGTCCCGCCTCGCGCGGCATGGAATGGGTGCGCCTCGATGTGGGGCGCGAGGAACGGGTGTCGCCCCGCGATATCATCGGCCTTCTCGAGGATTCGCTCGGCCTGCCGATGCGCACTGTGGGAATCATCGAAATCCATCCCGGCCAGTCCTTCGCCCAGGTGCCCGACCGCTTTTTGGACGTGCTGCGCGACGGCGACCGGGTGGTGGAGACGAACGAGGGCCCGATCCGCATTTCAAAAGCCGAAATCGAATCCCCGCGGACCGGCGGCAAGCGCGACAAATCCCGCCGCCGTCACTGATCCAGAGCCCGCACGATCGAGAGACAGCGCTCGTGCGGGAGCACACCGAGTTCCATGCGGTTCATCACATAGGCGAAGCCCAGTTTGCGCTCCGGATCCGCGAAGGCGAGGCTCCCCCCCGCTCCCGCATGGCCGAAGGCGCTCAACGAAGGCCCCATAACCTCCCTCGTTTTTTTCCCGTCCGCATCCACGGGATCCACCATGAATCCCGCCGCAAAGGCCGTTTCGCGCCGCAGGACGGGATCGAACCCCTGCCCGAGCGGCCTTGACATCCAAGCCACCGTTTCAGGCCGGAAAAACCTCCTCCCGGCCCATTCACCGCCGTTCGCCAGCATGGCGTAAAACTTCGCGAGAGCGCGGGCCGAACCGATTCCCCCCGTGGCGGGCAGCGAGGCCGAGCGGGCTTGGGCCGAGTTCATCTCCGAGGCGGTGCGGAATCCCCGGGGATTCTCGAACGAGCGGCGCGTGGGTGATGTCGCATCCGCGAACGCCTTGAGGAAAAGCCGGTCTCCCTCGGGCGCCTCCCCGGCCCGCGGCGCGACCATCGTCGCCACGCGGGCGTGGAATTCCTCCGGCAGGCCGATCCAAAAATCCAAATCCATCGGCTCCGCAAAAACCCGCCTCCAGTAGTCCCCGAGCGGTTCCCCGCCCGCCAACCGCCTTGTCATTCCCTCCAAAAAAACCCCGAAGACCCTGGGCGAATACGCGGGGCCGTTTCCGGTCGGCGCCAGCGGCCTCTGACGCTCCAGCGCCCGCTCCGCCCCCTCCCGGTCCAAAATGTCCACCGCCTCGTCCAAAGCAAAAAGCCCGGCCCGGTGGGACATCGCCTCCCCGATCGTGATGCCCTCTTTTCCATTCGCGGCGAAGGCGGGCCAACACTCCGCCACCGGCGTTTCCAAACCGACCCCCGCCCGTTCCATCGCATGGAGCAAACACGCGCTCGCCGGTCCCTTGGTCGCGGACCACACCAGCACCAGCGTTTCCCCGTCCCATGGAACCGTCTTCGCGGCGTCGCGAAATCCCCCGCTCAGCGAAAGCGCCTCCCCGCCGTCCCGATAAACACACAGCGCCGCCCCGACCTCGCGGTCCTCCTCGAAATTCCGACGGAAGGCCTCCTCAGCCGCCCTCACAATTCCTGGCGGATCGCCCGCAGGTCCGGATCCAGCTTCGCGATCTCGCGGAATTTGTCGTCCATCACGAAACTCGTCTGCACATAATCCCTCGCCGCATCGAGATCTCCCAGCACGGCGCTGTAGCAGCCGAGATTGTAGAAATACGTCGCCTCGTCCTCGAGACACGGCGGCCCGCTCAGCAAAAGATCGCGTGCCTCGGCCGTGCGCCCCTCCTCGTGCAGGCAGAAGGCGCCGTGGATGTAGCCCGCCGCCGCCTCGGGATAAAGCTCGCGCAACCTCCGGCACACGGCCAGCGCCTCGTCCCAGGCCTGCGTTTTCATCAACACGAAAAGCCGCATCCTCAACACGGCGTCGTTCTCGCAATCCTCGGGCCCCAGCGCGTCGAGCTCCTCGAGCGCCTCCTTGGGCATGTCGAGTTCGATGTATCCCTGCGCCGCGAGGAGCGTCCGGTCCAATGACATGGCCGCGAAAATACCGCCCGCCCCGGTGTTTTCAACAGCCATCTTTTCTGGTGTGCCTCCGCGCGGCATCTGTTAAATGCGGGAGCTCTGCCGTGAACGTCTCCGACCTCCGCGAAATTCTCCAATACGTCCCGCTCTTCCGCGAACGCATCTTCGTGGTCGCCGTCGACGGCGAGGTGGCGGCCTCCGAGAATTTTCCCAACCTCCTCCTCGACCTCGCCGTCCTTCGCTCCCTGAGCATCAAGGTCGTCCTCGTCCACGGCGCAAGCCATCAAATCCAGCAACTCGCCAAGCAGCGCGGCGTCGCCATCACGAACTCCGACGGCATCGGCATCACCGACGAACCCACCCTGCAGGTCAGCATCGATGCGGCCATCCGGCTCACCAACGAAATCATGGAGGGCCTCTCCGCCGTGGACCTGCGCGCGGCCTACATGAACGCCATCATCGCCCATCCCGCCGGAATCCTCGGCGGCATCGACCAGCAATACACCGGCAAGGTCGAGCGCGTGGATGTGAAGGCCCTCCGCCTTCTTCTCGACGAGGGCATCATCCCCGTCGTCCCGCCTCTGGGATTCGACGGCGAGGGCCGCACCTACCGCGTGAATTCCGACACCACCGCGCTCGAAGTCGCCGTGGAACTCAACGCCGCGAAAATCCTCTACCTCGCCCCGGGCCATTCCTTTTCGACAAAGTCCCCCCTCCCGCGCCAGCTCTCGATCGCCGAGTCCGAGGATCTCGTCAAAAAACGCAAAGCCGATTTCGCCCCCGGCATCGTTTCGAAAATCGAAGCCGCCGCCAAGGCCTGCCGCCAGGGCGTCGCCCGCGCCCACGTGCTCGACGGCGGCATGAACGAGGCCCTCCTCGGCGAGATCTTCAGCCACGAGGGCATCGGCACGATGGTCTACTCGAACGAGTATCAACAAATCCGCCGCATCTTCAAAAAGGACGTCCGCGCCGTGATCTCGCTCATCCGCCAGTCGGTCCAAAACGAGGAACTCGTCCGCCGCACCCGCGCGGAGATCCTCGAGAGCCTCGGCGATTACTGGCTCATGGAGGTGGACCGCGCCCCCGTCGCCTGTGTCGCCATGCACCTCCACCCGGAAAACGGGTCCGCCGAACTCGCCTGCCTCCATGTCGGCAAATCCCACGAGAACCAGGGCTACGGAAAAAAACTCATGGCCTTCGTCGAAAACCTCGCCCGCGAAAAAGGCGTGCGCACCCTCTTCGCCCTTTCCACCCAGGCCTTCAACTACCTCCAGCAAAAAGGCGGCTTCGTCGCCGCCGATCCCTCCATCCTCCCTCCCGCCCGCCTCCAAAAATACGAGGCCAGCGGCCGCAACTCCGTCGTTTTGAAAAAAACCCTCCGCGCCTGATCCCATGGAAGGCATCCACACCCACTTCCTGTGGATCGACTGGGCCGTCCTCTTCGCCTACCTCGCGCTCACCACCTTCATCGGCCACCGCCTGCGCGGCGCGCAGGCCACGATGAAGGATTTCTTCCTCGCCGGCCGCTCGCTCCCCTGGCCCGCCGTCGCCGGCTCCATCGTCGCCACCGAGATCAGCGCCATCACCTTCGTCGGCGTCCCGGGAATGATCTTCGCCGCCGGGGGCGATTTCACCTACCTCCAATGGGGCATCGGCTCGATCATGGCCCGCGTCATCGTGGGCATCTGGTTCGTGAAGGTTTTCTACGAGCGCGGCATTTTCAGCCCCTACGACTACATGCAGCAGCGCCTCGGCCCCGGCGCGCGCACCCTCACCACCTGGCTCTTCTTCCTCGGCTCCATCCTCGGCCAAAGCGTCCGCCTCCTCGTCACCGCCCTCATTCTCTGGACCGTCACCGGCCTCCCCTTCGAATGGTGCATCGCCATCATCGGAATTTTCGCCATCGCGTGGACCCTCATGGGAGGCATGACCACCGTCATCTGGACCGATGTCATCCAATTTTTCGTCTTCATCGGCGGCGGCCTGCTCGCCCTCGGCGTGATGATCGCCCAGATCGACGGCGGCTTCGCCGAAATCCTCCGCTCGGCCGGAGAGGCAGGAAAAATGCGGGTCCTCAACCTCTCCACCAACCCCGACGCCCAATTCACGCTCTGGGTCGGCCTGCTCGCCATGCCCTTCCAAAACCTCGCCGCGTTCGGCACCGACCAACTCAACGCCCAACGCATGTTCTGCTGCCGCTCCGCCTCCGACGCCTCGAAAGCCATCATCGCCAGCAGCATTTCCCTCCTCGTCACCGTGCTCATGCTTTTCGTCGGGGCGGCCCTCTTCGCCTACTA
>CAZVPK010000078.1:0-11307 GCA_964628505.1 uncultured Chthoniobacter sp.
CCAGGTCTACGAGACCGTGCTGATGAAGGAGCGGCGCGGCGACTACCTCGGCAAGACCGTGCAGGTCATCCCGCATGTCACCGACGAAATCAAAAACCGCATCCGCAGCGTGGCGAAGAACTCCGGCGCGGACGTCCTCATCTCCGAAATCGGCGGCACCACCGGCGACATCGAGGGACTGCCGTTCCTCGAGGCCATCCGCCAGTTCGTCCTCGAGGTGGGATCCGACAACGCGATCATCATGCACGTGACCCTCGTGCCGTTCATCAAGGCCGCGGGGGAACTCAAAACCAAGCCCACGCAGCAAAGCATCGCCAAGCTCCGCGAGATCGGCATCCAGCCGCAGGTGCTCATCTGCCGCACCGAGATGCCGCTCGACCAGGAGGTGCGTGAAAAACTTTCCATGTTCTGCAACGTGCCTCTCCAGGCGGTGATCGAGGCCGGCGATGTCGAGCACACGATTTACGAGGCCCCGCTGAATTTGCACGACGAGGGGCTTGATTCCACGGTGTGCCGGCTTTTGCGCCTGGAAACCAGGGAGCCCGACCTGCATGAGTGGAAGCGGTTCGTCCAGCGTCTGATCCAACCCAAGAAACGCGTCCGTGTCGCGGTCGTCGGCAAATACATCGACCTGCAGGACGCCTACAAAAGCATCTACGAATCCATCGCCCACGCCGGCGCCGCGCAGGATTGCGGCATCGATATCGTGCAGGTGGATGCCGAGGACATCGAGAACGAGGGGGCGGACAAATACCTGCGCGGAGTCGCGGGCGTGCTGGTGCCCGGCGGTTTCGGCGACCGCGGTGTGGAGGGGAAAATCAAGGCGGCCCGTTACGCCCGCGAATCGCGAACCCCGTTTCTCGGCCTCTGCCTCGGCATGCAGGTCGCCACGATCGAATTCGCCCGCAATGTCTGCGGACTAGAAAACGCCAACAGCACCGAGTTCGATCCCGACACTCCGCATCCGGTCATTTGCATCATGGACGAGCAGCGCGATGTGACCGAGAAGGGGGCCTCCATGCGGCTCGGCACGTGGGACACAATCATCCGCGATGGCACGCTCGCGCATCAGGTCTATGGCCGAACGCAAGCCTCCGAGCGCCACCGCCACCGTTACGAGTTCAACCAGAAATACCGCGAGCAAATGGAGTCCGCCGGATTCGTGATTTCCGGCACCTCGCCCGATGGAACGCTGGTCGAGTTGATCGAGTTGAAGAGCCACCCGTGGTTCCTCGCCTGCCAATACCATCCGGAGTTCCAATCGAAGCCCAACCACCCGCATCCGCTCTTCAAGGGCTTCATCGCCGCCTCGCTCGCGCACGAGGATTGATGCGGCTTCTCAGTCGCCCCGCGAGTGGTTCACCCACGCGACCTGGTCGCTGGAATCGAGTTCTTCGAAATTCGAGGGGCCGTTTGTTTCCTTGGATTCCGTATTTTCGTCCGAAGCGGCGGCGCCGCGCGATTCGTGCAGCCGAACCCATGTCACCACGGGAATCCAATGTTCCATGCCCACCCGCAGGCATTCGCGCCCGTGGAGCGGATGGCGGACGATCGTGCAATCGGGATGGACCGAGAGGTCCTTGGTCGCGGTGGCGCGGAGAATTTTCATTTCCCAAAATGGATGTGCGCGTTCCGCGGCGACATGGGGTGTGACCGGTAGAGCGGGATTTTCTCGACATCCCGTCGAAATTGAAGGAACGCCCGTCTCCGGATGAGAGTGTTGAGCGTATTGGAATCCGTCTCGCGCGCCGACGGCGGGATTTTCGAGGCCGAGTTGGCCTTGCAACGCCATTTGGCGGCCCTGCCTGGAATGCGGGTCGAGGTGGTCGGCCTGCGCGATGCGTTCACCTCGCAGGATTCCGATCGCTGGCTTCCGCTTCGTCCGCGGGTGGCGGAGGTGAGGGGCCCCGCGGGATTCGGGTTCGCGCCGGGATTGCCCGCTCTGTTGTCCGTGGATGTGGATGCGGCCTATGGCGCGGTGCTTTGGAAATATCCCGCCTGGGCGTTGCTGGATTGGCAGAAGCGCACCGGCAAGCCGGTGGTCCTGGCGCCGCATGGCTCGCTCGATGCCTGGGCGCTCCGGAATTCGCGCTGGAAAAAACGGGTGGCGTCCTGGCTTTTCAAGGACCGCCAACTTCGCGCGGCGACTTGCTTCCGCGCCCTTTGCGGGGCGGAGGCGGACTCGATTCGCGCCCTGGGCCTCACGCAACGCATCGAGGTGGTTCCCAACGGCGTGGTTTTGCCGGAGATTGCCGCAGAGCGGCGCCCGTCGGGTCCAAAGAGGCTTTTGTTTTTGGGAAGAATCCATCCGAAGAAGGGACTCGCGAACGCGCTGCGCGCTTGGCTCGAACTGGGACGCGAAAACGGCGGCGCGCTTCTCGACGGGTGGGAATTTGTCGTCGCGGGATGGGACCAGGGCGGCCACGAGGCGGAATTGAAGCGGCTCTGCGGGGATCGGAAGGCGCGGGTGGTTTTCGCGGGGCCGGCCTTCGGCGCGGAGAAGGAGGCGTTGCTGCGGGGCGCGGAGGCTTTTGTGTTGCCGAGTTTCAGCGAGGGCTTGCCGATGTCGGTGCTCGAGGCCTGGTCGCACGGGTTGCCGGTGGCCATGACGCCCGAGTGCCATCTTCCGGAGGGGTTCGCCGCGGGTGCGGCGGTGGAAATTTTCCATTCTGCGAATGATGTTGCCGGGTTGGCGAGGGGTTTGCGCACGCTGTTCGAAATGTCGGATGCCGACCGGCGCACGATGGGGGCGAGGGGGCGTCGGTTGGTCGAGGACCGGTTCACCTGGCCGATTGTGGCGGAGCGGATGCGAGGGGTTTTGGAAAGCGTGGTTTGATCGCCGTGGAAACCTGTGGATCATGGAGGCCGCTGTGAAAACCCTCGCGATCCATTTTGCCCGGTTGGGCCCCTACCATCTGGCGCGCTTGGAATCGGCCGCGGAGGTTTTGGGGCCGAAGGGATGGCGGATCGTCGCGCTGGAAACGGCAGGCTCCGACGACACCTACGCGTGGGAGAAAACGGAATCCGGCGGGATGGTCTTCGAGCGGCGGACGGTTTTTCCGGACCGGGTTTTTGAAAAAATTCCCGCCGCGGAGTTGCGTCGCGGAATGAACGGGGCGCTCGAGTCGCTGCGGCCCGACGCGATGGCGGTCGCGGGGTGGGGGACTGTGGACGCGCGGGCGTGTCTGGCCTGGTGTCGAAAGCGCCGAGCAAAGGTTTTTGTGATGAGCGAGACCCGCGAGGCCGATGGACGCCGCGTCTGGTGGCGGGAGTGGGTGAAGTCGAGGGTGGTGCGGAAATTCGACGGAGCGCTGTGCGGCGGATCATCCCATCGGCGGTATTTGGAACGCTTGGGATTGCCGCCGGAGCGCATCGCCACGGGATACAACGTGGTGGACAACGCGTTTTTCTCCCGGCCGCATCCGCCGGTCCGCTCCGAAGGCCCGTTTTTCCTGGCTTCGAACCGCTTTGTGGAACGCAAAAACCTGCTCGCGCTTGTCGAGGCGCAGGCCCGTTGCGCCGCCTCCGATCCGGAAAAATCCTGGCCGCTGGTCCTGCTTGGCGACGGAATTTTGAGGGAGCGGTTGGTGGAAAGATGCCGGGAATCGGGATTGGACGCTGTGGATTTTTCGGGAACGCCGATGGAATCGATTCGCATCCCCTCGGGACCCTGCGTGGTTTTTTCCGGCTTTCGACAAATTCAGGATCTCCCCGCATTCTATGCGGCGGCCGGGGCGTTTGTTCATCCCGCGCTGGAGGAGCCCTGGGGACTCGTCGTCAACGAGGCGATGGCCGCCGGATTGCCGGTGCTCTCGAGCCGAAATGTCGGCGCCGCCGAGGAGTTGGTCGACGAGGGCTCGACGGGATTTTTGTTCGATCCGCAGAGCGTGGATGACATGGCGCGGGCCATGACGCGGATGCTTTCGATGGATGCCGCGAAACGCCGCGACATGGGCGCTTCGGCGAGGAGCATGGTGGAGCGCAGGACGCCCAAGCGGGCTTTCGGGGAAGGTTTGGAGCGGCTTCTGGGCCTTTCTACGCGCGGGGAGTGTTGAATTGGTTTTCCCATTCCTCCCTCGCGCGGGCGTAGCCGATTTCCTGCTGCGCGCCGCTGAAGACGAAGAGCGCCACGAGGAGCAGGAGGGGATTTTGATCCCACAGCGCGGCGAGGCCGAAAAGCACGGCCACTCCCTGCCCGGTTCTTCCCGCTATCAGGGTGGCTCGCGTCCAACTCCAGCGCATCGCCAGCAACGCGCGAAACACCCGTCCCCCGTCCATCGGAAAAGCCGGAATCAGGTTGAACGCCACCAGACCCAAATTCACCAAAACCAGATTGTGCAGGAGCACGCGGCCCTCCGTCGCGGGTCCGCTGAAAACTCCGCCGGTGAGCATCAAAACCGGCGCCAGGATTGCCGCGATGGCCACATTCACCGCGGGTCCGGCGATCGCGATGACCAGTTCCTGCGAGGGCTTGTCGGGCAGCGACTCCATCCGGGCCACGCCGCCGATGGGCAGGAGCGTGATGTCGGGCGTGCGGATGCCGTAGCGCCGTCCCGCCATCGCATGGCCGAACTCGTGGAGAAGCACGCACAGGAACAGGAGAAGAATGAAAAAAACCGACTGCGCCGCGGCCCAGGGCCCCGCCGCGCGCCATTCCACAAAGCCGAAATACAGCGGCAGGAGAAGAAACGTGGCGTGGATGCGAACGTCGATCCCGGCGATGCGGGCGATGCGATAGGACCAAGGCATAAAAATTGATTTCCGCGGGCCGCCCTTCCCTTTTAGATCAGGTCCGCGGCGGTCGCCCCGAAACTGCCACCATTTCCGAAACATCGCACCATTCCATTTTTAAAATGTCATCCACCCTTCCCAAGGTCCTTGTGGCCGATCCTGTTTCGCAGCGCGGAGTCGACGAGCTCGCCGCGGGCGGTTCGCTCGAAGTCGTCGTCAACACCGGCCTGCCCGAGGCGGAACTTGTCAAAATCATCCCCGAATTTTCAGCGCTCGTTGTCCGCAGCCAGACGAAAGTCACCGCCGCCGTCCTCGAGGCCGCTTCGAACCTGCGCGTGGTCGGACGCGCCGGCGTGGGCGTGGACAATGTCGATGTGGATGCCGCCACGCGCCGCGGTGTGATCGTGATGAACACTCCCGGCGGAAACACGATCTCGACCGCCGAGCATGCGTTTTCCCTTTTGGTGAGCGTGGCCCGCAACATCCCGCAGGCCGACGCCTCGATGAAGGCCGGCCGCTGGGACCGCAAAAAATACGAGGGCGTGGAACTCTACAACAAAACCCTCGGCATCCTCGGCATGGGCCGCATCGGAACCGAACTCGCCCGCCGCGCGATGGCCTTCGGCATGCGCGTCCTCGCCTACGATCCCTACCTCTCTGTCGCCCGCGCCCGCAGCCTTCAGGTGGAATTGATCGAGGACATCGATTCGCTCCTGCCGCAGGTTGATTTCATCAGCATGCACATGCCGCTTACCGACGAGACACGCCACATGCTCGACGCGCGCCGCCTCGCGCTTTGCAAAAAAGGCGTCCGCATTGTGAATTGCGCCCGCGGCGGCTTGGTGGACGAGGCCGCGCTCGGCGAGGCGTTGAAATCCGGCCAGGTCTCCGGGGCCGCGCTGGATGTTTACGAGGTCGAGCCGCCGCCCGCCGACTTCGCGCTGCGCTCGATTCCCAATATCGTTTTCACTCCGCACCTCGGCGCCAGCACGGCGGAAGCGCAGGAAAACGTGGGCATCGAAATCGCCCAGGCCATCCGCGCCGCGCTTCTCGAGGGCGAAATCCGCAACGCCGTCAACATGCCGAGCATCGATGCGAAAACCGCCGAGATCGTTCGCCCCTATCTCACCCTCGGCGACAAGCTCGGCCGCTTCGTCGCCCAGCTCGCTCCCAAGCGGAACGACCGCGTGGTGATCACCTACGGCGGCAAGGCCGTGGAAATGCCGACCGACGCCATCAGCCGTGCGATTCTCACCGGCTTTCTCAAGCACGCCGGCGGCGAGGAGGTCAACAGCGTCAACGTCCGCAGCATGGCGGCCACGCTCGGACTCGATGTCGAAGAGGTGCGCTCCAGCGAGCAGACCGATTTCAACGAATGGCTGCACGTGGCCGTTTTCAGCGGTGACACGAAGGTCTCCGTGGGAGGAACGTTTTTCGGGGCGAAAAACGATCCCCGCATCGTGCGGGTCAACAGCAAGTCCGTGGAGGTCACGCCGTCGGGTATCGTTCTCATGCTCGAGAACCGCGACCGCCCCGGCATCATCGGCCACATCGGCACGTTCCTCGGGCAGGCGCAAATCAACATCGCCAGCATGAGCCTCTCACGCACCGAGCAGGGCGGACGCGCCCTCACACTGCTCAACCTCGACAGCCAACCCGGCGCGGAGGTGATGGAAAAACTCGCCTCCGATCCCGACATTTTCGGTGCGCGGGTGATTTCGCTCTGACCGCGCGGCGGCCGCAGTCGCCATGGAACAAACCGAGGCCATCCTGATCCGGCGGCAGAGTTGGAGCGACACGAGCCTCATTGTCACCTGGTTCACGCTCGACCACGGCAAGGTCGGCACGATGGCCCGCGCGGCGAGGCGCGCCAACAGCCCGTTCGCGGGCTTGCTGGATTTTTTCCACCGCGTGGAGATCGGCTACCTGCCGGGACGCAAAACCCCGCTCGGCACCCTGCGCGAAGTGCGAATGGTCTCGCCGTTCGAATCGAAATCGGCGGCGAATATTTTTCTCGGCGGGTATTTCGCCGAGTTGCTCGATCTGGCCACGCAACCCTCGCATCCCCATCCGGAGATTTTCGACCTTCTCACCCGCGCGCTCGCCCATCTCAACGCCAAGCCCGCCACGACCCGCGCGCTGGATTTTTTCGAGAGCGAACTCGTGCGCTTGTTGGGAATCGGGGATTCCAACGCGCATCCTCTCGAGGCCATTGAAACCTACTGCGGCCGCGTTCCCCGCTCGCGCGAGGCCGCGTTTCGAATGCTTCAACCGTGAGAATCCTCGTTTCGGCCCTGGCCCTCATGCTCCTCGCCGGCTGCGCCTCTCACTACGACGGCTACAAATACAAACCCTACACGATCCGCGGCGTTCGCTATCACCCGATGCATCCGCGCCAGGCGGTCGGCCATGTCGAGACCGGAACCGCCTCGCATTACAGCGAGCATTTTTTGATTTTCCCCGGCAAGACGGCCATCGGCGAAAAACTCTGGCCCTGGACCCGAGCCGCCGCCCACAAAACCCTCCCGATCCCCTGCCTGATCCGGGTGACCAATTTGAAGAATGGAAAATCCGTGAAGGTCCGCGTGAACGACCGCGGCCCGTTCATTCGCGGACGCATCCTCGACGTCACCAAGCCGGTGGCCGACGAGTTGGGCTTCACGCGCCAAGGCCTCACCCAAGTCCGCATCCAAGTCCTCAGCGTCGGCGACGGCCGTCACCGCATCCGACGCTGACCCCACCCCCCCCCCGAAAAATCCAAGAGGCGGCGGTAGCGGGGCGGGGATTTTCCCGGTATCGGCTGCGAGCCCTCCCTGCTCTTGCGGAAAACCTGAGACATCGAGCTTGCACGCCAAAGCGCTTTTGGGTGGTTTGAATCCCTCATGAATCTTCCCCTTCGTTCCCTACTCGCCGCTGTTTCGGTCGCCGCAATGTTCGCAACCTCCCAGACGTCCCTCGCCGCCGAAAAATCCCAATCCAAGCCTCCCGTCATCAACGGCTCCGACCGGAAAGCCCTTTCCGCGAACATCGGCAAGGAGGTTTCCGTGGAGGGTCTCGTCCAGGGCGTCGGCAAAGGGGACAACGACGGCGTGCGTTTCCTCGACCTCGCCGATAAGCCCCGCACCGGCTTCGTCGTCGCGATCTTCCCCTCCGCCTACAAAAAAGTCGGCCCGGTCAAAAATTATCAGGGCAAAAATATTCGCGTCACCGGAACGCTCGAAAAATACAAGCAGCAGACCCAGATCAAGGTCTTCAGGGCTTCGCAGATCCAAGTGCTCGCCGCCCCGCAGGCGGACCCTGCCAAGAAAAAGTGAACGGTCTTTTGGACTTCAATGAAATGGCCGCGGAATCCGTGTCTCCCTGCCGCGATCAAGCCTCCACGCCAAGCCCGGGGCCCTCGAGGAGCCTCAATCCGGGACCGCTCGCCTCATAGCCCCCTCGGAAGGGATCGGAGGCCAAAAGAAAAGCGGTGTCCAAATCAAGCCATTCGACCCCTCCCAGGGCGGTGACCAGGTGCGCCATCGCGGTGAGGCCGAGCCTGGTTTCGACCATGGCTCCGGCCATGAGCGCAAGCCCCAGGGCCTGCGCCCGGCGACCGATGCGGAGCGAGTTCTCCAGCCCCCCCAGCTTGACGAGCTTCAGATTGACCCCGTGCGCGGCTTTTCTCTCCGCCAACCGTTCCAGGTCCGCGATCGATCGACAGGACTCGTCGGCGACGACGGGAACACCGCCGCGGGCCGTCACCTCCGCCATTCCCGCCAAATCCTCCCGGGGGCAAGGTTGCTCGAAGCATTCAACAACGAGGTCCAGCTTCCCGGCATGTTCCAAAAGGGCGAGCGCGTCTTTCGCGTGATACCCCTCGTTGGCATCCAGCCGGATTCTTGCCCCTGGAATCCGGGAGGCCACCGCTTCCAAGACCTCCCTGTCTCGGCTGATGGATTTCCCCGCTTTGATTTTAAAGATTTCGAACCCCTTCGACCGGTATCCTTCCGCGAGGTCCGCCAAGTGCCGGGGTTCCCCGATCGGCAGCGTGATGTCGGTCACAAGCCGGCAGGGTTCCCCGGCCGATCCCAGGAACGAGTGAAGCGGAATTCCCTCGGCCCGCGACAGGGCATCGAGGATGGCGCACTCGACCCCCGCCCTCGCAACGGGCCGCAGTCCCAGCTCTCCAAAAAACTCCTCCAGCCTTTCGCGAACGAGCGTCCGCCCGACGATCTCCGGCGCCGCCTTGTTCAATTCCTCCAGAATGTCCGGTTGGTCCTCCGATGTCACAGGAGGCAGGGCGGCCGCCTCCCCGATTCCCGTAAACCGCCTCCCTCCGACCTCCCCCTCGATCGCGACCAGGGCGGCCCGCGTGTGTGTCATGGTCGCCGTCGCAATCACAAAAGGCTCCAGAAGCGGGACGGACAAGGGGGAGCTATGGAAGTTGAGAATCTTCATGGAAAAAATCGCCGGAGGGTAAACGCCCTCTCAACGAAACCATGATCCCGCCGAGACCCCAACCCCAAAAAAATCCCTCACTCCGCTCCGCGTATCCACAAAACCACCCTGGCGATCAAGGAAGCAAAAGCCCAAAGCGCGATCAGGATTGCCAACCAGAAAACCGGGGGCAGGCGAGTCATCCGCAAACTCTCGCCTCCGCCTTCCCAAAAATCCAGTCGCCAGTTCGTCGCGGGAAAATCGGTTCTCAGGGTCACAGTCCCCGCAAAAAATCGCCCGCGGAAAACGCCGCCCGCCCCGCGCCCGACATGGGGAATTTCGGGCGTCCCATGGCGGGATGATTTTCCAATCGCCCCGCGAGGGCGCGTGGCGGTGCGCCCGAAGGCCTCCGGCTCGTAGAGCCTGCGGATCGGAGAGCGGGCGCGCTCCCCGAGACCTTCGCGCGAAAGCCGTCTCTTTATTCGGTGTCCAAAAGCCAACGGCGGTTGGTGTTATTGTCCGATTTGCGTCAATACGCGGGACTGTCCTCTTGCTTGTATTGGTCCCTCCGTCCCGCGGCGTAGGCCCGGAAGACGGCGGCGATTTCATCGCGGACCCGTCGAAACGCACTCCGAACCTCCTCCTCCGAACCGCTGGCGTGCGCCGGGTCGTCGAACGGCCAATGATGCCGGTTCACCTGGCCGGGAAAAACGGGACAGGCCTGGTCCGCATTCCCGCAGACGGTGATGACCGTCTCGATGTCGCGGTCGAGAAACTCGTTCATGGATTTCGAGGTGTGCGACGAAATGTCGATGCCGATTTCGCGGAGCGCCTCGATCGATTTCGGATGGACGAACCCCGCGGGCTTCGATCCCGCGCTGTGGACTTCGATCAAATCCCCCGCGGCCTCGCGCAGGATGCCCTCCGCCATGTGGCTGCGGCAGGAGTTGCCGGTGCAAAGAATCAGGACGCGGGGTTTGTGGGTTTTCATGACTTCGTGCTTTCCATGGCCCGTCGCACGGCGCGGCAGGCGTCGGTTTTCAAAAACGCGCGATCCGGCCCCGAAAGCGCCGCGTCGCCCTCCCGGTCGGCCTCCTCGATGACCTCCCTCGGGAAAAATTTCCTCCGCCACCAGAGCGCCACATGCACCAGACCGATGAGCACCGGCACCTCGATGAGCGGGCCGACCACCGCCGCAAACGCCACGCCGGAGGCGATTCCGAAAACACCGATCGCCACCGCGATCGCGAGCTCGAAATTGTTCCCCGACGCCGTGAACGCCAGCGTCGCGCTGCGCGAGTAGTCCGCGCCCGCCTTCCGGCCGAGAAAGAAACTCACCGCGAACATCAGAACAAAGTAGATCGCGAGCGGCAGAGCGATCCGCAGCACATCGAGCGGCAATTTCACAATCGCATCGCCCTTGAAAGTGAACATCACCACGATGGTGAAAAGCAGCGCCACCAGTGTGACCGGCGAAATCCGGGGAAGGAATTTTTCCTCATACCAAGCGCGCCCCTTCAGCGGAATGAGGACCACCCGGCTCAGCACGCCCGCCGCGAAGGGAATGCCGAGATAGATCATCACGCTGGAAAAAATCTGCCCGATGGTGACATCCGCCAGCGTCGTTCCCCCGATCCCCCGCACGCCGGAGAGGTCGATGCCGAGTTGCGACGGCAGCCAGGTGGCGAAAACCCATGCGTAGAGCCCGAACGTCAAAATCTGGAACACGCTGTTGAGCGCGACCAATCCCGCGCAATACTCGCTGCTGCCCTTGGCGAGCTGGTTCCAGACCAGCACCATGGCGATGCAGCGGGCGATGCCCACGAGGATCAGCCCGACCATGTATTCCGGCTGGTCCCGCAGGAAAACCACCGCCAGCCCGAACATCAACACCGGGCCGATCACCCAATTCTGCAGCAGCGACAACCCCAGCATCTTGGGGTTGGTGAAAACTTTCGGCATCTCCTCGTAGCGCACCTTGGCCAGCGGGGGATACATCATGAGAACGAGCCCGGCGGCGATGAGAAGGTTCGTCGTCCCCACCGTCACCGGCGCGAAAAACGCCTCGGGATCGGGAATGAGAAAATTCCCCGCCAGCACCCCCGCCGCCATGGCGACGAAAATCCACAGCGTGAGGTAGCGGTCCAAAAAGGACAT